>JBGAWT010000031.1:0-7205 GCA_044227445.1 Bdellovibrionia bacterium | reverse complement strand
AGCCTTACGCAACTGCGTCAGCACGAACTGCTTCGACACCCCGAACTCATCCGCGATCTGCTGTGAAGAAAGTTCACTTTTCAGATATCTAAGCGGAATTTTATTCGAACTTTTCAACTGGGTTTTGAGATGAACATGAATAGAATCATAGAGGATAGCGCGGTTCGTCCGGCATGACAGTCGGTCCACCATTTTGAGCCCGCGCGACAGATAGTGTCCGCGGGCTCTTGCTTTTTAGCGGGCTCAAAATGTGGAAATACGATCGACAAAACGCGCCAGCGTTTTGTACCTTGCGGTGGGAGTAGCGAGCACAGGATGTGCGAGCGGCGAAAGGCGGAGCGATCCGGGTACCCGCTTTATTGGGTGGCGAGTGAGCCCGGCCTGCAGGTCGAGCGCGACTAGCGCGAGAACCGGAAGGCGACGGCCACCGTCTCCACCACTTCAAGTGGCCTGCGAGATCTTTTGACCCACAGGCCCTTTTTATTTTCAGGCCCGAAAATGGTGGATACGGCCAGAGGACCGACCGCGAGGGGTCGACACCACGATAAATTTTAACAAGCACTGTTTAATTTTTAGACGCTCCACAAAAAACACCGTCTAATTGCGACTCTAACCCCTCTAAACAACAATTTTTTTCCCCATCTCTGGGCTGTCTTGACAAAAAAAAGACCGAATTTATATTATTTTTTAGGTAACCGATACACGGCTAATACATCACTTTAACCCTGCCTCCTTGGAGACCGAGGCAGATCAGAAAGGAGTAACGCTATGACTTACGCATCTAATTGTAATCGTTTTTTGCATACCCTTTATCCTACCACCGTCTTTGTCATAACAATGATTGCCTGGAGTGCGATGGGCCAAATCGGAGTCCACCCTGACTTTCGTTTTCCAAAAATGGACGATCTGTTTGGACGGGCGCTGGTCGCAACACCGGCCGCCTGCGCCAAGAATCGCCTGGAACTTCATGAACGGAACGCGTGTCAGGTTGACAACGGTTCCCGCAAGCTGATTGACGAGAATCGCCTTCCAACCATCGAGGGCGGCGCGCTGCCCTATCTTCAAGCCCAAGGCCTAACAGACGATTCCCACACGCATCACACTAACAGCCAGATATAAAAAGGAGATGTTTATGAGACACACTTTTAAAAAATACTGGACCGCTCGTTCTCCTCAAAGACAGCAGGATAGGCATCTTTCGAGACCCTGTAATCTCTGCTCGCAACACTTCACGTGTCACACAGTGTTTGACCGCTATTGCCCGAACTGCAAGAGCAATAACGAACTGCTGCGGTTTTATGAGTGGTTGCCGGAAGTTGAGTACTACGAATCCGTCGAAGAGGCGGCTTAGAAAGGAGCACGTCATGATCAGCCAATTTTACTTTAAGAACTTTGAAGCGGATGAGGAGCTCAGGGTCGCAGCGAATCTTACTTTGAGCCGAATCTTGGACTCCGCTCCTTACGACTCGATGGCGGTCGCTATCCTTGAATGGAAGGTAGATGGATACCGTTGCGGGTTGGACATTTACACAAAGCACGGGCCGTTTATGGCCACGGCCTTTGGACTATCACCGCTCGATACGCTGCAGACTGTAGAGCAGAGGTTAAAGAATCAGATTCTATTTTGGCGGTCCCATCGGAGCGGGCCCCGGCCACCAAAAAACACAAACATTCAGGCGGCGTCTTGACAGATTTTTCGATGAACTCATTTGTTTGCTAAGTGGCAGTAAAACAAAAAAACGAAAGGAGAGATCAATATGAATCATGGAACTGTTTTGTGGAGAGATGCATTTAACCCCATCACCGAACTCCGGCGTGAGTTTGATCGGCTCTTTGACGATTGTCTTACCCCTACGCAAGGCCTCCGAACCGACTCGCAGTTTGTCCCTGCTTGCGAGATCGAAGAAGCCGACGACCACTATCTCTTAGCTTTGGAGGTGGCCGGAGTAAAGAAGGACGACATCAAAATGGAGGTGATCGACAATCAAATCGTTATCTCCGGGGAACGTCGCAATAACGTCCGAAAAAAAGAAGACGGGCATACGTACTCTGAAAGGCGCTTTGGGCGTTTCCAAAGAACCTTCGCCCTACCGATCGGAGTGGATACCAGCCAAATCGAGGCCAATTACGAGGACGGGATTCTCAGAGTGGTTGTGCCCAAAGCCGAATCGTCAAAGCCCCGCCAGATCAAGATCGCAAGCGGCGCTGAAGGCACGAAGTTTCTCGGCAAGCTCCTCGGACAGACGAGAGAAAAGGAGGAGCACCCTACGACTGGACAACGTGTTGCATCCTGATTGAATTGAGTCTCAGCATAAACTAAAATCCCGAGAATTGGCCAGGGGTTCGTTCAATGAAGCCCCTGATTCTGAATGAGATCGGGGGCTTATTTACTGGAGAAAGGCAGTATGAATACGCAAAAAACCCATTTAAAGGAGCTGAAAAATCAATCTTATTTGGTTTTGTTGAAGACGATCCGGAGCTGAAAAAAGAAGCAAAACTCCGCTACTTCAATTACTGGCCATCGCTCCACCCGGGTCTGAGGGGATTGGATTAGTTGAAAAAACCAATCAGCTTTTTGCTTCTACTGTGACTATTCAATCCCACTATCGGACTTTTACCGCGAAATCCATGGGCACTACCGCCAAGGCCGCAGTGAATCGATCCTTGGAACGATTGGAAGACGAAATCTATCGTTGGAGATTTGGTAGCGGCTCGGGCACCCGTGGGGGACGGCCTGGTATGCTGGCAACTGGACACCTCCCTTTGGCAAGGAGCGGATGACATGAAGCTTCTTCAGTCCAAAATTGTCTTCGGTATGGGCGGTCTGATACTTGGGGCTGCTTTAATGTTTGGCGCACAACTTCTCGTCAAGGAGAGGTATGTACTTCGATCTCCTATCGCAAGCGCCAAGCAGATGGAGCCGCTCTTTGACCAGTTCTTTAACGACGATTTCTTCGGTCGGTCCCGAGACCCATTCGAGGAAATGCGACGAATGCGCGCCGGAATGTTGAAACAATTCGATTCGAATGAAGGGGGAGGCATCTTTGACTCCTGGTTTCGTAAGAAATTTGGTGGCGGAAATGCTGCCGATATCAAGCAACGCGAAGATGCCCACTTTGTTTATTACGATATATCAGTAGAAGGACTGAAACCTGAGAAGGTCACCGTGAAAGTTGAAAACGGACAAGTGGCCATTTCGGGTCAAGTGGAGAGAAAGTCCGAACAAGAGGGTTCAAACTCGTATTTCAGCTCGAGTTTTCATCGATCATTTCCGGCACCCCTCAATGTCGATGCGAACAAAGCGCAAATCGAACAGCAGAAGGATCGGCTCGTCGTGAAGTTCCCGAAAATTATAAATGACTCTGGGGCGTCCTAACGCGCGAGACGCCCCGTTTTCTGCAAAGACCAATTAAATTGGCCAAGACTAACCATTTGCGTTTTCGAATCCATCGCCCGTTGCTTGCGGAAGTCTCCCTGCGGCAACAAGCTGGCACGCTAGGGAAATCGCATAAGCAACCACTTTAAATGCACCGTCCATTTTCTTCTCCTCTCGAAAAATACCATCAAGGCCGACTCAGTTTCCTGAGACGTACCTTGATGGTCGTTGTCGCCACTTGAAAGTGATCGGCCAACATTTGGGTTGTGATGCCCCGTGATTGACTCAGCTTTGCCAGCTCAGCCAAGTCCATGAAACCCTTTACATTATTGAGATCGACCCAATGGATCGGAGCCCAGGATCTTTGCGTTTATTACGGGAGACGAAATGAAGGCTTACAAGGATGCT
This sequence comes from Bdellovibrionia bacterium, assembly GCA_044227445.1. Taxonomy (GTDB): domain Bacteria; phylum Bdellovibrionota; class UBA1018; order UBA1018; family UBA1018; genus JBGAWT01. Next base: position 3,421 of record JBGAWT010000031.1, on the reverse strand, counting down.
GGCATAATTTGACGAATGTGGGCACATAAGACCGAAGGCTTGCGAAACGGGAGACCTACGAATGATCGCCTTAATCATCAAAAGCACAATTCTTTACGTTCTCGCCTATTTTGTTTCGGGAGCCATCGCCTACCCCCTGCTGACCAAGCCGTTTTACATGGGAAGCGATCCGTTCTTTAATTTTCTCCGAAACGAGCAAAACGCCATCGAGTGGTCCCACACGATGACGTGGATGCTTCCCGTGCAACTGCTTCGCGGTGCGCTGATCGTTTCCGCGTTTCTTCCGTTTCGGGAGACTTTACGCACGCGCCACTATTGGCCAAGGACCTGGATCATCGCGGGTGTGCTTTTTGTTCTCTTTCATCTTGCATCCGTGGCTCCGAGCCCCAGCAACATCGAAGGTTTTCTCTACCTCAAGGAAAGGTACTTTGGATTGCGACCCTTTTTGTTGACTCAACCCGAGATGATTTTGCAGACCGTAAGTTTTGCGATGGGATTTTCCTACTTCATCAAGAAGACACGCTCATAGTGCCAATGTCTTCTCATTGCCTTACCGTTGTTGAAAGGCAACCTCGACTAGTCCAAAACACCATCTAGTAGACGAATTTGCCTGCCTCTTTTTTCAAAGCGGAGATTTTGACTCTCACGTGCGCGGCTGGGTCTTTTTCGCGCATCAGAGTGACAATTCGAACCACGCCAACCTTTGGCGAAAAGTGACAATACTGCGGTGTCTGCCTACACACTCTCTAACGCCCTCTGAAGCTTGGCGTCCGCGGCTCGCGCGAACTCAACAAGTTTTTGATCGCCGACCATTTCCATCAGGGCAGAGGGTTTCGCGAACTCCACCGAAACGCGACCCGCTTCGATCTCCCTGACGACCGCATTACACGGAAGGAGAGCCGCGACATCAGGATTCTGTTGATAGGCCTCAAAAGCGAGTTGCGGATTGCAGGCGCCCAAGATCACTACAGGCCTGATCTCCTTGCCTAGCTTCTCCTTAATTTTTGAATGAAGGTCGATTCGGGTGAGGACACCAAAACCCTCAGCCTTCAACGCACCAGTCACGCGTTCAATCACAGCAGCTAGGTCGCCTTTGATCTCGCGTTTAAAGTTAATTTTAATCGCCATGACACTCCCTCATTTCCACCGCGCCAAATATTCGAGAAACATGGGAAGCGGCATGGCGCCAGAACGACGATCCACTTCGATCCCATCCTTAAATACGATCAGCGTAGGAATTCCACGAACGTGAAAGGTCTGAGACGCCAGAGAAAATGCCTCCGTATCCAGCTTTGCAAAAATCACCTGGCCTCTCATTTCACGCGCTGCTGCGTTAAACGTAGGCGCAAAAGCCTTACAAGGACCGCACCATTCCGCCCAAAAATCGACGACGAGGGGCCTGTCCGCGGCCTGAATAAGCTTGTTAAGCGCAGTCCCGCTGACATCTTGCACACCTCCATGAAGCGGCAAGGCGGACTTACAGCTTCCACAAACAGGCGTCGCGGTTTCGGCCTTCTCTAAGGCAACTCGGTTTACCTTTTCGCACTTGGGACACACAACTAATGTATTCATACGGTATTCGTCCAAGGACCTGCGTCCACTACGTTCTGAAAACCTTTGCGCTTAAGCAGCGCAGCCGCCGTCGCACTGCGTGCTCCCGAAGCGCAGCACACGATGACTGGCTTCTGGTGATCCAGTTTGTTTGCTCCGCTTTCAAGCTCCGCCAACGGAATGTTGATGCTTCCAGCGCGCGCGCCACTCGAATACTCAGCCGCACTACGAACATCGACGACAATTGCGCCTTGCGACAGAAGAGCAGGCAGCTGCTTCCGAACTTGCCGAGACCTCAGAAACCGCCAGGCGACAAGGCCGACAAATGCAGCGGGTATCAAGTAAAACTGTATTTGTGAGATATCCATACGGCTTTCCTTTCAGATATCTGATCTTCCTTCCACTCAGTGAGCGCGGCTCTTGGCGCACGTGCTAATCCCAAGCAACGCATAAGGCGGGCACCAGCCGATTAGCCCAGTGGCAATAGGAATGAGACCTAACAAAAACCAATAATTAGTCGGCCCCCAAAACGCTAGGCTTACAAGTCCAGCACCGCCTACGACACGAACCACTCTTTCGATCGGGTGAATGTTCTTTTTCATTGTTTCTCCCTTCAGTTATTTGAACTCGGCGCGGCCCACGCCGATGTTTTTTCCATTGAGCTCGATGGTGTACAAAATCGGCACAGCCTTCGAAACCATCGCGCTCACACCACAGTATTTGGTCTGCGAAAGCCTCACCGATTCAATGACCTTAGACTCATCGAGTTGGCCTTTGAGTTTAAAGACAAGCTTGATCTCTTTGTAGACAACCGGATAAGCGCCCTCAGTCGGCGTCGCGTCGGCTTCGATTTGAAAAGACTCAAGGGGTTGCTTGCCTTTTTTGAGGAGGGCGACCACGTCCATTCCCGTGCAACCGCAAATCCCGGCGACCAGAAGCTGTTTTGGCGTTAGCGCCGTATCGCTTCCCATGGGGGCATGAGTATCCATCTCGACCTTGTGCTCACCCGATTGAGCGGTAAACCGCAACTTCTCGTTCCAGCGACATTCCAGTTTCATAATTCCCTCGTTCCAGCCTTCTAATGAATACGGGAGCAAAGAGCGTGCCGCTCGTCCAAGCGGCCGTGAGAGCGTTCATTCAAAAAATTGGCGGAGCTTGCGGAATGCGCGAGTTTTAAGAGTTGGTGGCAACTCGGACCGTTTCAAAAACTAACTGCCTTGGCATGTTTAATGCTCCATTCAAATTTAAATGCGAACTTTTGCCTCACCGGCCGGGACACATTGTCCCTTGAGGTGGGCAATATGCCCCAAGGAGAAAATCAAATGAATGCCGCTCACATCCATCTCATGCTGAATCATCTTCCGATTGGTGGGATGCTCATCGCGGTCCCGATATTACTGGTCGCTTGGTGGCGAAAAAGCGATCCTCTCGCCCGCCCAGGCCTGTTCATCGTACTGCTCAGCGGAATCATCACTATTCCTACGTTCCTTTCGGGCAAGCCCACTGAGGAGCTCATCGAGCATCTTCCAGAAATCTCCGAAAACCTGATTGAAATTCACGAAGAAGTTGCTGAAAAGGCGATCTGGCTCATTGGCGCAGCGGCCCTAGGGGCATTGGTCAGTTTAGGCATCTCATTCAAGAAACAGTCCCTGCCCAAGTGGGCAACTCCCTTGGTGACGGTTTTGGCTACTTTGTCATTAGTGATTCTGGCTTGGACGAACAACTTGGGTGGTCAAATCCGACACCCCGAAATTCGCAAAGACAATGCTCTCAACTCGCCGAACATCGGCGAATGGGAGGAAAACGAAAAGAAGGGCGAGGACTAGTTGACTATATACCCCCTAGGGGGTATATAGAACTTCATGACTCC
>JBGAWT010000305.1:0-2206 GCA_044227445.1 Bdellovibrionia bacterium | reverse complement strand
AAATCGTATGGGGGCCAGACGAACCGATTACGGGAGATTGGGGCATTGAAATCCCTGAAGGTTGCCACTTGATTCAGATTGCTGTGCAGAAGGCTCCTCAATCCAAAGGAGAACCGCGCTACCGATTGTTTGGACGAAGTCTCGACATGCTCTCTACCTTGGATCTCGCAGATCTCATCCATCACGAGCTTTGGCTGCGTTTCGCACTTGAGTTGAACGAACAAGTCACAAACACTTCGATGATACGGGTCGTCAATCGGTGGGTATCCTCCGCAGAATTTAATGAGGTTCCCCCGAAAGAAGCTTCCATGCTGATTTGGGGCAGAGTAGCCTACTAATAAGGTCTCCTCTCAATGGAGGAGCGCGCACCAAGGGGGCTATGGAGTGATAGTAAGGGCCTATGCCGGGCTTTTTTTAGCGTTGCTGACAACGCTTTCGCTCGCGCTCGCCTCGACTGCCCTTGCGGCTAAAAGTAAAACGGAAAAAAAACCTGCGGCCGAAGCCCCCGCACCAGCCGCAAGTCCGTCACCCGCGCCCCTTGCGCCTTCGGGCAAGGCTGCTGATGCGGCCGAAGGAGAAGGCGAAAAGCTTGATCCCGCGAAACTTCAGACTCCGGTTCTCCAAAGAGATAACGACAAGACAAAGCAAATCGTAGAGCTCATCTGGAGCGATGAGCCTTTGCGCGCCAAGCCAGGCCATACTCCTGAGGGTGAAGCAATCCTGTTTGTCTCGCTCAAGGGCAAGTACGACAAAAAGCTCTCGAGCCTGCTCTGGAACCTAACGCCCGTCGAAGTCGACCCCGACGGTCGCTTCGAGATCAAAGTGCCCGTGCACAAGACCAAAACCCCGGTGCATTTGATGGCCATTGATCCCAAGGGAAATATTCAGCGCGAGGAAGCGGCCATCGAGTTTTCGGGTTCACCCGGAAGTAATCCGTTTAAGCGTTGGATGGTGGACGCGGGTCCCGCGTTTACGACCATGTTCTACTACGATTTCCGCGTCGGAAATGTCTTCCTCACAGCGATGAACGTTCGCGCTGCGGGATCCTTCATCGTCTTTCCGCCCAACTGGGATGCAGCTGCGAAAATCTCGTTTACCGCGCTGCCGATCACCTCATCCTTTCCGGGCGGTTACCAAGTTCGATTCTTGAACATCGATGGTACGGCGGGATTCAGGCTGCCGATGGTGCGCACGCCCTGGAGCGTGTCGATTCGAGCCGGCTATTACTTTACGACGATGTTCGTGTGGCCCGAAGACTTTGGCTTCCGCTACATGAACGGCCCGCAGCTCCACCCGGTGGCAAGCTACACGTTTAAGAACGGGATGCTCCTATCGGGCTACGCCAAGTACTCGCCGATGTTCAACGGCTTCGCTTTTATGTCGCTCAACAACTGCGATATCGGAGTGGGCGCGGCGTTGCGCATTCCGCTCAAGGGAATTCACAACCTTCAAGTCAGCCTGGATTTCGATTACTTCAATATCACGATCTCAACGACCCCGATCGCCGCGACATCCTTTGTGCTGGGCGTCGCATACGCGCTCTAGGGTGAGTTAAGTCCATAGATTCAAAGTCCGATAAGCCCTTCGATGGAGCTTGCTCTCGTTATTGCGGCAATCATCGCTGTACCCCTGGTCGCGCTCTTCGTGCACGACCGCTGGATCTCTAGCGACAATATCCTGCGCAACTTTCCCGTGATTGGCAGGTTGCGTTATCTCCTCATCGAGATCGGTCCTGAGCTTCGCCAGTACATCGTCGCCGGAAATCGCGAAGAAGCTCCATTTAACCGCGAAGAGCGCGAATGGATCTACCGCTCCGCTCGCGGCGAGAACAACTACTTTGGATTCGGTACCGACGACCAAATCTATGGAATCGGTTATCCCATCATTAAACACGCTGTGTTTCCTCACGGAGACTCCGCGTTCGCTGCCTCCATTCATGACAAGGCAGAGTCCATCCCCTGCTCCAAGACTTTGGGAGAGACTCACGGTCGTGCCAAAGCGTGGCGCCCACCCTCCATCATTAATATCTCGGCCATGAGCTTTGGCTCTCTTTCGGCCAACGCCATCCAAGCGCTCAACCGGGGCGCGAAAATGGCGGGCTGCTATCACAATACGGGCGAAGGCGGCCTGAGCTCCCATCACCTTCAAGGCGCTGACGTGATCTTCCAGGTCGGCACCGGCTACTTTGGATGCCGTGAACTCAAGG
>JBGAWT010000030.1:0-19493 GCA_044227445.1 Bdellovibrionia bacterium | reverse complement strand
AGTCAAATCCGCGAAGAGCGTCTTTGCGACGATTCGTGTGGAAGACGAAGTCAAAGTCGCGCTCGATCTCGTATTTGAAAAGCGGAATTGACGAGTTGGAATTGCGCCTAAGCCAAATACTTTCGATCAAACACGAGCGTCCCGAACGGAACGACACTCAGGCCTAGCGCAGCAAGAAGCTTCTTAGATGGCCAGCTTTCTTCGCCGTTCACGATCGCGGCACAGCACCCATACGCGATGAAGAGTCCGCCGTGCACCATCCCCGGGTAGTGGGTAGCACCCGCGACGCCTTCCTTATATTTCATCCACATGCTTCCTAGTAGAACGAGCCAAGAGGCGGCTTCCAGATATCCGGCAATTTTCAGCGCTTTGGTCATGCGCCCGTTTTAGCACAACAGTTCTCCGCCCTGAGAACACATCTTTGCAGACCTCCTTGCGACTCCAGGCGTCAACACTTATCATCCCTAGAATGACACGCACCCTCACCCTGACGATCATCATATGGAGTGCTTTTGCATCGACCGCCTTTGCCGAGAGCTGGCCAGCCCAGCTCAAACCCAAGGACACTGCCACGTTAGTAAAATGGAAATCCGATCAACTCGATGTCCGCGTCGACGAAAACGGATTAAGCGCGGTGCTCGAGGGCGCGTTCGAATCCCCTGATGAGGATATGCTCATCGGTACGGACACGGTGTCTTTGAGCAAGGATCGAAAGTTCGTTTTTCCGACATCCATCAACGGACCGAACACGACTTTAAACGTACGCGCCGTCTCCCCGCGCGGCACCGTGCGAGAAGAAAAATGGACGCTTGAGATGCCCGAGTACGCTGCAGCTGCGGCACGCGCACAAGAGTACCGCGCTCCTTGGCGACGCCTCAACGTCGAGCTCACGGGAGGCAACAGCCTAAGCCCCGTCGTGCAGGGCAAAAGCGGATGGATCGTACAAACTGGCTTTGGCTGGCTGCCGCTACGAAATCTCAGCACGGGAATTCGCGCCACCGCGCTTTTCTTACCCGATGTGGCCGCCAACTTCACAGCGCTAGGCTCCGACCCCTTCGGAACATGGAACTACTCGGGAACGATGATTATCCGAACCGAGGCCCACGCCCAGTTCGTATTCACGCGAGTTCTGAAAGGCGCTTATTTAGGCGCGGGAGCTGGCCTGGCGATCTTTAACGAATCCGTGACGAGCTCCCCCGTGGGCAGCGGTCAGATCACAAAGCTGGGTTTATCCGTTACGCCGACCATCGGCTACGATTACTACTTCAAGTTTGGCCTCTCGCTGGGCGCGCAGATCGGTTGGTCATTTCAGACTCTCAATGCTGAGAGAGTCGGCGCACTGAGACCTTCCATGAGCAGCAATCCCAACTCCACGACTCTGACCTCCATGATGATTGCTCTGAGCATCAAGTACTATTTCTTGGAGCGATAGGGCGCGAGCGTGAACTCGCGCGGCGTTCCTTCGTCAGTTTGAATTGAATGCTCAAGCGGTTTTTCCGATACGCGTGTCTTGGTATGCCTCGTGTCGCCAGCGCTCCTGCCTAGCAGCTTTTAGCTCGGACTGGGAACCTAGCCAGCCAGCCCAAACTGCAAATAACAAAGCGCACCCATTTCCAAGGAAAGCGGCCCAAAAGGGCGCGGTCGAGGGCCCGGAGGAGTAGTTGAACATCCTACCCGTCCCGAGGGTGAGCAGAACGCACGCCGCGACGCAACTTCCTGCCCAGACGGTGATTCCTTGAAGAACTCCATCTCGTGCGCCACTGGAGCGGGAAGCAGCGACAGCGAGCCTAGCGCCGAAGTAGACGCTGAATACCCACGCCGCCGCACTCAAGAACCAAAAGCCGATCGGAAGCCGGGGCAACTCATCCATATTCAGCGCCCATCCCCCGACAGCGGCGCCAAATGTCATCAGCAAAGCCATGAGGGCAAATACGGTCGAGATCCCGGCGGTCACCGCCCTAAAGCTCAACCGGCTTGGAAATTGAATCATGTACTCTTCTTGCTCTTTCATTTTCTTCTCCTCTTGTATTTTGATCGTGAACTAGTCGTTATGCAGTCTCGTTGATGAGGCCGCTGGTTGCGCAGGCTGTGCTCAAGCTTCGGGCGAAAATCGGGGTGACGCGCCGGTGGCGGATGGCGAACTCTTCTTCTTCCGCACAGACAAGGCATAGATTCGCGTCCGGATTCGCCTTCAGTCTCAGTTTACCGATTTGCATGTCGCACTCCTGACAAATACCGTAAGTGTCGCTTCGTACTTGATGGCTCATCATGCTCTCCTAAGCAGTCTGCTCATCGTATTCGCGCTCAAGCATGCTTTGGTCCACTCCCTTCGATGGCACAGCGGGAATCGGCTCCACGCGCTGTTCCTGCTTAAGCTTGGGGTGAATGACCCAAACCGGCAGTTCCGCGTTGCGGACAACCTGTCGCGTTGTGCTTCCAAGCACTACGGCCGAAATCGGGCCGCTACGGGAAGCCATGGCGATCATGGCACCCAAACGTTTCGCGTGCTTCAGAGTTTCAACAGCAGCTGACCCGACGCGCTTTGAATCGATCACCACGTCGACCTTCAACCCGCGGCTGCGACCCTGTTGCGCCCAGCTCTTAGCGGTTCGCTGGTTTTCGACGAACGCTTGATTCAGGGCGATCTCGTACTGTCCGACATAAGCTGCGGCGCCTAAGCCGAAAAGCGGATAGGAAGTGGATGGAGCCTTGTGAAAAACGACGACGCGGCTTCGATGCTCTTGCGCAAAATCCAGGACTCTTTCAAAGGCTTCTTGCGACTCGGCGGACAAATCCGTCGGAAACAGGATCGTCTTGAAAGAGGGTCGCTTCGTCTGGTTAGGATGCACGATCATCAGTGGTACATCCGAACAGAGCGTGAGGGTCTCAGCGAAGCTTCCTAACGCCCAACGCTTCAGCCCTTTTCTTCCGCGACTCGAGAGGACAATCATCTCGGCTCCTACGCTCTTCGCATAGTTGACCAGCTCCTGCGCCTCCTGCCGAACTGAGAAGCTGGTGCGAAAGAGAATCCTCAAAGGAGACATCCTGCTCATCTTGATCTTCGCGGTCGCAGCGTCGATCTTCGACTGACCTTGCCGCTGAAGATGTCTGAAAAAACCGGACCCCGGCCGGACATCCGCGGCGCTCGATTCGGCCGCCCAAACGCAAACGGGATAAACCTTGGCGTCTTGAGGAGCGGATAAGGCAGCAACCGTCAATGCCGCTGACCGAAGCACCTCAACGGTCGTCGAAAACGACGGTCGTCGAAAACGGTTCAACCGCCCAAACTAATTTCGTCTCTTTACCTTTTTCATCCATTTGATTTTCCATGATTCTCTCCTTGGGTTGAAAGAGCCGTTTGCAAATTCAATGCCGTTGATCGAAACGCACTTTCTCGAGTGCATCAGCCGGCGAGTCGGTTATCCATATTCGAGAAAGATCCTTGGAGCTGATAGCGCCAGAAAGGCTCACAGCGCCATTGAGAAACCGAATGAGATCTTCCCAATAGGCGCTGCCCACTAGGATCAGTGGGAAATCGACTTCCTTTCCGCTTTGAAGTGAGCTTGCGACTCCGAACATTTCCTCCAAAGTCCCGAATCCGCCGGGCAGAACGATGCAGGCCTTTGCGTGCTTTGTGATGATGAATTTTCGGATCGATGGGTACTGGAACTCCATGCAACGATCGAGGTAACGGTTGGGCTTTTGGCCTAAAGTCGCGGTGATACAACATCCGATTGAGAGGCCTCCGCCCTCTTTAGCTCCCCGGTTTGCGGCCTCCATCAGCCCAGGGCCTCCGCCCGTCACAACAGTGTATCCTTTTCGCGCTAGCTGAACGCCGATCGCTCGCGCCAGAGCATATTCGGATTGGCTTTTGGAATGAAAAGACGAAGCGCCGATCACCGCTACACATGGCCCCGCTGCTCGCATGAAACGGAGCCCTTTAAAAACTTCGGCGCAAAAACCCAGCGCCTCACGCAAGTCGGACGCTCGGCCGCCCAGCTTTTTCAACAGTGACAGGTTAGCGAGTTTTGTGACGGGGCCTAGGCGCATTTTCATTGCCTAAAGCAAACGCCGTACCTGCTTCTTCCGGCCTTTTGCGAGGGTCCTTCTAAGTTTCAAACCCCTCTGGCGAGACAATATATCCCGCCCGAGGGGAAATTCGCCCTATCCCGATATTGGTTCTCTAGTCAGGCCTTCTTACGCTGCAATCGACAACCGATCCTCGACCGAGCTTACGCCGGGTGCGTTCCATACGGCCCCCTTTACATCTCTCAAGTCCGCGAGAGAACGTACATTTCCCGCAAGGATGACCTTTCCACCTTGAACTGAGACCTTGATGCGTTGTGCTTCACGCTCTACGGCTCGCTTCAGCGCCTGTTCGATCTGCTGCTTGATGTCCGAGGGCAGAACACGAGATTTAATGGAAATCTCGTTCATGACGCCCTTGACCCCCGTCAGTATGCGAATAGAATTCTCCGCTGCTTGCTTTTGAAACTTCCAATCCACTTCGCCGCTGAGAGTGACCCAACCATCCGATACTGTCACTTTCAACATTCGGTCTGGCACTTGAACATTCCATCTGAGCGCGCTCAAGACAGCCTCAGCGAGGTCTTGGTCATCTCGTTGATGGGACCCAGGGAGCTCCACTTGCGTTTTCTCGACAACCGCCTTGACGCCGTACACATGCTTGGCGGCGAACTTCTCCATGTAACTGGGCACCGATCCAGTGAGCGTAACGACTCCATCCTTAACTGTAACTCCAATATGCTCATGGGTGACAGAGGCGTCCCATTTCAGCTCCTGCATAACATCGCTTTGAATTTGAGAATCAGTTTTCATATTTTTTCCCTCAATGGTGTTCTGATTTCGCTCGCTCATGCGGCTTTCTGAATGAGCTTACTTTCGCTCGCAGTCGTGCTGGCGGTCAGATCGGAAAACTCTTGCACCAACATCTGCAAAAGATCGCCGAATGACACAACTGCAACGGCTCGCTCGAACTCGTCAACAACCGGGACTCGGCGTACTCCGCTTTCCTTCATGGTCTGGATCGCGTTGTAAACTCCCTCAGACACGCGCACGGACTGCACTGGCTTGCTCATTGCGTCGGCGACTCTCGCTTTCGAGCAATCGCTTTGCCCAGCGACGCACCGAATGGCTATGTCGCGATCCGTGATGATGCCCAAGGGGTTTCGGGCGTTATCCATTACGAGGACAGCTCCCACGTTCTTTCGCTTCATAAGCTGAGCGGCTTCAAGAATGGTGCTATCCGGCCCGCAAGAAACGAGTTCTCTCTCTTTCAAATTTTTAAGTGACATTTTTTTCCCTTTCATCAAGCATTGCGCCGAAGTCATTTCGGTGCGGTTATTCAAGTCAATCTGCAGATTACCGACCTCTATATAAAGGCATCGGGCTGCACCGGGCGTGCCATGTGATTGAAATTTGAAGGTCAACCCGAGCTCCAGCGTTGGAGTCGATTTTCGAACGCGCGATCAAGGCTCCGCGGTTGCGAAAGATAAAAATGAAGTCAAGCATGACACTCGATTTCAAAAAATGACTCAAAACAGTTTCGTTTTCGGCCTCTTCGATCGGAAAACGCGTTTCAGGAGCTGGTACGGATCCTGCTATCTGTGTTTTTATCGCGAGCGCAGTGCAAGCGTGAGCGAGGAGTGAAGCGGCGACGCTAGCTCCAGGTTTCAGCGGGTTTGAGTCCCGCCGGTAGAGTTGTTTGGTCCCTACCGAAGCGGTCATGAGCGTAGATGGAGGGTGACCTCTGTTTTCGAAGCCTCATGACAAAAGCCTCCTGCGTTTTGTTCCGTTTACGGGACGAGGCGACGCATCAGGGGGCAGCGGATCGGCGGGTTTTAGCGCAAGCGAACCTCCGCGAAGGCAAAGCTCCTTGGGGCATGCACCCACGGAGCTACGAAAAAAGTCGAGCTGGGATAAAACTCGGCGAAGACCGATGTTGTGGGCGCAGAACCAAAATGCGGCAGCCTGCGGATTTTTCGGCCGGAGAGGAAGACACGTCGAGAAGGAACTTGGACGCGAAGCACGGAAGCACTGAGTCGGGCCCTGACGGCTTCTTACGAAGTCAGGAACCATGCGGGGTGGAAATCTCCGAAGGGAGAGGAAGCTCTGCGCGGAGGCTCAGTGTGGCAAATGAGACCGATAAGCGACGAAGTCGGACGGAGCATAAATCCGATCGAGCGAGGGTCTCTGGAGTAAGGTACGTGGTCGGACTAAAATGGTCTGCGCTCAACTTGAGCATATGATTGTTTTGTTCACGCCCACGTTGCTTTAAGTAACTCTATTTTTTTCCGGCATCCGGATTCGGAAAAAAATAGCGAGGAGTCAGCCAACGATGAACGACCGTCAAAGCCGTGAAGCAGGTCTTGACGGTTTACTTCATCGGAATGCTGGCTTTGATCGAGATTACGCTCTGCGGCCGTTTTGGGGAAAACCCAATTCCGGTGGTAAAAAAAGGGGTGGTGGAAACGTGCGCCAGATTTGGCCGCAACGCGCCACTACCCTAACCTCCATTAATCCCGACGATGATCAGTGCTTAATGTAGTTCCTCAATCAGCGCTTCCGGTATTCAATAGAATCATGACCTCGCCACCTAATTGGAGTCGAAGCATCGTTCTGATCGCATGCGCGCTCCTTTTCTCTAAGGCCGCATGGGCGGGCGAAGAGCTGCGCGTAAGCGTCGACCAAAGCGCATATCAACCTGGCCAAAACATTCGCATTCAAATCTCGAACGTCGGATCAGAGCTGATTCACTACAGCAGCGGCCCGCGCTGCGGCTCACATCTCGAGATCAACCAAGGCGGCACATGGCGCATACAAGCGGTCTGTTTTAGCTGCTACAACGAGCTTGGGTCCGCCCCTTGCCAATCCAAAACCCTTGCCCCCAAAGAGTCATTCGAGGAAGTCTTTCCAATTGAGATCGGCTCTAAAACCCAAAAAGCGCCGGCAGGCATTTACCGCGCGGCCTTTCCGCATATGGGAAAGATGGCTTACTCCGAGACATTTACCATCGGATCCCCTACCGCTTCCCCTAAGCCCTCCATAGAAGGCGTTGTTTCACCACCCGCACTCCCAACGGACTCTTGGCCGGAATATGACGAGCTCACGGCTCAAATCGCAGAGCTCTCCAAAGAGTTGAACGAAAAAAATAGCGAGATCGTTCGTCAATACGGCCGCAACGACACCCCGGAAGGCTTAGCCATACTCAATCCGATTCGCGAGGCTCTTCGTGCAGCGAACGAAAAGCAAAAGCTACTGCTCGCGTGCGAAAAGAAACCCAAGGGCGATTATCTCGCCGTATTCGAATCCATAGGAGTTCCTACTCTCCCGCCCATGAACAGACCTGATGACGAACTGCTCCGGGGATATGTCGAGTCCCGCGTCATGGATGGAACCATTACCGCGCAACAGAAGGTGCGAATGTGGCGGATCGCATCGCTACGCTCTCGGGGCGTCATGAATCCCGCGAGCCGTGGAGCCCACCAGATCATAGCGGCGACCGTTGAAGCCCTCGCCTGCTTCGGGATCGACACGCCTCCGTCGCCTAGTGCTCAGCCAAAAGCCGGTCTCGTCAGCTCCGAGCCGGTCGCACTGGCCAGAAAATATGCGGCTGATCACCACATCACTCTCTACCACTATCATCAAAAACAGATCGGAAACTCCGATGGATTTTTTGCTCCGATCGTCATGAACCAAAAACACGAGATATTCCTCACGGGAACCGGAAGCAAGATTCCACCAGGGGGAAAGTACTCCATCGGTAAATCATTTCCTGTCGTCATCAAGCTGAGCCCTTCCGGAAAACTCCTTTGGAAAGCCGTGCTCACTAAGAAGGGATTTTTGGACTATGAGGGAGGAAGTCTCGCTCCAACTCCAGATGGAGGATGCGTTGCGTTTATTCTCTCCTATGTTCATCCGGCACGCGGAGCATCCACAAGACTGGTGAGGTTAAAGTCCTCAGGCGACAAGGCCTGGGACTATCATTTCAGGGGCCAAGGAAGGTTAAACACTCCCTTCGCCGACAGCCTGCAGCTCCTTGCAAGCGGAGCCACCTCAATTCAAGGACACATCTACTTGACCAAGGGTTCCCTCACGCGATGGTCGGCCGAAGTCGACTCGACGGGAAAGGTAACCTCCGAGCAGCCCGGGCCGTGATCGCTTTAGATCACCTCTCCCTGAGCTGGATCTTCGGAAAAGCTGCGCGAATCTCCTGCTGCGAAAGCTCGCGGTACTCACCGGGTTGAAGATCGCCGAGCTGCAGCCCGCCAAAAGACACTCGCTTTAAGCGAGTAACCTCATGACCGATCGCCAAAAAAATACGGCGGACCTCGCGATTCTTGCCCTCTCTTAGCTCAACCCTCAGATGAGACTCTTTACCGCTGGCCTTGCGAAGCTCGATGGCAAAAGGCTTCAGAAGTTCGCCCTCATCCCTCACGCCGGCGCGCGCGCGCGCCAGCTCATCGGAGGTGACTTCGCCGCGCACGGTCACCTGATAGACGCGAGACACGTCATTAGCAGAGTCAGTCAGCCAAGAGGACATGCGCGTGTCGTTGGTCAGGATCAAAAGCCCCGTCGTTGCGTAGTCCAGCCGGCCCACCGCATGCAAAGACATCCCGGGTTCTTTGAGCAGCGAGAAAACCGTAGGCCTGCCCTTCTCGTCGGACCGCGTGGTCACGACTTGCCTGGGCTTATAAAGGAGAAAGGCCTTCCACTCGCTTCGCTCTACTGACTTACCGTCGATCTCAAATACTGCCGTCTCGGGTGTCACCAAGAACATCGGATCGAGTCGAAGCGTTCCATTTACTCGAACTTTTCCGGCCTGGATGAGTTCGCGGGCCTGGGTGCGGGAGGCGATCCCCTGCTTGGATAAAGCTCGCTCAAGAGGAACCCGTCCGGGAGATCTTGCACGCATCACGTTGTTATTAGCACAAACTTGGGCAGATCAGCTCGTGACCGCTGACTCCCCTGCCTCGTCTCGAGCGTCGCGGGTCAGCCCCAAAGCCAGTCTCGCACTTGCTTTGAGCTCCACCCTAAACTCCGACCCTTTTCCAGGTTCGCTTTTGACAGATAGAGACCCTCCGTGAGCAAGAACGATCTGCTTGGCAATATGCAGCCCAAGGCCCAATCCACCGACGTGATCCGAAGAAACCGCTCTTTCGAACTGCCTGAAAATGCGGGATTGGTCCTCTTTTTTAATGCCGATTCCATGATCACGAACGGTGAGAATAGCCTTTCCACGCTCGCCACGGACCGCAATCTCGATGGGGTGACCCGCTCCGTATTTGATCGCATTGGTGAGCAAATTGGTGATGACCTGCTCAAGCCGGTACCGATCCCACTCACCTGCAACTGCCGGGCCCTGCTCAAAAGATATCTCCGAGCCGCTCACCTGAGCTTGGACTGAGAACCGATCCGCGATCTCCCGCGCAAGAGAACCCAGCTCAACCTCTTCGGTGTGAAGCTCGAGCTTGCCGCTAGCCAGACGCGAAACATCCAGCATGTCGTCAATCAGACGATTCAATCGCGTGAGCTGCCGGTCATCATCGTCAAATATCTGTTGGAGTTTTTCGGGCGAAGATAGGAGCTTGTTGCTTTTGAGCATTCTCTTACGCATCTGAACCATGAGCTTAAGAGACGAAAGCGGCGTTTTAAGCTCATGAGAGGCAATGGACAAAAACTCGTCGCGAGCCTTCACGGCCCGATCCAGCTCGGCAGTACGCTCGCGAACCCGTTGCTCAAGGTCCGTGTAGGACTTCTCGAGCAGATCTCCCATATGGTTGATCGCCACGGCGAGCTTGCCAATCTCGTCGTTGGAATGAATCTCCGCGGGCTTGCCAAACTCTCCGCGACCTAGGGCAAGCGCCTTATCCGAGATCTCTGTAAGCCCCTTAGAGATGGATCGACTCGTCAGAAAAGTGAGCGTAAGTCCGGCACTCTCGGCCGTCAGAACTACCAAGAACAGAAGAGAAAGAACGACCCTCTCGAGCCAGCGCGAGCCTTCGCCTAAAACGCTTGAGAACTCGTCCTCAAGCTCGGTAAGCTCTTCATTCAAAGCGCGGATGGAATGCAAAACCCCTTCGATTCGTGCCTTGTCTAGAACCCGGGCGCTCAGAAGCTCGCGATACTCGAACCCTCTTGTCCTAAAAAGCTCTAAAAGCTGGTCTCCCTCTCCCCAGATCGCGATGGCCCGGGAGAGGTACTTCGTCCAAGAAAAGCGCCTGAGCAGATCGACCATCCCGTCGATATCGGCGCCGTCCACTCGACCCTCAATAAAACCTTGGCGCACGATTTCGAGATCGGGGTGGGGCTTCAAAAGTTCAATGCGCGCGCGATGATCCCCTTCGGGAACCTTGAGATAGTTTAAGAAGGCTTCGTAGTCGGATTCGTTTCGAGTCAGGCCGTATTGATACAGGCTAAAAGCTGCGTTTTTCTGGGATTTGGACCACGAGCCCTCACCTCCTACAAAGGCCCGTACAGCCGAGAGCGTTCTCATCGCGAAGCGTAACGTCACTAGCTCGCCTGCGATCAGGACGGCCATCACGCCGAATACGACATAGAGTTTTCTGGAGATCGAGACGTCTTTCCAGAAATCTAACGAAGCGATTCGCATCCCCAAGTGCTTATTAAAAGGGAAGAAGACTACAAAATAGAAAAACAGCGCGGCGCAAAATAAATCCGGCCTTAGTTAGGCCGCTCGGGCGGCTCGCTTACTCGAAACTTCCTCAAGCTGCGCTTCCACTAGGCGCTGCTCCTCTATCACACGCTCCAAAAAGCCCATCGAACGCACTCCATCTACGCCTTCCTCCAACTGACCCATCAGCCAGGCAAGACGTTTTGCACCCACCCCATGACAAGTCGATTTAAAATGGTGCGCCTCTTTGCTCAGGCGCGCGGAGTCTTGGGTCATGATCGCATCGGCGATCACCTTCGTCTTGTGTCCTACTGCGTCCTTAAAACATTTGATCAACTCGAGCACGATGTCTGGCTTGCCCTCCATCTGCAGGGACTCCAAACTCTCGATGTAGGCGAGATCGACTCCCGAGGAAGGTTCGCTCGCCGCACTCTGCGTAGCCGGGACGGCCGCCGCATCGCTTTCCGTGATCCAAGCGTTGATGGTTTCTTCCAGCTTCTTTGGGCTTACGGGCTTGCAAAGATAGTCGTTCATGCCCGCTTCGCGGCACTTGCTCTCATCGCCTGACATGGCATGAGCCGTCAGCGCGATGATGGGGGTCGTGGTTTTTTTGAGCTTGTGCTCCAGCTCACGAATTCGGCGCGTCGCTTCGTATCCATCCATCTCAGGCATCTGGCAGTCCATGAAAACCAGGTCAAAGCCACCCGCCTCAAAAGCGCTGAGCGCCTCTCTTCCGTCAGCCACGATCTCAGCGCGATGACCCAGTTTTTCCAAGAATCGATGAATCACCTTTTGGTTAGCCGGATTGTCCTCAGCGATCAATATTCTGGCTGACCTTGCCTTTCGGCTAGCGGCGGGAGCCACCGCGGGGGCGTCTACCGCCATTTCGCGACTTGATGCGGATGACATAGGTATCTCAAACCAAAACGTGCTTCCCTTGCCCAGTTCACTATCCATTCCGATCCTCCCTTGCATGAATTCGACCAGGCGCTTGCAGATGGACAGGCCCAATCCCGTCCCTCCGTGCTTCCTGGCCGTTGAGTTGTCCGCTTGAACAAAAGGTTGAAACAATCGAGTTTTGGCTTCTTCGGCGATTCCCTGGCCCGTATCGGCCACTTCGAAGCGCACCCAGCAGCTAGAAGCTTCGCTGCGATAAGCCACCCGCTTCACGCCCAGAGCTACCTTTCCGCCGTTAGGCGTGAACTTGACGGCGTTGCCCATGAGGTTGAGCAAAATCTGCAAGATGCGGCCCGAATCACCCGTCACCCATACCGGCAAAGTCGGGTCTGCCTGAAAGCAGACTTCGATCTCCTTGGATTTAGCCAGAGGCGAGATCACTTCCAGCGCGTTCTTAGGAACGGACACCAGCTCGAAGTCAGAAACTTCGAGCTCCACCTTACCAGCTTCCATCTTCGAGAAATCCAGAATCTCGCTAATGAGCGCGAGCAGAGAGTCCCCCGCCGTCTTGATCGTGGCGAGGCACTCTTTTTGTTCTTCGGCACTAGAATCCAATCCGATGGTCGACATTCCGATGATGGCATTGAGCGGAGTCCTGATTTCATGGCTCATATTGGCCAAGAACTCGGATTTGACGGTCGAAGCACGCACGGCAACATCCTGCGTGCGGCGCAACTCATCTTCCACGCGCTTTTGATCGGTGATGTCCATCATGATTCCGCGCATTTTGGAGGGCCTTCCGTCTTCCAAGATCACTTTGACGTGATCACGCACCCAGAGCGTTCGGCCGTCAGCCGTGATGACTCGATACTCCAGTCGCGCGTCTCGCTTTTCGGCCGGTGTCAGATAGCCATCGCCCGTCATACGCACTCGGTCCTCGGGGTGCAGGATGTTTTGCCAAAACCCCACTTCGTTGAGCCATCGCTCCACGGGATAGCCCAGCACTCGCTCGGCTTGGCGACTCACAAAGGTGAATCTGGGTTTTCCGACAACCGCTTCCCAGACGATGCCGTCGACCGTATTGACAAGCTCCTGATATTCGCGCTGCGAGGCGATGAGCAACTGGCCTGAGGCTGAGAGCTCCTCGGTTCGTTCGCGCACGCGGATCTCAAGCTCAGCGGCCTCTTTCTCGCGCAGCTGATTGATCCTGACCAGCTCCTCGGCATACTGCTTGAGCTTGAGCTCTTGCTTGCGCGCTTCTTCGACCTGAGAAAAAGCGTTCAAAACACGCGGGATCAACGGAAAAATCCAAACCGCCGTGGCTACTGATGCAACCGCCGTGATCACGCGAATGGCTGCAGTGCCCCAATACAGAGGGCGCCAAACGGTAATAATGTCGTAGAAGTGGCCCGCGCCACAGGCCGCGATAAACAAACCGAACGCGACGAACGTACCGCTAAACGAAATCCGAATTTTCCTAACGAGATACAGGAGCGCCGCAGAGATCACCCCGTACGAAATTCCAATTAGAATATCGCAAACGACGATCGTCCAGAGCAGGTCCGGTTGCCAAAGATAGCAATGGCCATGCGGCATGAACCCATCTTGATGAAACAGGCGTCATCCTCCACCCACGTCGAGAAGACCCTCGAGGATCTGGCGGCATTCTCCGACATAAAATGGCTTTGGCAAAAACGGAGGGGCGACCGAATCGCGTCCTACGGCCTGCAAAAAGCGATCAACCGAGAGGCTCGATGTAATCAGCACGGACGTGTCCGGAAGGTTGCGCTCACACGCGCGCCAGAGCTCTAGGCCTGTGGCATCGCCTTCGAGGAAAATATCCGCAATGATCAGGTCATAGTGTCGTCCTGAGTCGGTCTCCCGCTTGAGCGTTGCGATGGCTCGCTCGGCGCTGTCCTCCCAGTCAATGACGGTCGAAGGCGCTATGGCTTGAATCGTCCTTCGCAGCACGGTTTCACATGTGTGGTCGTCTTCGACGATAAATACGCGTTTTCTCATGGTCACTCCTTTGTTCCACTGTTTGTCGAGATCAGTCGGTAGCCGACTCCATAGACGCCTTCGATGGCGTGCGAGAAGTGACCTAGTTTTTTCCTAAGATTAGAAAGATGAGAATCGATGGATCGGTCGTTGGCATCTTCGTGATGAACGATGAGCTCCAAGAGGCGCTCGCGCGGTACGATTCGGCTCTCGTTCTCTGCGAGCGCATAAAGAAGCTTGAACTCAGTGGGTGTGAGCCGGATTTCTCGATTGCCGCTTGGGCTTTCGAGATGAACGGAATGGGCTCCTAAGTCGATAGCTAGATTTCCGACGCGAAGTTTCTTTGTCGATTGCTTGGCATCCTCGAGGCTCCGGAGCTGCGAAAGGACCCGCGCCTTGAGCTCAAGCGGATTCCACGGCTTGGTGACGTAATCGTCCCCACCCACCGAAAACCCTGCGAGCTTGTCGGCCATGTTATGGCTTCCGGTCAGAAAGATAATTCGCGGCCGCTTCTTCTCACTGTTTTCGGCAGCAAGCTGAGAGCAAAAGCTCAAGCCGCTCCCATCTGGTAAATCCAAATCCAGCAGAAGAAGCTGAAACTCCTCCGAGGCCATGAGGCGATTAGCGCTCGCGATGTCGCCAGCAACTCGTAGATCGACGGAGTTTTCAAGCGCCCTCGAAACCAAGATCTGGCTGGAGACCGCATCTTCAACCAACAAGACGCGATTCATAAAACGACTACTCCTTAATATAAGTGTACGGGGCCATGATTCAAAAGTAAACATTAATTAACTTAGTTAAAATTTATTTAACAATTATCCTGAAGAAAATCCATCACTTCCGAACCTTTCGCGCCAGTAGGTCTTTAACTGGCTCTCTGAGAGCGGTTTATGCAAAAAATCTGGCGACTCAGACAGCTTGGAGCTGAAGCTAAACCACACCTCCGGGTTGACCTCTGACACCATCAAAAATCCGAGATCCGGGTGACGCATTCGAGCGATGTCATGAAGAACCAGGCCACTGGACCCGGGCAAATTGAGGTCGGAGATAACGACGTCAAAGGGCCGCTTATCCAAAATCGCGTATCGCAACGTTCGGTAGGCCACCTCGGCTGTCGCCACGCAGATGATCTCGAGCGCAGGATCGATACGCAGAAGGATGCGCTCGATGAGCAGGCGAGCTGCCGGATCGTCTTCCACCAATAGCACTCGGCGGACCATGATACATGCGGCTCCTTTCAGCCCTAGCTCCAGGATAAACAACGAGTATTGAGAATTGATGGCGGAATGATGGAGTGATCCACACAAAGAGGCACCAGGATGCTCCAGTGGATACTCAATATTCAGTTGCTTAAGTTTATCCAGGATCACCCGATAACTAAACTAGACGTATTTAAATATCGGAGGATCTTATGGGCATACTCTTGCTTGCTTGTGTTGGTGGCTTTCTAGTGCTTTCTCAATTCGCGATGGGCAATCAACCTGCCCAACTCTTCCAACGGGATGCGCTCGTCGCTACCTTGGCGCTGTCTCTGACTTTCACGCTGGTCCTCACAAAAGGCCGCGGATTTTTGGGCGCAGCAAAAACCTTCCTGATCGGCGGAAAACTCAATCCAGCCGACAAGAAGAACGCCGGAAAATTCTTCAAGACGGCTTTATACTGCAGCCAAGTCGGCCTCTTGGGCATCCTGGCTTTCACGATCACTCAAATGATCCAGCATGGCTTGGTCGACCCGTCGAAGATGGGCGAATCGGTAGCAACCGGCTACCTCTCGATCTTCTACGTGGCGATCCTTGGCATCAGCGTAGCAGGCCCTCTGGCTGTTAAACTCGGCGCATTTCCAGAAGATGGAAAAGGCGGCGATCGCCTCAGCAGCTTCCGCTCCATCAGCTACATGCTGCAAGGTTTCGGAATCGGCTTCACCGTGGAGCTCTTCATCCGCACGATGGCCACGATGAACAACTCCAACGCTTTGTCCTTCAACATCCTTTCGGGCTTTGCCGTTATCCCAGTCTGCGCAGCTGCAGTTTGGGTTGCTTCGCGCAGGCTTAAGAAGGCAGAGAAGTGGTCGGTTAGCGCGATTCAGTTGCCAAACCGCACCGCTCCGATGATCGGCGTTTGGGCATATATGGCGGTATCAGCAGTTCTGATCTTGCTCGCTGTGCAGCCTAACTCCAAGGGCTCTTCGCACAACGAGAGAGGCCCAGCATCTAAGAACTCTTGCAAGTAAGTCATTAAAAAAGGCCCAAGTGCTTAATAGAAGTATAAGCACTTGGGCCTTTTGCTTTTCTACAAAGCCCATTACTCACTGAGACAAAGTCCAGATGATAGTTACCGGATTAGACATGTCCCCTCCCGGATCCTGTTGCGTCACCGTGATCGTGTAAGTTCCGTCTGAGGACTTAAACACACCTAACGAAAAATGGGAGCTGCTGCAGGTCACGGACAAAGAGCCGCCGACAACTTCATTTGTAGCGATATCGCCCCCAAACAGAATCGTGTCGCCATCTATGCAACTGCCCGAGATGTTCTGAAACGGGTTGCTCGAAGTAAAGATCAGCGGACTCGGTGAAGTCACCACCGGCGACGGCACGCCTTGAAGTTGAGTTTGCCCATCATCAACGACTCCCTGAATATCAGCGCCCGTCGAAGATCCACAGCTGGGAACCAGCAGTCCCAAAACGACGATCGCCAGGAACCCAAAACCAGAAAATTGAATGCTTCTCATACACGCGAACCTCCCAGCTCAAAGCGTAGAAAAAGACCACGCTCAGAAAACCTGGGAAGTATGACAAAACCTTCAAGATCAGCCTGATCTCTCATCGAACTTCCCAGCGAATCTACGTTTGGAGGGACTTTTTATGAGAAAAGAAGTCATGCTTGCTAGTCTGTGTATATCGTTTCTGGTGGGATGCGGCTCTTTGAATGCCGTCGACCTTACCGGATTGTCGCAATTGCAGGGAATTCCGCTGCCAGTGGTACTGCAACCCGATCCCCTAGTTTTCACGGGGAACAATCCTAACCTGATCATCTCTGGAACCTGCGATGACGGCTATAACGTCATCTTAGGCGGTGACATTGACGCGAGTGAGGTCCTAGGAAACTCGCTCATCGTGGCATGCAGCAGCTCGATGTTCACATTCGACGTTCAAAAGGTGCTGGACGGTACCTATAGCATTACCGTCTCCCAGCAGGACGGGCAGGGCAATAGCTCTAACCCCGTTACCATCGGGTGGACCTTGGCCCAATAGTGGGTCATGGCCCATGACTAAGACCCAAACGCATACACCCCGATGGTAGGGCGACGCTCTGAGGAAATAGGCGCAACGGCTTCCTCAGAGCGTCGCTTCTTTATTTAATTTTCTACTTATTCTATGTAAAATACACCCATGCCACGAATCCTGATCGTCGAGGACTCCGAAGAAGTCGCCTTGATCATCTCCAAATCCCTCACGGATTTTCATCTCAAACAAGTTCACACCCTAGAGAGCGCTACCCAAGAGCTTAAGAGCGAAAAATACGACCTCTTGATTCTCGATGCTTCCCTTCCCGACGGGGATGGCTTCAAGTTCTGCGCATCGCTTCAGATCGATCCTGCGTTCGCCCGCATGCCGATCTTTTTGGTGACGGCGCGAACCCAGATCGAGGACAAGATCATGGGCCTCTCGCTGGGCGCCGACGACTACATCACCAAGCCTTTTGATGGCAGGGAGCTGAGAGCCCGCGTCCAGAACCGCCTGAGGAAGGCCTCCACACAGGAGATGATCGATGAGGTTTACGCAAAGGGGCCGCTTCGCTTCAACATTGCTAAACAAAAGCTCTACCTCATCCAATCCAGCAAAGAAGCCGAGATAGACACCACCCCGCTTGAGTTCAAGATGCTACTGCACTTCGCTAAGAACGAAGATCGCGTGATTAGCCGCGAAAAGCTCATCGATCTTTTTTGGGGAAACTCGGTGAATGTCCTGGATCGGACTGTGGATGCGCACATCAGTCGCCTGCGAAAAAAACTCCCTAAATCAGGCTACGCGATCAAATCGATTTACGGCGAAGGCTATTCGCTCAGCCGATCCGCAGACTAGCTCTACTGCGAGAAGAGCTCTTGCTTGTAGGAATCCCGATACTGGGAGTAAGTTCGGTCATCGATCGAGTACTTGCTCATTAGGCTGTACGGCGATCCATCGAGCCGGTAATCCGATCGATGACCTCTCTTAAGCAAGCAATGACCCATCTCATGGTAGATCAATTGCTCGCGCCCTAACTCACTCATCTGGTTCCAAGCCGTGCGGTTAATCGTGATAAAAGCTGAGCCATCCGTGCCCAGGTTGCAGATGCCATTTTGATTGGCGGCTTTCACTTCGCCAAATTGAGCGGAAATGGACTCCGTGCTCAATGCGACGTGGGCATGAAGAGCATCGGCTTCAAAAGATTGGACGTAAGAGACGAAGGCTGGATCTACGATCGCCTGTGAAGAACCTGGCATTTGCCCGCAAGCATTCAGAAGAAGAGAAAACGAGAGCAGAAGGGATGCCGGGGTTACGAGTCTCGAAACCATTTAAATCTCCCGGCGCAACGGATCTATCTCCAAGTGTGATGAAAAAGGCACACTCCTGCAACTATTCTTATCGTAATAATATCGAGAACTTGAATCCGCTTATCCAAATTTGTTGATTAAAAAGTCACAGTCCGCGGGAGTTTCCGCTGTCAGTGTGACCTTTTCTTCATGTTCTTTCAAACTTGATCAACCCTTGGCCCTCAAGATCAGAGTCAGGAGATAACTCGTATGTTCAACTCTTTGCATAGGTGGGTTAGCGCTGAAGGTCCTTGGCAAGGAAAGCAGCTGCTGATCGTCGAAGACGACGTGCTGCTACAAACTCTCTTCAATCAGACCCTCAAGAAGATTGCCCCTGAGGTCTGGATCGAATGGGTCACCACGGTGGAAGAAGCTGAAGCGCGTCTCAAAGAAAGGACCTTCGACCTGATCCTATCGGATTACTCTCTAACGGGCCTTCAAACAGGGTTAGACCTCTGGGAAACCTGCATGAAGCGTTATCCAAAGACGCCGTTCGTGATCATCTCAGGCTTATCGATTCCGGATTTCATTGAGCGCATGAGAGGGCACAAAAATACGCCGCCCTTCTTGCCGAAGCCTTTTTTTCCCGGTGAACTCAAGCAGCTCGTTCGTACATACATAAGAGCCTAGACACTCATCTTGTAAGCCAGCCAGTCGTGCAGGTTCTTGAGACGCTCCTTGGATTTGACCTGGTGGTACTCC
This sequence comes from Bdellovibrionia bacterium, assembly GCA_044227445.1. GTDB lineage: Bacteria > Bdellovibrionota > UBA1018 > UBA1018 > UBA1018 > JBGAWT01. The sequence goes on along the minus strand of JBGAWT010000030.1, from coordinate 669 downwards.
GCGTATGCGGCAAAGCCCTCGTCGCCGTCCAAAGCCCATGTCGAGACGACCCTAAACTCGTGCGACCAAACACCCAGGACATCCGACACGATGCTGCCCTCGAGCAAAAGCACCGTGCCCTTGGGAATAAGATTTGGGCCACGAATCGCAAAGCCAAACAGATCGACCGAAGTAACACGGTAGCTGAGCTTCAAAAGAGCGGCCGCGGATTCTTCGGGGACCTTGAAGTAGGCTAGCTTGGACTCCTTGAGTCCCGCATGATCCAGGTGCTTAGAGAGCTTAGATGCCAAGATCGCAGGGTCCAGGGGCTTGACGATAAAATCGTTCGCTCCCAGCTCCATGGCATGTGCGATCGATTTACCGTCAGATGACGAGGACACCGCAAAAACGGGCACCCTCGGATCGAGCTTACGGATAGATCGAATGAGAGCAAAACCCGCGTCCCGGGTTTCGACGAACAAATCCACAAAGCAGATCCTCGGTGGTGAGGAGCGGAACACTTCTAAGAAGGATGTGCTGTCTTGAACTGCTCTGACCCCAATACCAAGAGACCTCAAGATCGCGCGCGTGATCTGAATGCTTGCCGGGTCATCGTCGACCATAAGGATCTCGGCCTCAGGCGGAGACGAGCTGCCCTGAGCTACCAAGTCACCCTGCTCGTCTTGAGGC
>JBGAWT010000029.1:0-21078 GCA_044227445.1 Bdellovibrionia bacterium | reverse complement strand
TAGATGGAACTACCTCCCTCCTGTGTAAGCAGAAGGGAGGTGATCCGAATGAAAAATACAGCTCGTCTGTATATATCTATTCGGCTCAAGCTGGAAAAAACTGAAGCGAGATCCTGGGTGCTTTTGGTCCTAACCAGGCTCACGTTTTTTCTAGCGTTTCTAGTCATCCGCTACTTGGGACACTTGTGAGGAGACCCGGTGGGTACAGCAGTTCGTAAACCCGGGAGTCCTTCATGAGGAGGGAGCCGGCTTGGTTTGGTCTTTACCGATAATCCTTAGGCCCCTCGGGCTTATTGGCAAAGATCTTCTCAATCCGCGTGTGAACCTCAGGCGTCATCTTGGGCAGGACCTCAAGCGCCTTGAGATTTTGCGTGAGCTGCTCAGGCTTGGACGCCCCCAAGATCACCGTCGAAACGCGAGGGTTAGATGCGCACCACGCAATGGCAAGCTCAGCGGGCTTAACCGACATCTCTACAGCTAAAGAAGAAAACGCCTTAGCCTTCTCCAGACGCTGGCGGCCATCCGGCGTATCGTAACGAGCACGCAGCCACTCGTAGCCAGGTACATCAAATCGTGAGCCCTTAGGCACGCCGTCGTTGTATTTTCCGGTCAGCACCCCGCTCGCAAGAGGTGACCAGGTCGTCGTGCCCAGCCCAAACGTGTCGTACAAAGGCAGATAATCGCCTTCGACCTTGGCACGGTTAAACAGGTTGTATTCGGGCTGCTCCATCGTAGGGCCGATGAGACTGTTGGCTCGCGCAAACACGTGCGCTTCGGTGATCTGCTGGGCGGTCCATTCGGAAGTGCCCCAGTACAGGATCTTTCCCTGGCGCATGAGATCGTTCATAGCCCAGACGGTTTCTTCGATGGGAGTCTGAACATCAGGCCTGTGGCAAAAATACAGATCCAAGTACTCCACTTGGAGCCTGCGCAAAGCTGCGTGGCACGCATCAAACACGTGCTTACGCGACAGCCCTTGCTGCGTCGGAAGATCGCCACCCCAAAATACTTTGCTTGAAACGATAAAGGTATCGCGACCCCAGCCCAGCTTCTTGAGAGCCTGGCCCATGATCTTTTCGGACTCGCCGTCGGAATAGACTTCGGCGTTATCGAAAAAATTGATCCCGGCGTCGTACGCCTGTTTCATGAGCGTATAGGCCAAATCGGTTTGCACCTGAGGACCGAAGGTCACCCAAGATCCAAACGATAGCAGGCTTACGGGAAGTCCGGATTTTCCGAGTCTACGGTATTCCATGCGAGAGAAGCTCCTTGAGTGGAAGCGGCTCCAAAGGCCGCTCGTCAATAATTCCACCGGAAGCTAGCACAGCTCTCGCGTTTGACAACTCCAGGCCCCCTGTTTTCTCAAAAAGAGAGATTAATTCTCGAGGGCTCTTGCCTTGATTCTTCCATTCGCTCAACGTGACACCACGTGTCCGTTTCTCAAGCCGGTGCCCATCATCCTGCACGACAAGCCGCGCATGAACCGCGCCGATGGGAACAAACCCCGCTCCCCCCAGCCATGCTTGAATCCCGCGTTGGTGCACGAGCGCATCTTTTAAGTCGATCGCTCGCACGATGGCCAGGTACTGGCCACGCCAGTCATCCAATGCGCACGCCCAATGATAAGCAGGCTGAAAATCCTGACCCACCGTCCGCCCGATCACAAAATCCTGCCGCCCATCCTCGGTCCGAAATCTCCATGCTGTGTTTGGGCCTCCGGGCTGCACATCCAAATCCCTGCAATGCCCTGTGTACAGGGGCACCGCCCCGTGAGGAGCCGAGGCCATACGAGCCAGCTCATCGTTCACCTCTTTGCGTGAGCACGTGCACCCATAGACGCGCCCTTCAGCGCGGGCGCGCTCCCAAAGCGCATGATGCTCGCTCCAGCTCTCGGATTGAACATCCACGACGTCCGGAACCATTCCCAATTCAGCCAGGTCAGCTAACTGCTGCTCCTGAGCGCCCGGAACGTTACGCGGTCCGTCAATGTTTTCGAAGCGCACGACCCAAGGTTCCTTCAACATTCGCGATAGAAAGTGCGAAACCCACGCAGTGCGTAAATTTCCGAGATGGAAAGTTCCCGTGGGCGACGGGGCGAAGCGGATTCCTGTCCGATCTTTTCGCGCGGGAATTACCATGTCATACTTGAGCATAGGAGAAAGGCGCCTGAATACAAGGGAGTATCTCCAGCAGCATTTTTCGTGGGTGGTCAAACCGGCGCTGACCTTGCTTTTTGCCGTGGCACTTTTGCCGGCCGTCTTTTATCGCGACGAACGCGAGGATCGCGTCACGAAAACGGCGCATCTCGCCAGCATCAATTACGTCGAAGGCGAGACCTCCACGGACAATCGTTACACTTTATACTTTGCAGAATTTCCAAAGGGCATCGAAGTCACTCACCTTCAGCCTGGCGACCAGTATTTGCTTACGAGCGTCGAAAAACCCGGAAACCTTTTTACGATCGTCATGGAACGCGCCAAATGGGAAAAAGGCGGCTCCTACGGAATGGTGCCGGCGCTGGAGCTCAGCAGCTCTACGAACGTCTATGTGCAGCCGGATCCAACGACCAACCTCATGCGCAAGGCGCGTTGGGCTGCGTTCTTAGGTTTCTTGACCTTCTTTAGTATCGCAGCGTGGTCGCTGCGCAAGATGCTCAAGCATAAAAAGGAAGCGAAGAAGACCGCCGAACCCACGTTTGATCCGTGGCTGATCTTCATCGTGCAAAACCCGCTTCAAGCGGATCTGCTGCTGTTCATTTATCTGGGCTACGTCCTTTGGGCCGTGCTGCCCACGTCCTGGCTGGCCGGAGGATGGCTTACTCTGCTCATCGCGGCCGTCGGAGCAGCGGTGTGGAGCTGGAAATTTTTCCCCAAGCTCAAATTCCACGAGCAGGTCCAACAAGTTTTGTTGAAAGAACGCGCCAAGCTTCCGCAGCACGTGCAAACGACAGCTCCTAAGCACGTCAAGGCCGTCGAGCTGCTGGTCAAATCCAAAAGGCTGGATGCTCATAACGAAGAGGGCCTGACTCCCCTTCACATCGCCGCGGAGGTAGGCAGCACCGAAACCATCTCGCTTCTCATCCGAAGCGGAGCGTCGATCTCGGTGACCGACGAGAAGAGCCGAAGCGCGCTCCACGCCGCCGTCGAAAAAAACCAGCTGCCTGCCGTGAGACTTCTGCTGGAGTTAGGCGCCGACCCCTTGGCCATGGATGGAGAGGGAAACCTTCCGCTGGGAGTCGCCGAAGCGCAGAAAAAGAAAAACGAGCCGATGATCGACGCGCTCAAAAAAGCGACAGACGCGGCTGAGAAGAAGAAAAAAGCCGATGCCGAAAAGGCCGCAGCGGAAGCGGCCAAAGCGGCAGCCGCTGCTCAATCGTCTGGCGCGCCAGCAACGTCGCCGCCCGCCTCCGCGGAGCCTGCCAAAGAAGGTTCGGGCGAAGACCCCGATTCGGATTCTGGCTCCGCTACCGGCTGAGCGGGCTTAGGTTTTTTAGCCTGCGGATGTTTGCGAGTCGGAATATGAGCCGGCAGCAAGAGCATCGGATCGATCGCCTTGCCTTCATCGCGAACCTCAAAATGCAGGTGCGGAGCCTGAGCCCTTCCGCTCTGGCCGCTAAAATCCTAGCAATTGCCTGCGCTGCACCAACTCTCCTATTTTGCTCTGAGAGTGGAATTGCGTGCGTAAACCGTTCCTAGGCCACGTGCGTGCTTTAGGACGATGAGGTTGCCGTAGCCCCCTAACGCCTCGCCCGCGTACGCCACCACTCCCGCCACCGCTGTAAAACCGGGGTACCCTTGCGGGCGCGCAGATCCAATCCGTCGTGAGAGCGCCCCCAACGACGCCCAAAATAAGACGTGATCCTAAAATCATCCAGCGGCCACGTCATCTGAACGCGCCGAATTCCTTTTCTGGAGCTGGGGGTGCGAAGGCGCACGCGGATTTTCCATCTCATCCGGATCGGGATCATAAAACTCATCGGCTGCCTCAAGCACCGCTGGGATCGATACGTGGGGGCCTTTGGGGGCCGTCACGCACGAAGCGAAGACCAAGGCTGAGGCAACCAGAAGAACGTGACTCTTCACATCCTCTAGTTTACCCGAATTCCTGGCCGTGTTACCTCGTGGGCCTCAACATGAGTAAACGACCCTACCGCATCACCTTTCTGATCCCGGATCAGCCCGAGCGCACAATCGAGGTCAATCCTAGCTCTCCTCCCCAAGGGGGAATTGGCGAAAAAGGCAGCGTCTTGGATATCGCCCTGGGCTCAGACGTGGACATCGACCATGCCTGCGGGGGCGTGCGCGCGTGCTCGACCTGTCATGTGGTCATCAAAAAAGGTTTCAGGACCTGCAATGAGAGCACGGACGAAGAACTCGACATGCTGGATAAGGCCCCAGGACTGACTCCCGAATCCCGCCTGGCCTGCCAGTGCATCGCAAGCGGCGAAGAGGATCTCGTGGTGGAGATCCCACGCTGGAATCGCAATCTCGTCCGCGAAGGCAACTAGCCCCGCACAATTAACGCACCGCGTTAACGACTCACTCCAGATTTGCATGCGGCGCATCATTTATGATACGTCGCCTGACGTGAGGTACGGGGTGGGGCTTTCGCTTTCCAACACGAGATTGAGTCGTATTCTTAGGTCTTTGATGTGGGGCCTCGCTCTGTCGTGCGCGCTTGCAGCGCCATCGCACGCGGATTGGAAGTCCTCAGGCACAACCGACTCGGATGTCGTCTTACAAAGCGGGGAGCGCTACTTCCTGCTTCAACAAGAAATCAGGATGTGGGGCTTCGGCAACCGGCTCGTCTGGAAAGAAATGTCACTCGCCGAGATCAAGACTCAGGCAGGCGCGGCGGGCCAGTACTCTTTTCCTCGAGGTGAGATCGAGGTTGATGCCTTCCGAAAAAAAGTTCGTGTCAAAGAAGCGAACTCCGATTCATGGGTCGAGCTCTTGAGCATCGCCCCGGGCGACAACCGCTATTCCGTGCTAGCCGCAATGATCGACTCCAAAGGAAACAGCATCATTCGCTTTGACGGCGACACCTCGGAGCTCCACGCCAACTATTACTTCAGCCCCCCAGGCAGCACTGAGCCCCCACTTCCACTGAACTTTGATCACTCCTATCTCAAGCAAGGAAACGGAATCGCGAGCAGGCTTCCTAACCCTTATGGAAGCGGAATCATCACCCTGAGCCTCAAAGGCGACATCTGGATGCACTCCATCCCTAGCCGAAAGATGCAAAAGAGCTTTCGCAAGCTGCATGAGGTGGAACTGCAGTTCAAATCCGAACCGTTGATCCAAGGCATGAGCATCAAATCCATCGCTCCAGCCTTCGGAAAACTCGTCATGAGCGTGGGCAACCGCTTGGCGATCTTGAATTCTTCGAAGGGCATCGAAGCCCTGGGCTCGCCTGCTGGAATCAACCCAGGGACTCCGCTCGTGATCCGGACACTGCGCGACTTCAAGCCTTTGGAGCCCGTTCCCTCGTGGGAAGCGACTCCAGGCCGCCGCCGCATCGAACCGGGATCCATTGACCCCAAGACCGCGCTTGAGATGGAGCTGCTCCCGGCTTCAGCCACCGGCGATGGGAGATCACCTGAGCTCGAGCGAATTTCAAAGCTGGCTGAGCAGTACAAAGCCGAGCTCAGGGAAGAAGTCATCGACCAGCACCGCTACACCGATGCCCTCGTAGACGCCTGGCGCGACCATAAAATCCGAGGCAAGGGTCACAAAAAACCTTTGGTTATTTTCGTCACCGGTCCGCCCGGAGCAGGAAAAACCTTCGGAGCGGTGGCTTTTGCCAAACGCGTTCTAAAAGACGAGAAGAAGTTCCTGGAAATCGATGGGACACACTATGCGCACAAAGGAAGCCTCGACCATCATCGGCTGATTGGAGCAAGCCGTACCGAAGGACAAAGGAGTTCAAAGGATTGCTGCCCTGAGTTCTGCCGGAAGGCAGAGCAGGAAGAAACGTCATCATCATCAACGAGTTCGAAAAAGCCGACTTCGCCAACGGCTCAAAGTGCTGATGGAAGCCCTTTCCTCGGGTACTTGAAGCAGGCGATGGCAAGCGCGATCCGATGGGTGATTCGATCGTCATCATCACCGCGAACAAAGGCGCCGATAAAATCTATCCGGGACCGCAAGACGGCGCTCAAGCGCGCGGAGGCCGACCGAAGGCTCGACAAGCGGCCGATGCGGGCTCAAAGCATTTCTGCTGCCGCGTGAACGCAACAACCTCAATGATCAAAAAACCGCTCGTATGCTCAGGCACGCATTACCGTGCGGACCAGCAGCGCCCTCGCACGAAGAACGCCATCAAAATCGCCACCGCAAGGCGGCTCTGGCAAGCCTGGCGGCCCGGGCGAAGATCGAGATCGATGCCGGTCGCGCAACATATCGTGGACGTTTTTATGTTCCCGAAAACGGCGTCACTACGGTCGAAAGACACCATCAGCCAACTCTTTGGCGACATCGTGAATGGAACATAAAGCGAACCGAAAACGAAAGTTTTTGCCGTCCTGATGGAGAACGATTATGTAGACGCGCGAAGCGCAGGATCGTGGGCGTCGGGAGACAGAACAGGCGAATCTCGATTCCCCGCGTTCTTAACGGATGACGATATTGAAACTTTGCTGGCTAAGCCTGAAGAGCGCCAAAAGCTTTACGCTCATGGAACGCGAACTGACGAGCGCGTCTTTGGTCGAGACATGATTAAGATGACGCGCAAAACCGCTCGCGCGTAAGCTCAACCGAGTGTCAACCTACGGCGTTCTTGTTCTTAGGCCTGAGCGGCAAACGAACTCGCCAAAGCGATAGCCGAAGTGGTGTATGGCGACGCCGATATCAGCACGGGCTTGCTGACGCCAGAGCAACGTCAAAATGGTCACGACTTCGCCAATATCTTTAGCACTCCAAGGAGTCGTTGGATCGGGCTCGATGTCTCCGTTTGAGAAATTCCTTAACGACTTCCCCGAGGGCGGCGTCGCTCTGTTTGACGAGATCGGAAACATGGGTGGCAACGAAACCCCCAAAGGCCAGCTCATGGCTAAGTTCTATCCGATCCTAGACGAAGGCAAATGGGTCAGCCCCCAAGGCAAGGTCTACGATCTGCGCAAGTACCGGTTCGTTTTCACTTCAAACGAGGGCGAGGAGTTCTTGCAGGGACTTACGACCGATGACCTGAGACGCGCGCAGTGGAAGATGGTCAATAACCGCGAGACACTTCGGGACTTCCTGATCCGTCAGCACCGTTGGCCCGAAGCTTTCGTAGGTCGCTTCAAAGGCAACCTGACTCTCTTTGAGCCCATCACCGCCGATGTTCGGCAGCGAATCGCCCGAAAGTTCGTCGCCTCTGCGATCACGCCCTTGGTGCAAGAGCACGGTATCGGAACCTTCGAAGTAAGCGAAGACTTCTACCAAAAATTGGGCGACGCGTTTTTCTCCCATAGCGAAGGCGCCCGATCCATCAAAGGCGTCGTGGACGACTGCCTGACGGACTTCGTGGGCGAGATCATCTTGGACTCCTACGATAGCGGCAACCCACCGGAGACTTCGATTAAGCTGGATTTCGAGGACACCTATTGGGGGAAGTTTGCTTATCACGGCGCGACCCCACCTGCGCGAGCGGTCACCTTCAGGGCTAAGCTCACGACCCAAGGTACCGAAAAAGAATACAAATACGACGTCACTAAAGACGCTTTCCAGGTCCTGCTCTCAGGGCCAGACGACATCTACCGTGTCTCAGGCCACGAGGCAGGCCACGCGATTGTCAACGACCCCACTCTCACGGGCGAGAGGCTCGAATACGTCACTACCCGTGCAACGCGCGCACACGGTGGCTATGCTCGCTACGAAACGATGGCCCGCAGGCTCACAATGACCCGCCAACAGGCCATTGCCCACCTCGGGCGCATGCTGGCTGGCGGTTTGGGCGAAGAAGCGCTGGGCCTAGGCGACAGCAGCGGCAAGGCTGATGATCTCGAAAAGGTCCGCAAGTTTGCCAGCGACGCGATCGTCAAGTACGGGCTTTCGGACGCGGCGCTTGGATTTCCGCTTCGCGACGGTAAGGTCGACGAATCTCACCCGCTCGTGACTGAAGAGATCACTCGGATTCTTCAAGAAGGGCGCCTCTACGCCCAGCAAAAGATCAGGCAGAACTGGCTCGCGTTTCGGCTCATCACAGCGGCGCTCATCCGAAAAGGAGAGCTCACGCGCGCGGAGTTCGAAGGGGCGATCGAAAAGGCCAACTCCCTGCTCTACAAGGCTCGCCACCCCAAGAAGATCGCAGGGGCTCCGTTCGCCGATTGTATCAAGGCTTTAGGGTCGGACTAGTCTTCGTCGCCCTTGTTCTCAACGGTCACGTCGATGGACTTGCTCACGACCTTAGTCGTGACCTTGCCATTGACCTTGAGCTCGCCCTTGAACTGAAGCGTGTACTTACCGTTTGGCACATTGATCGTGCGCCAGCCCATGGTCATCTTGGGCAAAGTTCCGTCGGAGTGCTTGCTGTAGACGATTTTCTCGCCTTGCTTCACTTCGTACGAGATCGAAGAAAGCGGTACGTCGCTTCCTGAGTCGATATCGATATCAAACACGACACGACCCTTGAGAGGACGTGCAAGGTTCACGCCTTCGGCTCCCGAAAACGTGATGGATCCTTTTTTGGGAGGCGTATTGGCGACATAGAAATGCTCCACCTGGGAGCTCATCGTTTGGCCGCCGCCCCAAGAGGCCAGCGCTTTGACCTGGTACTCACCATCGGGAATGGACTTGCTGTTCCATCCCCAAGAGCAGCGCATCGTATCGCAACGGTGCGAATCTAAGACCTTGCCCTTCTCGTCGATCACTTGCAGTTCGACCCCATGCAATTCCTTGAGGTTGGTCTCAGCGGTGATGGAGATATTTCCTGCTACATAGTCGCGGCCTTGAGGATTTCGGACCGCCACGTAACCCACGATGCTAGGAACCGCATAACCCCAGGTCCGATCGCCGATGCCCGAGACGTCATCCCAGCTCACGCGTGCAAAACCTTCTTCGCCCCAATCCTTGCCCCAGCTGTTTCGGATGAGCCAGCTTTGGGTCGCGTCGTCGTAGCCCACGAGGCTGATCGCATGACCGCCTAAGGTGGTGCCCGAAACGTGCTTGTAGATGCCTCCGTTGTAGGTCGCAAAATCTTCGTAAACCATCATCGTCGTGACCAGCGGGCCTTTTTGCAAAGCGGATTTGACGGATTGAATGTCGGTGAATCCAAAGGAGGGCGTCGAGTAGCTTGAGATCCTAGAGCTGCGGGAGCCCGAATCCGAGCAGATGGACGAGCAGCTCACCGTCTCTCCGGTGTAACCCATCGTGTAAGGTGCGCATCCTTCGTCGGGCACGCCTTTGTTCATGAGGTGCTTGGCAGCCAGCTGAGGCTGCCAGCCGTTGTCGCAAGATCCACCGCCGCAAGCGAACAAGGCCTGAGTCGAGTACTCGGGGTTGTAGCCCGCATTGCCCGAAGTGATGTTGGTCTGAGTCTCAAGCGTGGCGACGGCGGCGAACGCAACGCAGCTTCCACAGTTGCCCTGGTTGAGCATCGGGCTTACCCAGTTGGCGCCATCTTTGTTTCGCCAATCGATCTTCGGAGGAAGAGCCTGGGCGCGAAAGCCTTTCTTACGCATGGGAATCGCTTGAAAAGATGCCATGCCATCCGGTGCATCTTGAAGGCCCAAACGTTTCTTGAAATCCTGTCGCGAGAGGCGAGTGACGGAGTTTTTCCCCGACTTCCATCCCGCTCTTTGAGCTTGGATGCGCAGCTGTTGAATATTCAACGCGGCATCAGCGCTCGAAACCTGTGAAAAAGCAAAAAACAGCCCCACCATCAAAAGTCCGTTTTTGGAGGTGAACATTAATTCTAGGCTAACATGGAACAGTAAAAGTAAACTCGTGCTGTGTATTTTTTATCTGACGCGCCGCCAGTAATTATCTAGGCAAAAATTACGCTGCTACAGCGGGCGGAGGGGGCGGCGGCATCGCGCCGGGAGGTCGACCACTTGGAGCGATCGGAACCACTCCCATTTTTTGCATGCTCATTTGGCGGCGCACCTGCTGGACAAAATCAGTGCGCAGGACGAGGGTCTTTGCGGCTTTGTCGTGCCAGCCCTGCTTGCGCTTGTCCCATGCGACCCAAAGAAGTCCCAGGCCCATGGCGTAGGTGCCGACCATATGAACAAACCAACGCATCATCGTCTGACTGAGTGTGAGCTTTCCGAGCGACTCGCTCACCAGAGTAAGTCCCATCACGCGCTTTCCGGGCGAACCTTCGAGCGCAGTCTGGATGAATCCAAAGTAAAAAAGATTGAGGATCATCGACACGGCGAAATTACCGATGGCCAAAAAATCAGGAGGAAAAACAACCGCCGAGGCCCAAGTCATCATGACGTTTGGGATGAGCAAGCAAAACCCGTCGATGATCGTGGCGACTGCGCGAAGCCAGAATCCGCCGCGGTGACCGGGCTCGATAGTGACGCGCATAGCAGGCTCGTGCATCTGGCAGATCCCCTCCTCTATTCTTTTCGGAGGAGGGTCCGGGAGTATTTACTCCCCTAACAATTCAGATGACCGCCTCCAGGTCCTTTACAAGCTCCTCTGGCTTGGTTTGGGGCGCATAGCGATGCACCACCTTGCCGGAGCGATCGACGAGGAACTTGGTGAAATTCCATTTAATCGCCTCCGTGCCGAGCAATCCGGGAGCGGAGCTTTTTAGAAATTCGTACAGAGGAGCGGCGTCTGGCCCGTTCACATCGACCTTGGCGAACATCGGAAAGTTCACGTCGTAGGTGAGCGAGCAAAAATCCTTGATCTCGGACTCGGTTCCAGGCTCCTGAGCGCCAAACTGATTACAGGGAAACCCCATGACCACAAGCCCCTTAGGACCGAAGGTTTCGTGCAGCTTTTGGAGGCCCTCATACTGCGGCGTATAACCGCAGCGACTGGCCACATTGACTATCAAAAGCGGCTTGCCCTTGTATTGGCTCAAGGGCGTGGGCTTTCCCTCGATATCTTTAACTTCGAAGTCGTACGCGGTCTTTTGGCTCATCGCCCTAAACTAGCACTCGCTCGTCGATTCGCTAGGGAATTTCAGGATTTTGCATCTACTTCGGAGCAAAACACACCGATGCGAAGAACGAGAAAGTGTCATGACCTGGACGCGTAGCGTTATTCTCATTTTAGGGTTGCTGGCGGGGGCGATGCCCCAGTCCATCTATGCTACCGAATCACCCTGCAAACATGCCGTTTGGCGAATTCTCGAGGGAGAGAACCAAACGGAGCTCATCCATAGACAGGAACTCGTCCATCTCAGCGAGGTGAATAAGAAAAACCCCCTGCTCGCCAACGCCATCGACGCGCTGGTACGATCTGCTAAAGGAACCGCCCACGAGCAAGGAGTTTGGGTGATCGAAACCGATCGCGGCACTTACATGGGCGCTATCTTCAACTCGAGCACCACAATATCTCCCGATGTGATCGCAGGCGGAAAGGTAACTATCTTCTCGCGGCTTCAGGAGCGGGACATCGTAGCGAGCCAAAAAAAGGTATTAGATTGGGTGCTAAAAAATCGCCGCGCCGACACGGTAATCGCGCAGCACTTTGTTCGCGTTCAACCCAGCTCTTCTCAGGGGATGACTGGCGCTGATGTTTCGTTGCTCAACTACCTGAGCTCTCTCCAAAACGAGGGCGATGAGATGTCCTTTATCTCAGTGCCCCTGCAGGCCGCGAACCATGTGGTGTTTAGGATTACTCAGCAGGTGGGACCTTAGGGTCGCGGGATGCCTCTCGAAGAAGCGCCTAATGGCGCTTTTTTTTGGGGGGCTGCTCACTAAAATCGACATCCTGTCGATTTTGTCCGCACTGCGGACCCGTTCTGCTACCCATTTTTTTCCCTCAGGGAAAAAAATGGTGCGAGTGACAGGGATTGAACCTGTGACCCCGCCCGTGTGAAGGGCGTGCTCTCCCGCTGAGCTACACTCGCATGGATGGGGGATTTACCGAGAACAGGGGGTCGCGTCAAGGGCACTTCACGAAATGATTTGTTCTGCGAACGAGCTTTGACTTGGACTCAAGCGGGGTCGGCAAAACGATTTGTTTTGTGAAGTGCCTGTGACTCGCTAGCCAGTCCGAAGGACTGGCGTGTACTGAGAAGCGAGCGTGACGCGAGCAGTACTTCAGAGACTAGATCGCGACCTCGAAGGGAGCGATCTGACTCGCCGGAAGCCTGAACAACGAAACTCAAAACCAGCTATTGATCGTCACGCGATAGTTATTCTGGTCAGCCGCATAAACGTTGCCGGCGGAGTCAGAATAAACTCCAGTGGGGTTGTTCAGCGTCGTAGCGCTTTCACCACCATTGTTCGCCGCACCGGAAGTGGAGTTGGGCTGTCCAAAGACCCCGTCATGGGGTTGGTAGTTTGAGACGGTCATCACGTCGGCCCAGTAGGAAATTCGATTCCAGCCGGAGTCCGCAACGTAGAGCTTATTGCCCTTGAGATAGACACCCTTAGGCGTGTTCATGCCTTGACTGGTCAGCGACGGGCTAGCACCCGTGTACCCTGTTTGACCTAAGACAGCGATGGCGGGTTGCCCATGCGCCGTAGGAATATTGTAGATCGTAACTCGATGGTTCTGGCTATCACCCACCACCACACGCGAAGTCGAAGCGCTCACACCTTTAGGAAAGTACATCCCCGTCTGGGTCGTCGCGTTCGCATTACCGATCATATTAGCCTGGCCCATCGCGTAGGTCGCAGCGGCTCCGCTTGAGGCGGGAATCGTGGGGTAATACAAAACGCGGTTGTTGTTTCGGTCCGCGACGAACAGCTCGCCGTTGTCATTGACCGCAACCGCTTCGGGTAGGTTCATGCCTGTTGAACCTACGGCCCCCGTACTACCGGTGAACGTGCTTTGGCCCAGCACGATGTCAGCGGCTTGCCCGTTGGTGCTTGGGATCGTGTTCCAAATCAAGACACGACTGTTGCCGTTATCGGCGACAATCAGCTTGCTCCCATACAACGCGACGCTCGATGGCCCGTTTACGAACTGAGAGGTTGTGCCCGTACCGGTGCCCAAAAACCCCGTCTGCCCGACGACGACATCCGCGTTTTGGCCATTTGAAGTCGGTAGACTATTCCAAATAAGCACGCGGTTGTTCATCACGTCAGCAACCACCAGACGCGTTCCATCCGAAGTCACGCTGCTTGGGCCACCCATGGTGGATTGAGTGCAACCGAAAGTTCCCGTCGTAGCAACCGCTTGACCTACGATCGAGGCCACTTGAACCGAAGCGTTGCCCGAACAGGTGTAAGCCACGTTCGAAGTATTCAATGATGCGGTCAGCGAGATCGACGTATCCGTGTAAACATCTCTGTTGGTCGCGGCCAGCTCAAATGCGCTTCCGAAGCTGGAAGCCGCGGGCGTTCCGCTGGAGAACATGTTTGCGACGTTCGGGCAGCCGGCCGAAGACTGGTAACCCACGACGCGAATCAGTCTCTGGGATCCGCCAGGCACGGCGACTTCGACCATTCCGCCGGCAGCGGCTGATACTAACCCACCGATCACCGCCGGAAACGGCTTACCCGCAGGCACTTGAACATTGCAGTAGCCGCCGATCATCGGATTCGGAGGAATATCCGGCGCATTGACCATCACGCCGTAACAGCTCAAGCCGCTCAAACTACCCGGAAGAGTGAACAATCCTTGAGTCCATGCAAAGCCCTTGTTGTCGCCCAAAAATGGGCGCGGCGGAAAACTCACGGCGATATTAGGATCGCCCCCAGCAGGACCCAGCGAACACGCTGGAACTACCATGCTCGCTGCAACCAGGCATCCCCAAGCGAGTCGACGCATGTCAGTTCACCGTGACTTTCACTTTTTTAGGAAGCACGCCACCCGGAGGAAGCATACCGCCTAGAAAACCCGGCAGAGGAGGCTTGCCGTCCTGTCCAGGCATCAAAATATGCGCTTCTGGCCCCCCAGGACCGTTTGCGGGGCCGGCCTTTCCAGCCGGTTCGCGAGAGGAGATGCCCGGGATGCTCACTCGCTTCAGATCAGCCATCGCAGTCGGGCCGGCGGTGCCACGCCCTAAGGCACTGCTCTCAACACGGATTTCTTTTTGAAAGGTTCCATCCGAAACGCGCACGGCAGCAAACGCCTTCTGCATCTCAGCCGGCGAAACAGCCACCGGTGCGCCAATACTGCCCCCCAGCGCACTGAGCTTGAATCCGCTTTGCACTAATACGGGAGCGCCCGTGGAGCCGGCTTGGACGACAGCTACTTCGCCTCTGGCGACGGTGACCGAAGCGGCTCCCGAGCTCCCGGCTTCGGTTAAGAACTCCGTGCCGCGCACGCCTAGCACCGTGCTGCGGGTTCGCATCTGAAAGGATCCTTTTTGACTGAGCTTCTCGACCACCGCCGTTCGGACTTTTCCGAACTTAAGGTCAAGCGTGACCTGTCGATCAGCGGTGATAGCCGCACGCTTGAATTCGGCCATATGAAGCTCGGACTTCTCTGAAACATCGAGCACCGTCTTGTCAGCAAGCAAGACACGGGCTTTTCCGCCGGAGCCGGTTTGAATCGTATCGTTTTCCTGAAGGGCTTGACGTGGAGCTACTGTGACGCCTTTTTTGGCATTTCCGTTCGTGAACAGAGTTACCGGACCTTCAACCGAAACGACGCGGCCGATGGACGTCTCGCCGGGCTCGGCGCCCGCCTGAGCGATCAGCAAAAAACTCGATACACAAATCGCGAAAGATCCCCTAATCTTCACCTACAAAATGGTAACGGGCGAAAATCAAACGATCAAGGGATTGCGGGATACCGTATTTAAGATTGCTCTCGGAGCGATCGCTTTGAGCGCGGCGAGTACAGCGTTTTCCCAGACATCCTCGCTGGATGCGGACTCTCTGTACTCAGAGGCAGTTCTTTCCTACTCGGACCGCAAGAGCAACGACGCGCTGCGGCTGCTGGATGCCGCCCTAAGAGCGGACCCAAAACACATAGAGGCCCTCGAGTTGCAGGCGCTTTTGCTCCGAAACATGGGCCAGTCCGATCAGTCTCGCGCGGCCTACCAAAAACTCATCCAAGCCAAACCTCCATCCGAGACGGGCCCTTATCACTACGAGCTGGGCTCCATCGATTATCAGGAGCAGAAGTGGAACGAGGCTGCGACTCATTTTCAAAAAGCCGTGAATCTCGGATTCAATGTCGATGCCGCTCGCTTTTACATGGGCACGATTGATTTCCAGCAAAATAAAATCGACTCAGCGCGCGCGCATTTCGGATCGATTGCCGATTGGGGCCCGCCCGAGTGGCGAATGCCGGCTCTGTATTACATGGGTCTTGGCGACTTTAAACAAGGCTACCCAGGTATTGGCACCCGCGAGTTCTATGAGGCAAGCGAGGTCGCAAGCGATCTGCCCGAAGATCCGTTGGCCAAGAAAATGATCGAGGGCACCAAAGAAGCACTAGCGCCGTATGAAAAGGGCCGTTGGTTTGCCAACCTCTCGCTCTTCGGCCAATACGACGGAAACGCGCTACTCATTCCGAACTCCACCACCGTCACTGACCAGACCACGGGAAAAGCCACCGGAAAGTTTGTCGTCATCGCTGGCGGCGGACGCATGAGCGCACCTAGCGCTCGCTGGCAATGGATCGGAAGCTATCGCGGGACGTACAACAAGAACACCAACGGCGACTCAGCAAGTGCGGAGTTTCTGACCCACACGCTAGATTTTTACATCACTCGCCGTCCGATGGCTCGCTTCTCCTACGGCTTGAAACTCGAAGGAAGCTACAATTTTCAAAACGCTGTGACGCCAGCCGTCCTGCAGGGCTACAGCCTCTTGGGCGAAGGTGGCCCATACCTGCGCAAGACGCTGGGCCAAGTGGCCGTGCTCACCCTTGAAGCGCTCTTTAAACCCCAACTCTACCTAACGGCCTCGGACTTGAGCACCTGGGCGCTGCTCACCCGTGCTTCGATCACAGCGGATCAGGGCAAAGGATATGCGAATTTAGGGGGAAATCTGACTTTCGAAAAGAGTCGGACCACTGGCGCGCTCTATCGCTACTTAGGTGTAACTGGATCTCTCTCAAACGCGCTGTACCTTCCTTGGCAAGTCTCTGGCTCACTCGAAGCGAGCACAGGCATGAAGTACTACGCTGAGGTCTCACCCGCGCGCTTCGATAAACAACTGGTATTGAGGACGGGGTGGAATAGACCCCTATTTTTCACCGGTCTATCTGTAGGTGCGGATCTGAGCTGGCAGTGGAATTTTTCAAACTACGACGCCTTCACTTATAACGAACCGGTGGCGTCCTTGGGCTTAAGCTACACGCTCTAAAAAGCCAAAAGCCTGGAGCCCGACACACGAGCTCTCAGGCTTTTGGGATGTCACGAAAGTTTACTTTCCGTACGTTCCGAAACGAAGACCGACTTGCCCTAGAATCATCGAAGGAGCGACCGTCGAGGCAGCTGACGGCGCGACGTCGACGAACGGATAGACAAAGCGAGCGCCGATGGTGATGGCCATCACTTTGATGATCGGAATGTCAAAGTCGATGCCGCCGGAAACCACGAAGCTGCTAGGTGCCCCGTTGAAGGGCGCGCCTGGGGTCGTTAGTCCGAAAAAATACCCGCCGCCAGCAAAGAAATTCAGCCACTTCTTGATCGAGATCCTAGGACCGAAGGCTCCGTAGATGCCCGTACCGGTGAGCGTTGTGGCTCCTGACATGATGTTTCTTGTCACGTAGCCGCCCTCAAGGCTCAACCCAAATACTTCGCTTGCCCCAAACTGATAGCCCAGCGAGGATCCGAATCCCAAGAGGTTGAGCGCTCCACCGGCTGTGACGCCCGTAGCGATCGGCTGGGTATATCCCGGCATATAATGAAGGCCGACCCGAACGCCCGCCCACGCTGAAGAACTTATCAAAACCAACATTCCCACCAAACCTAGACGAATAAGCTTCATATGAGTTCGCTGTCCTTTTCCTTTTTTAAAAACTTTTATCGAGACCCTCGAGGAACGACCCACCCAGATCTGGACCACTCCTCGAGGTTTCTCTGCGCCAGGGCGGGAGTCTTACAGGTGGAAACCCAACCCCAGCTATCTCATTTCCTTCACTTTAGGATCGGCGGCGAAATTGACGGAAAATCCCAAAATTGTTACGTAAATGTAACGTTCACCGATTTATTTGCGGCCAATAGCTTGGATGCTGCAGCGGGGAGGCGCTAAGATCTCGATGGGAAGGGAAACCCAGCCTTTGCAAAAACTACTCGTAGTAGAGGACTCCCCGGAATTTCAGCTCTTAACCGCGCGAGCGCTTTCGACACGATTCTCCATCTCCTTCGCGGCCAACGCGGCGACAGCGATCCAACGCTGCAAGCAAACAGCCTTCGATGCCATTCTCTTGGACATCACATTACCTGACGCGGACGGTTTTCACGTCTGCGCAGAAATCCGCTCGATGCCGGGTTACGAATCCATTCCGCTCTTGTTCCTAACGGGCAGGCGCGAAGTGAGCGACAAAGTGCTGGGCTTTTCGCTTGGCGCGGACGACTACATCCTCAAGCCCTTTGACCCCAAGGAACTCGTCGCGAGGCTCGATGCCCGGATTCGACGCGTCAAAGGTCTTCAAGAAGTCGACACCATGCTTACGATCAATAACCTCTCTCTCAATCTCTCGCGCCAGAGCGCCGCGATCGTCGATGCAGGGGTGACCGAGAAGCTCAACCTGACTCCCCTGGAGTTCAGGCTGCTGCTCTTTTTGGCCAAATCCGAAGGCCGCGTTCTCTCGCGATTTCAGTTGCTCGAAGCCGTTTGGAATCTCAAAGAAGACATTTCGGATCGAACGGTGGATCGGCACGTCTCATCCCTGAGGAAAAAACTCACGCGCTTCGGTGGCAAGCTCTCCGCGGTTTACAGCTCGGGATACGTGCTCTCGAGGTCGACTTGAAGCGAAACTCAAAGCTCGTCATCGCAGGCTACGTCCTGAGCGTCGTCATGCCGACCCTCTCCACGATCGCGCGCATGGAGATGAGCAGGCTCCTGCCCCGAACGTCTTTCTCGCTCTATCTGATGAGTGTGATGATCGTTTCTTGGGTCGGCGGCACCCGCCCGGGACTGATTGCAACTGGCCTCTCACTACTCGCCTCACTTTGGTTTTTCTTGCCGCCGGATAACTCCATCGCCATCACCAGCATGGACACCGCGGTACAAGTGCTGGTGTTCCTGCTTGCGGCGCTCGTGATCGTTTTTCTGAATCACAGCCTGCGCAGCTCGCAGCAAGCCGCGGAACGGCTTTCGGAGAGCAAAGCCCGATTCCTAGCTCACGTCACGCACGAGCTCCGGACTCCGCTCAACGGGATTCTAGGCGCTGCGCACTTGCTCAACCAATCGGCCAAAGACCCTGAGCAGCAAAAATGGATCTCGACCATTCGAGCATCGGGCGAAAACCTGCTGGAGCTCCTCGACAGCATTCTGACTTACTCAGCCGCTGAGGTCGGAAAAATACCTATTCGAAATTCCGCTTTCGATTTGCCTTCGCTTCTGCAGGAGTGCGCCTCGACGATCGAACCTTTGGCTCAACAAAAGGGCATTGTCCTGAAGGTTGAAGCCGACCAGGTTGCCAAGCAAATGATCGCGGATCCCATTCGCTTGAGGCAGATCTTGCTCAACCTCATGGGCAATGCGGTCAAATTCACTCACCGAGGCGAAATCAAGCTGAAGGTAGCACCCGCTCCCCTGCGTAACCAAAAAGACATGATTCGTTTCGAGGTTTCGGATACCGGGGTTGGGATTCATCCCAAGGCCCAAGCGTTGTTGTTCAATCCATTCTCACGCGGTGATGACTCCGTGTCGTCGCGCTATGAGGGGTCGGGACTTGGCTTGGCTTATTCCAAACTCCTTACCGAACGCATGGGCGGTAGCATCGGATGCCGCTCCAAGCTGGGCACGGGTTCCTTGTTTTGGTTTCAGCTCCCTCTGCAAGCGGAACTCGATCGAGATCCATTTAGAAATCCGCGGGCCGCTCGACGCACCAAGGGAAGCCCGACAAAACCTCAAAGCGGATCGATCCTCGTGGTGGATGACAACGAGGTCAATCGCCTGGTCGTGACCCGCCTGCTCGAAACCCTAGGATTTGAAGCGGAGGCGGCATCTTCGGGTGAGGAGGCCCTCGTGGCTCTGGCCTCTCGCCGTACGTTTTGCCTCGTTTTGATGGATCTCCGCATGCCGGGCCTCGATGGCTTCCAAACGGCCTCCCGAATCTCATCCGCGGTGCCCATTGCTGCGATGACCGCTGACGTCACCCAAAAGACCATTGAGCGTTGCAGGTCTGTCGGCATGATCGATATCCTGGAAAAACCTGTTTCGCCTGAGACCCTAGACACCCTGTGCAGCCAGTTTGCCCTGAAACAAGGACGGGCGGAGGAGCCTTCCGAAGCCACCCTGGAGCAATTGCAGGAGGAGGTCGCAAGCCTATTCTTCGCGGCCCTACCCGGCAGGATGGAGAACCTCCAGGCGGCTTTGGACGAAAAGGACTCCCGAAAAATAGGGATGCTAGCCCACACCCTGCGCTCGGCCGCAGCCCTCATCGGCGAGGATGACTTAGCCACCGAATGCGAGAAAGTCGAGCGGCTAGCCGATACCCCCGTGGATTTAGAGCTCTTTTTGGCTACCCGCACGCTGCTCGACGGCCTGGCCGAGCTCCAAAGCCGTAGGGCTCCACAAATTCACTTTTCTCAGGTATAGCCCCCACGTGATGTGGGAATCTAAAAGACTTCTATTAGGCGTGATCGGCCTTTGCGCAGCCCTGTTTGGTACAGGCTGCGGCGGCAGAGGCTATCCGCAGTTCGCAGGCGAATTCGTGCTGGTGGGCAAGCCTCAGTTCTCACATGAGAGTTTCCGCGGCGCCTTGCCGCCGCCCGACCGAATCTACATCACGAGCCATATCAAACTGCTGAGCACCATCTATACGAGCACTTTGAGACTGGAAACTCCCGAGGGACTTGCGACCCATGTTGAATTGAGATCGTTGGGGTACATCAACCAATACGCGTGGCCCAACGAGCGATTCAACGGAATGGTGCTCTCCTTCAAGCAAGGCTCGGAGGTCAATCCGTTTTGCAAAGCCGATTACTACTATGTGGCTTTCGCCGAATTCACTCCAAGCCCTCAGGCTCTCGAAGACGTCTATATTGGCTACGAGACATTTCCAGGCCCAGACGGCGGAGTGCTCAGAAACCAAAGCGGGACGCCCGTCACTGGGGTAAAACTCGAACCGACGAAGCCTTACATCGACAACGAAAAAGAAGCCGCTTGGCAAAAGGCCGTGGAGCTCAACAAGGGCATCACGATGAAGCTTACAATCCGACGCGCGATCAAATCTGTCACGTCAGCTTGCCAACAATCCGAAGATCCCCTGCTCGTGAGCACTACGGACGAGAGCCTCGTGCTGACTTACCAAGCAAGCGCGCAATCGGTTGCTGAATACGCTGGTGAAAATCCGTTCGTAGGTGCATTGCCCGAGGACGGAGAAATCTCCTCGCAGTTCTTCCTGAAGTTCGTAGATCCAACGTTCTAATCGATTCGACCTACGGGCCGCTCCATCATGAAATCGTTGACCATCGTCGTGTGCTTCAAAGCGTCGCGGCCCAGAATGTTGTTGGCCTTTTCGACCGAGCTGAAGAGAACCTTCAAGCGACGTTCTTCGAGCTCTTTGAGACGCGATTTGATCAGATCGACTTCCTCTTGATCATACGCAGGACTCACGAGGTCCTTGACGAGAACCGATCTCAGCCGGTTGGACTCGCGACCGATCTCCTCGCTCTGCGTTCGGGTGTTTGCGCGAAGCTCCATTAGCTGCGAGCGCTGCGTGTCGGACAATCCCGGTGCGGACCGGATAAGCTCACCGCTTTTTTGATTGAGCTCGGCCGAAGTGGTGTGAGTGTCTTCTTTAGCAAGCTTTTCGTTCAAACGAACGCTTGTCGCCTCCGACGCGCAACCCCCTGCAAAGACCGCAACGAGAATCCCGACCCCACTGAGTG
>JBGAWT010000304.1:0-3628 GCA_044227445.1 Bdellovibrionia bacterium | reverse complement strand
GACCCGCGATACTGAGGTCGCGTGCCGAGCAGGAGGGAACCAGGAGGGTGAGTAGGATGAAAAAGGCGATTGGTCTTTTTGTTTTTGTATGGGGTGTCGCTGCGCAGGCGGCAACTCCTGTGAAATCCATCGACTTTAAGGACGAAGCCCAGGAAAGCGTGATTGAGATCACCTCCGATGGCCCGCTGACTTACGAAAAGCGCGACGACGCCGAGAAGAAGCAGGTCATCATCGATCTCAAAGACGTCTCGTTGGAAGCCAACGCCAGCCGTCCGCTGGATACTTCTTCGTTCGCCTCGAGCTCCGTCACCTTGGTCAATCCTTTGCGCGTCGAAGGCCAGGCCGATCAGGCCAGTGTCGTCGTGCAGCTCAAGGATAGCGCCAACGCCGAAGTCACCCAAGACGGTAACGTGCTTCGCATCAAGGTTCCTCACGCTGCCGGGGCTACAGCCTCAGCGGACGCACTGCCTCCTCCTCCAAGCGATGCTCCTCCTGCGGATCCAGCAGCTACGCCTCCGCCGCCTGCCGCAGGTGCCGCTCCTTTAGCTGAGGCGCCGGCGCAGCCTAAGAACGACAAGCTAGGACAGTTTCTTCAGGCTCAAGAGAGCAAGCGCTTCGTGGGTAAGTCCATTACCTTGCAGCTTCGCGACGCGGATCTGATCGACGTGTTTCGCCTCATCGGCGAGACCTCGGGTTTCAACATCGTTATGGGCGATGATGTCAAAGGCCGCGTCACCCTCTCTCTTGTGGACGTGCCCTGGGATCAGGCTCTGGACATGATCCTCAGGACCAATAAGCTGGGAGCGGAACGAAACAACAACGTGCTTCGGATCGCCACGCTGCAAAGTCTCGTCTCAGAAAAGACCCAGCAGCTTCAAGCTAAGATCGCCTCCGAGGCGTCAGCGCCTCGCGTGACGCGTATCTTTCCGATCAGCTACGCTAATCTCTCGGACCTGCAAAAGATCCTGGTTAACTTTGTCAGCGGATCCTCGTCTTCGGCTCCAGGAGCTGGAAGCGGGTCTTTGGGCGGAGCGGTCGTATCGGCTGATCAAAGAACCAATTCGATCGTCGTGCGCGACACCGTTGAGAACATTGAGAAGATGAAGCGTCCTTATCGAGATGCTCGATACGCAGAGATGCCTCAAGTGCTCATCGAAGCGAAGATCGTCGAAGTGAAGAAGAGCTTCAGCAACCAGATCGGCGGGTTACATAATGGCCACAACTCCAACCCTGTGTGGGGAGCGACGTTCAATTCCCCAGTTTCGCCTTTCGACACTTTGGGCGGCGGCAGCTTCCTGAGCTCAGGCGGCGGCGCGTTCGGGACCTCAGTTGATCTGAGCATCATTCCGGGGTTCTCTCCGCCTCAACGCACTTTTGAGCATCATGGCGAGTCCAAGCTCGAGACGGTGAGCTTCTCGATCGTGAACAAGCAGGCGGCCAACGTTGTTCAGGCCGAAAGCGTGGTCATTCCCGTTACGACCAGCCAGACGAACGCTGCACGGTGACCACTCCCACGCAGCTCAACGCCAATATCAGCTTGAACGTCACGCCGACGGTCACCAACGACGGGTCAGTGCTCATGGATCTCTCCGTCACGCGCGATATCACGGATAGCCAGGTCCTCAACAACCAGACCATCTCGATGGTCGCCCGGAAGCCTCAGGACTCAGGTGCTGGTCGAGAGCGGGGCGACGCTGGCCATGGGCGGAGTCTATTCGCGACGAAAGAGTAAATCCGAAAGCGGCTTTCCTTTCTGGTGCAAGATTCGGTGATCGGCTGGCTCTTCGGCCTGGAGCAGAGCTCGGATACGAATTCCGAGCTGTTCTTCTTCATCACTCCGCGCATCCTCAATCTCAAGGAAGCTGGGTTTGCCTGCAGCCGGCGCAGACTCCTCTTCCCCCTCCTCTGCCGACATAGGTATGACGATCGTGGATACGCCGCTGATTTACGACTATCTCAAGCGCTATCAGGAAGATCCGACTTCTCGGATTTTCGCTCCTTTGGCGGAGGCCTATCGCAAGGCAGGCCTCATCGACGAAGCGCTTGAGATCGCTCGCGAGGGGCTTCAGGTGCATCCCCATTTCGTGGGTGGCAAGGTCGCCTTGGCGCGCGCGCTATTCGATAAGAAGCGTTTTGACGAGGTAGCAGCCGAGCTCGGGCCTGTGATTCGAGATGTACCCGACAACTTGGTTGCCCAAAGGCTGTTTGCCGAGAGCTGCCTCATCTTAGGGCGCGTTGCGGAGGCTTTGGACGCCTACAAAATGCTCTTGTTCTATTCGCCGGGCGATCAAGAGATGGCCAAGATCGTCGAGGAGCTTGAGGCGCAGGCTTGGCGTGAAAAGCGGAACACTCGTGCTGCGCAAGGATCCCCCGCCTCCACCTGATGACTTTAAGGTGGCCGATTCACGGGGAGCGATCGAAGCGAGCCCCGACTGGCAACTCGAGCGCAAGATCAAGCGCGTGGAGAGGCTGCAGGAAGTTCTGCAAAAGATCGAGCGATACAAACTGAGTTAGAAACCGGTTTACGGTTAACCGTTAACGGATCCCGGTTCCCCTCCCTTTTTCCCCCAGAAACTTCATTGAAATCGTAAGGCAACTCAGGTACTCGGTCTTTCATATGTCGCAATTCGCAACCAATCAGTTTCGCAAGGGTCTTAAGGTCGAGATGGACGGAGTTCCCTTTGAGATCGTGGACTTCCAGCATGTGAGCCCCGGCAAAGGCCGCGCCTTTACCCGCACCAAGCTCAAGAACATGATCAACCAAAACGTGATCGAACGAACCATCACCTCAGGCGACAAGCTCGACGGCGCGAACACCGAAGAGCGCGAGATGCAGTACCTGTATCACGACGCCGAAGGTTACCACTTCATGAACCAAGCCAATTACGACCAGGTCGCGCTTCGCGA
The DNA here is from genome assembly GCA_044227445.1 of Bdellovibrionia bacterium. GTDB lineage: Bacteria > Bdellovibrionota > UBA1018 > UBA1018 > UBA1018 > JBGAWT01. The sequence continues at coordinate 721 of JBGAWT010000304.1, read as the reverse complement.
TGAGCAGCTGGGATTGGCCAAAGATTTTCTCCAGGAAAACGTCATCATCAAGATCATGTACTTCAACGAGCGTCCTATCGGAGTCGAGCTCCCAACGTTCGTGGTCCTCAAGATCGTCGAGACCGATCCAGCGTATCGCGGCGACACGGTCACCGGCGGATCCAAGCCAGCAAAGCTTGAGACGGGCGCTTCGGTTCAGGTTCCTTTCCATCTTAAGGAAGGCGATCTGATCAAAGTCGACACTCGCGATTACACCTACGTCGAAAAGGCGAACAAATAACCGTGGGATCCAGCAAGGGGAAGGCGTCGCAAAAAGGCGTTCGTACTTTAGGGGTGGACAAAGCGGAGCTTGAATCTCTTTTTGGACTCATGCAGCGCTACGATATCCGTGAGATGCAATGGGGCCATGGCGACGGTGCGCTGGAGATTCGACGCGGCGACGCGGGCGTCTCGCAAGGAGCCTGGGTTCAGGCTCCTGTAGCGGCTCAAGCAGCACGCACTTCCTCGGATCATGTCGTCGCGGCCAAGCCGGCGGGACCTCGCGCCTCGGGTAACCAAAAAGAAATCAAGTCCCCGTTCGTTGGAACATTCTATCGCTCGCCCTCGCCGACTGCGGCCATGTACGTCAAGGAAGGCCAAGCGGTAAAAAAAGGCGACGTGCTTTGCATCGTCGAAGCCATGAAACTCATGAATGAGATCGAATCGGAGTTTGACGGCCGAA
>JBGAWT010000303.1:0-2288 GCA_044227445.1 Bdellovibrionia bacterium | reverse complement strand
CGTGGAGAGGGTGAACACCTCAATGCGTTTTCGTCACTGCTTGGCTGCTCCGAGCAAGCTCGTGGCGATTTCGGGAAATGGACTCAAAAGCAGCTTCTCGCTTGGAAGAAGCAATCGACTCCTGAGGCGTTTGTAAGCGCTCTTGAAAAAGACCTGGGCGCTGAGCAGAAATTGGCAAGCCAATGTGGCGGGCATCGCTGACCCTATTCATACTCCTGGGCTCCGTGGCGCATGCCCATGATCCGTATTGGCTCAAGCTTCTTCACTACAAGCAAAATCCGCTTATCTTCAGAGGAGACTCTTACCGAAGTCTCGTGGATGATCCGGCTTTTTTCATCTCTCCCGAAGGTCGATCGAATCCCGAAGCCGAGCTTGCTGCGACATTCGACGCCCTGGCCAAGGATTCTCAGACAGCGTGCCGATTTCCCGACCGAGCGAATTACCTAAAACGCGCCTTTCCGCGGCAAGCAGCGGGGTGGCCAAAGGCTTCTTGTCCTGAGTGGGACGCGTGGGCGCGCTCGCATCAGCCTCAGTCTGTTACGCTGATTTTCGCTAGCCATTACTTGGGCAGCCCGGGATCAGCGTTTGGCCACACTTTGTTGAGACTCAATAAACAAGGCGGAGGAGGGGATTCCACGCGGCTTTTGGATTACGGCGTGAACTACGCGGCAGATCCCACAACTCAAAACCCGATTGCTTACACATTCTTAGGTTTGACGGGGGGTTTTAAGGGCACCTTTTCGAATGCTCCTTATTATTTGAAGCTCGAGGAGTACTCCGCCATCGAGAACCGTGGACTATGGGAAATGGATCTCGATCTAAGTACCGAACAATCGCAAAGGCTCCTTGAGCACCTGTGGTCCTTAGGCCACGCCAGGCCTTCGTACTACTACTTCGATCTCAACTGCTCCTACTGGATGCTTGCGGCTCTTGAGGTCGCGCGGCCCGATTGGAATCTCACGTCGCATTTTTCGCTTTGGGTAATCCCAACCGAAACGCTGAAGGCCTTGCCTGTCAACGCTCGCAAAGAAACTCGCTTCAGGCCCTCGCTTCGCCAACAGTTCCAAGCGGCGATCGATAGTTTTAGCGACTCCGAGCGCGCGGCTTTTCGCTTAGCTTGGAAACATGCGCGACGAGGGGAGGATCTTGCAAAGTGGGAACCCGAGGCACTTCAAAGCATCTCAGAGCAGACTCCAGCATCTCAAATCCGTGTTTGGGACGCACTGCTTACGGGCTGGAGATGGAAACACGCAAAGACTCTCGCGACAATTCCTGAGGCGCTGCTTGAGCGCAGGTCCAAGCTCGGAGCAGGGGAACCGGCTCGCACGATCGCGCAAGAACCGGAGCAAGGGCCGCCTTTGGCAGCACATGGCCCTTGGCGAATGGGAGTGGGTGCTTATGCCTCGACTCGCGAATGGGGGTTTGAAGCCAAGATCAGGCCTGCGCTTCATGACTGGAACGCGTCGTCAGCAGGCTTTCCCCCTCAAGTTCAATTACAGTTCTTAGATACGCAGATTCGATTTCATCCACGCGACTTCGTTCGCTTCGAAAAAATCACTGTCCTTGAGGCTGCCGTGATCAATCCGGTCACCTCATATGAGTTTCCTTTCTCCTGGTGGCTGGGAATCGAATTCCGCAGGCCGCGCGATGCGGCTTTACCCACAGGAATGGAGGGCCTGATCCACCTCGGAATTGGCGCTGCAGCGGAGCTCTTTGGGCACCTTCAGATTTATGGAATTCCTGGATTTGAGCTCACCACCTCGCCTGAGATGAATCCGGGATATCGATTCAATCTGGGCGGCAGGGCAGGGGTCTTGCTACGATTTGAGCCTAGATTCTCCGCGCATCTTTCGGCGCGCGCTGGGTACGGTGTGTGGGGATTGACGGGTCCCACGCTAGAGGCACGGCTGGAAGGGCGTTTCTCGCCTCTCTCTCGCTTGGAGCTCCGTGCGCACGGGGCTTCGACCCTGATAACGCAAGAATTAGGCCTGCAAATCGGCGTTTATTTCTAATTAGGCCGTGTCAGGCCAGACACAATACCGAAGCGCCTCCCAATGGCTCTAAAATAAGAGAACGGGGTAGGACGTGCGTATTCAACCGTGGTTCTCAAAGAGTGTTGTTTGCGTGGCAACAGGGGTGTTCCTCACTTCTTCCTGTTCCCTCACCAAAAATATTCAGCAAAAAAGAAATGCGCTCCAAGGAACCGCGGCACCCACGGCTCAGCAAATGGCGAACTTCAACGCCGCAAGCTCCATCATTCAATCCAAGTGCCTTGCTTGCCACCAACC
>JBGAWT010000302.1:0-2297 GCA_044227445.1 Bdellovibrionia bacterium | reverse complement strand
TGACTTCTTTGGGGTTGCCCAAGGAAGTGATGATCATGGGAACTTTTTCTTGCTCGCAGACCTCGAGGTCTTTTTCACACCTCAGATTGCTCTGATTAACGATGAGGTTCACGCAGTAGGGCTTGTTGGTCAGCGATTTGATCTTTTGGATGGCTTTGCGGAATTCCTCCACGGTGCGCCAATTGAGCGATGGCGTAGCCCCCAGGGCGCCTGCCTCTGAGGCCTCAGCAACGAGGTTTTCGTTTGAGACCAGAAACATGGGTGCTGCGATGATGGGGTAGCGGCAGCCCACGAGCTCAGTAAAGGGGGTCTTGAGTTCCATGGGGTCAATGTATTATACGAACGGCCGCTATGCCAATGTATGAGTACAGCTGCGCCAAGTGCGAGCGAGTTTTTGAAGTGATCCAGAAGTTCTCTGACGCGCCCCTGAGCGAGTGCCCCGATTGCGGTGGCGCAGTCGAAAAGCTCGTGAGCCAGAGCTCGTTCGCGTTGAAGGGCACGGGTTGGTACACGACGGACTATAAGAAGAAATCTGGCGGCAGCGGCGATAAGGGCGGCGGCGCAAAGCCGACGTGATTTTCGGACTCTAAGTCCAGATCTCGGACTAAGGCCCCATTTCAGATCGATTGAGATCAGCGCTCAGTAGGCATTGCCTTTGCTATTAGGTCCTACGCTACGCCAAGCGGAGTAGAAGGATCTACCCCCTTTCCTGTTGGTCAAGAAAGGGGGTGATCGTGATGAAAAATAGTAGCAGTTACTATGCTCATCGGATTTGGTTGGAAAAACTTAAAAGGCAGACGGCCCTTCTTCATGTCCTGGGGCCTCTGCTTGTTTTTCTAGCTTCTTTGATTCGCTACTGTGGACATACATGAAGAGGCCGGTGGGTCAGTGCAAACCGGGGACCTCATGGAAGGGGCCGCTTGGCGGGGTTTTTAGATTCTATGCAGGAGCTTACAACCCCAATCCCTTGGCCACGTCCGAACCCGCCTGCCTCTCAAACGTCAGGCTTTCTAAGATCGTCTTGAATCGCTCCGTGGCCTTGGCAAGCGAGCTCCTTGAACCCATATACGCAAAGCTGAAGTGAAGGGGGGCGTCAAGCCTGCCTCCGCCATGAACGAAGTAGCGGGTCTTACCTTCGGGATTCGGAGCCGCCTTCACATCGCACGGGCCTTCGTCTTTGGCAGCCTTATCGTGATCGGCGCGCGTCCATTTTACGGGAGTGACCACCGCCTCGACCATCAGGCCCACGACTGGGTCGTTGCCGTTCATCATTTGGTCGGTGAGCAGCGACTTCCATCCGGTGAGCGCGGGGTTAGACACGATCGGAGCGAGAGCGGAGGGTTTTGCTCCCTTCATGAACTGGGCAAAGAAGTTTCCTTTTTTCTCCGATCCGGGCGCCGCATCGATGTGGATGTTGATCCCATGGACAAGCTGGGAGCCCTCAAGCGGCTTAGCCGTTAGGACGACAGCCGCCATTTTCTTGTCTTTGGAGAATCCTCCGACTTGCTCGGGCTCCCACTCAGCCGGGAGGGTGAACGAAAACCCCAGAAGGCTCGACCCCATCCTTCGCTCCTTGAGCCAAAAGACCTGGTTGTTATCCACGTCTTTGGTTGGCATGGGAGAGCCGAATGCGGACGAGAGCGGGCCTCCGAATGTCTTGATCAAAGCAAGGCACCCGGGGCACTCCTGCTTGACGTTCGAAGCGTAGATCAGCGCCTTGTTGAGTCGCATGCTCGTGTAGCAGGCAAACGCTAGACCTGAATCCACCAAGCCAATCGCTTTGGGGTCTTTGGTTTTAGTACGCGCGGCTAACAGTGCGGCTTCGGCACCTGAATCGCCTGAAGATGCTTTGAGCAGCCCTTCGAGTGTTTCGGGCATCGCTGAGGCTCCGCCTTTGGCTTTGCCGACGATTTCAAAAGCCTTCTCAGCGGCGCCTGGCTCATCGATGTTGTGGCCATAAAAATAAAATGTCGTGACCAGGGCGAGGGCGACGGGATCCTTGAGAGTGTTTTCCTGTGGGATCTTAGTCACCAGCGCGCTTTGCTGCTGCCAATCGGAAATCAGGCGTTTGGCATCTGCATCGTCCTTAGCGCGTGCGGGCCAGTGATCCATCTGCGGGCTGTGGTTAATGAGCCAAGCCTTGAGCTGCGAAAGCGCGGGATCGCTCGTCACAAGCGATGGGAGAGCCGGCCAGGGCGGAGGGGCCGTATTTACTCCGCGATTTTCAGGGGCGAATGCCGCGCGGCCTTCAAGCGAAGGTTCGGCAAATGAAGTGAGGGGGGCAAGGAGCGCCAGGG
>JBGAWT010000028.1:0-20759 GCA_044227445.1 Bdellovibrionia bacterium | reverse complement strand
GTGTCGCGCGGAATCAAAGCCGAAACGCTTGAAACCGTAGGTTACGGAAAGCTCAGGCCTAAGTTCCTCCCCGGAGTGAGCTCGGCTGCGAAGCTGGCTGCAAACCGCCGTGTGGAGTTTAAGGTCGTGCAATCCAAGGCAGCTAAAGACGCAGCTTTGGGTGGCAAACCTGCTCCCGTGAAGCCTGCTGCAGTGGCAAAACCTGCTCACGCTCCGATGGGACCTCCGACGACTAAAAAGTCGGGGTAAGCATCAATGGCTGCGCGAAACAGGTTGATTACGCTGATCTTGGCGATCAGCTCAGTAAGCACCGTTTCCATGGCCTATGAGTTTGACGACCTGGATGAGTGCATTGGCCCGCTGACTCCTCGAAATGGCCCGCGAGATGATCTCCAAATGAAGGGCTTTCTCGTTCTGCCGCGATTGCAGGGCGAGGCAACCCATCGCATCCTTGTGCATCAAGCGGATTACGGGACTTACTCGAATCTCGTATCGCTGCGAGGAGATCCCTCCACCGGAAAACTCCGGGTTCAGAGCAACAAGGAGTTCCTCACTCCCGAAGGGTTCGTTTTGGGATATTCCCCTGACGGTCGGTTGGTGAATTCGGAAGTTTTTCTTGAAAGGCCTGTCGGTCAAACTACTCCGATGCTCTTGGACACCCAAGCAGGTCCGAACTCGGATTTTGTCTTAGGCTTGCACCGCCCCATCGCTTTAGGACCTTTGACTTCCATCAGTCAAAATCGCCTTCTGCGTATGGAGATCTGGGCGCCGTCTATTTCTCCTTCCGAGAAGAAAAAAAGGGGTAAGAAAGTCCAGTCTCCTGAGAAAAGCGGGAAACTGGTTTTGAACCAGTACGGCGATTTCTTGCGGCTTCCTGACGGCTCGTGGCCTTTGCCTCTTGTTCCAAGTCGCGGAAAAGACGGTACTCCGCCTTGGAACGCCGAGTACTTCCCTAAGACTGCTGCTTTCCTGATGGATAATGGCATCCTGGCGATGCTCACGGTAAATGCCCCCAAATGGCAGGATGTCACCCGGCAGACGTTGCGATTTTACATAAAGCACGAGCGGCTAGGTAGTTGGATCCAGGTAAAAGAAGTGTCGCCTTTTCAGGGCGATCATCTCCGGGAAAACAACGGAAGAGGTCCTTACCTTTCGAACCTCATGTCAGATTCGTTGGGCCATGCCGTGCTGGCTGTGGAGCTCAACTACAAACCGCTCGGACACGAGCGCTCCCGGCAAGCGCGCAATGCGTTGGTAGATTACAGCCACTATGCCGATTTGGGGCATGGGCATTATGGCCGCAGTTTTTCTCGGGTCCGCTGCTTTGGCTTGGATCCGAGAGTCGATTCTTCGGCGTGGCCCGCTGTGCCAGGAGAACTGCCCCTTTCTATCGAACATTTGGAGGTCGCCCCAGCCACGCGCACTGCTGTGGTGCTCTCCAGAGAGTCTGACGGCCCCTATGTTCATCGATGGCGCGTCCACGTCCTAGATGAAACAAATCTAAAGGAACTTCATTCCTGGAGCTTGCCGCTTCCAGGTAGGCGGGATCTTCTTCATAACTGGGAGCACGGATCCGTGGATCCCTCGGGGAGGTACTTTGCTTTGTATAGGAACGAGGCCAATGGCGATCAGTTTCGTTTCGGAGTTTTGGATTTAGAGACTGGAGAGTGGGCGGTGCCACTCAAAGCGATCCAGTCGTCTTCTGGTGAAGTCGGCTGGGGAATGGTGGATGGAAATCCCACCGGGGTTTGGATTCGCAAAGGTTTTGATCCCGATCCGAGCAGGTCGATCCAATGGGTGAAGATCAAAGCCTCAAAAGTTTCGAAGTCCCAGGATTCGCACAACTCCAAATAATGAGTTAGCATTTTGGGTATGAAACCCATTCGCGCGATCGCGTTGCTGGCTTTGCTGTGCACCTCTCCGTCCTGGGCAGCTTTCAGAGTGGGGCTGGTTCTAGATACCAATGGGAAAAAAGATAAGGGCTTTAACGCCGCCGCATTCCAGGGACTGGAGAAGGCGAAAGCCGCCTTAGGCTTTGAGGCCGAAGCCGTCGAAGCCGCCAGCGAATCAGATCACGAAGCGCAGCTCAGGAACTTTGCCAAGAAGCGCTATGACTTAGTGATCGCACTAGGATCCTCTCGCGTCGACGCGCTCCAAAAGGTGGCGCTGGCGTTCCCCAAAAATCGTTTTGCGATTATCGATGGAGTGGTCAAAGCCCCCAACGTTCGCTCGATCCTATTTCGCGAAGACCAAGGATCATTTCTAGCTGGCGCCTTAGCCGGATGGGTTGCGGCGGGTAAAGGAATGGGTTTTGTCGGCGGAATGGACACGCCTGTGACGCAGAAATACATCAAAGGTTTTGGCGCGGGCGTGGCCTACGCGTCGCCGAGTTCAAAGGTCGACTCTCGTTGGGTCGGCGGCTGGGCCAATCCAGCTAAAGCCAAGGAACTGGCATCCGAACTCTACACGAGCGGAGCCGAAGTGGTTTACGCTGTAGCAGGCGGATCAAACTCAGGTGTGTTTGACGCGGCCGAGGGGGCGGGGAAGTTCGCCATCGGTGTGGCCAATCAAAACGCGATGAAGCCAGGACGAGTGATCACGAGCATGCGCAAGCGCACGGATATCGCCGTGTTTATGACTTGCCAGGACGCGAAGATGGGCGGATTTAAGTCTGAGGTTAAGAACTACGGTCTTGCTGAGCAGGGGGTAGACCTCGTGATCACCGACGAAACGCGAAAAATCGTTTCGCCCGAGATCTTGGCTAAGGTAGATCAGCTCAAAGAAGACATCACCCAAGGCAAAGTTCCAGGCGCATTGAAGTGAAAATTCCTTTTCTAAAAATGGAAGGCTTAGGAAACGACTTCGTCGTCGTTTTCGAGTCCGATGTTCCCGCGGGCTGGACGCCTTCGGCCGATTGGGCGCGTCGGGCCTGCGATCGTCGTTTTGGCGTGGGCGCGGACCAGGTGCTTTGGGTCTCAAAGGGCCCGCGCATGGATATCTGGAACGCTGACGGATCGACTGCCGAGATGTGCGGCAATGGGATTCGGGCTGTCGCTTTGGAGCTGCGCGCGCGAGGAGCTCAGGGTTCGGAGCTAGCAATCCAGACTGCCGCCGGAGTCAAGACCGTGAGCTTCGTGGGTTCTCATGTGCGAGTGGATATGGGAGTGCCTGTCGTGAAGGGCCCTGAGGTTTTGCAAATGCCCTGGGGCAAGTTTGAGTTCTGGGACGTGAATGTCGGGAACCCCCACGCGGTAGCTCGGTCGGCAGACGTCGCAGCGGTGCCTCTTGAGCAATGGGGCCGTGACGTGGAGACGCACGGACGATTTCCGCAGCGTACTAATGTCGAATGGGTTCAGGTCTTAGGCCCGGAGACGATTCGTCTTCGGGTTTGGGAGCGGGGAGCAGGGGCGACCTTAGCTTGTGGAACTGGGGCGTGCGCTTCGGCCGCAACCGCGATGCTATGGAACAAGACGCGCGCGATGTCCGTTGAGCTTCCTGGGGGTGTTTTGCAGATGGAATGGGCGGGACCGGGTCAGTCGATCTTTATGACGGGGCCCGCCAGAAAAGTTTTTGCCGGAGAATTGAAGGACTAGCACCAGAAGGAGTCTGCAGTTTCAGTACAGTTTGAGTCGCAGTACAGTTTCAGTCAGTTTCCGTCCCCGAATTCAAACTGCAACTGACTGGGACTGAAACTGTACTCAAACCGACTCTCAAACTGAGACTGGGTTTTATTGATCCATCTGGGACAGCGGATTGATGTAGAGGCGAAAAGTCTTGTCGCGGTGCCTTCGGATGGCAAACACGCCGTTTTCACGCTCGGATGCGAGCTTATCGTAGAAGATAGGGTCGACTTCGTGGATTTCTTGGACGCTCTTGCCTTCGTATTTACCGAAGTCGATGATCACCAAGCCTTCATCAATGACGCCGGTGACTGGACTGGATCCCGATTGGGTAGACATGAAGCGAAACCCTCCTTGGGTCTCGGTAGTAGTGTATCGATTTGGGGTGGCAGATTCAATGGGCAGAGGATGAATGTATGACTCATTGCGTCAAGCTTGATCCCTCCACGAAAAGCTGAGACAACCGCTGATCTCATGGAGTGGCGGGACTGGCTCAATTCGCAATCCGATCAACAGCTGCGTGACCGCTTTGGTGGCTTAAAGCCGCGTGCGGCAATCGTCGTTGGCCAGGGGTTTGTGCGCGAGGAGCTAAAGGCTGATCTCATCGCTCGGTTGTCCGCGTTTTCGTCGGAGGTTTTTCTATCCCCCCAAGATCTGGTGCTGCGCGCAGCAGGTGCGTCAGGCGCTCAGATGCTTCCGCCTCAAAGTCGAGAGGAGCTGCTTCGTGACCTTTTGAGTGCCCGCGAGATCTTGGCTCGCCTGCCGTGGGTTGCGCGCATGCGAAGGCGCACCGGCGGCTACACCTTGCTGGACCGTGCGCTTCAACAGGGGCGCTTGGCCTTTGTTTACGACGAGGAGTGCGAAGCGCTTCAAGCCCGAACGGGTGACGCTCGGGTAAAGCGCGAATTCCGTGCGCTTGCGGGGGCGTTTGAAGCGGTGCTTCAAAGTAAGGGATTGTGGGATTACCCGCTGGCTTTGCGGGTTGCGATTGAGTCTCCGGGGCACGGCGTTCCCAGCGAGCTATGGGTCGTCCAGCGCGGGTATTTGAGCCGCGCGAGAAGCTGGGGACGAGTTAGCGGCGCGTTCATCAGTGGAGTTCTTACGTTCAGAATCCGCTCAACGAGTGCCTTCGCTCGGAGCATGCGGCGAGTCCTGGCACACTTTGGATGATGCAGCGGATGCGGCGGCCGATGCATGGGCTAACGAAGAACAGCGACCCGTGTTCCTGATTCCGGACGATCGCGAAGTGAGCGCGCGTTGCGACGGGCGTTGAAAGACCGCGGCATCGAGCTCGAAGACGATCGCGACCCGGATCAGTCACGATTGGATGAATCCTTTAAGGCCGGCTTGCTGCTGTTGCGTCTTCCTTCGTCGCGATTCGCGCGTGAGAGCGTTGCCGAGCTTTTGGCCTGGGGAATGCGCAAAGGCAGATGGTCACCCATGGCCGTGGAGCGCGTGCATCGAGCCATGGGGGAGCGCGGCTTGTTGCGTGATGTGGACCGAGGTCTCCGAGGGATTTCAGGCGAAGGGGTTTCGGAGATTCTCACTACGCTTCACGATTTGGCGGGGCGCTTCGAGGGCCGAAAACCCCCCGCACTTTGGAAAGCCCTTCATTTGAAGCTTTGCAAAGAGTGGCTCGCGGCACCTGCCTGCGAGCGGTGGGAGAAGGCCTGGAGCGAGTGGGAAGCGGATCTTAGGCTCTTGGGCGATTCGACGCGAAAGCGCCCCCTGCTTTGGGTTTTAGAGCGGCTGCAGCAGCGCGTAGAGCGTGTTCCTCCCACAACGCCAGCGTTTAAGCCTGAGCTTGGGCAAGGGGCGCGCGTGTACCGCATGGGGCAATGGCCCCGAGACGAGGAGTTTGCGCACTTGATCGTGCTGGGCGCTCTGCCTGAGCATTGGGGGGCGGTCGCGCGTGAGAGCGGTGGGGACTTGTGGTGGAGCGCGCGCGACCGAGAGAAGCTGGCAGCTGAGTTCGGGGTGCGGAGCGCTCGCGTGGATCGGGAGGAACGGTTAGCAGGCTTGGGATCTTGGCTGGGGCGTGCGCATAGGATGAGTTTCTTTCACGCGCATTGGAACTCCTCGGCCAAGGAACGCGAAGAGCCGTTCGAAGCCCTGCGAGCACAGCTTGGGTCCTGGGGCTGGAGTTTTACGCTCGAGGATTTAGGCGAGAGGGGCGCCCACCCGGTGCGGCGCGGCGGATTTAGGAGCCTACTTTCGGCGCCTGAATCCGAGGTGAAGCTTGAAAGTCCTCCAAGGCTCGAAAAGCTTTCGGTGTCAGACATCGAGATGGCTTCGCGCTGCGAGTTTCAGGCTCTCGCATTGCGCGCGTGGAAGTTAGAAGACCTGCGCGAATCCGAATGGGATCTTTGGCGCGACGAGCGTGGCAAGCTTCTGCACACAGCCGTTCAGAAAATCTTGCGAGGCTGGCCTGAGCTTACGGCCTCTCAGGCGTTGGATGCCGCGTGGAAAGAAGAACGACCCCGAGGTTTATCGCAGGTGCCAGGCCTTGAGCCTCAGATTCGCGCCCGCTTGGTGCGGATTCTAGGGACATTCGTCGAGCAGGAGCGCGAAGTGCGCGAGCGCATCGGAGAAGACAACCCGACCCTCGCGCTAGATGACCAATCCTTTATTGCGCGGGTAGGGGGCGCTGAGATCCACGGAATCCCGGATCGAGTGATCGAGCTTAAACAGGGGCTATTGATTCAGGATTTCAAATCGAGCTCCCAAAGCAGCGTGCCTCACGGAACGCAGATGATCGAGAGCGGCTACAGGCTTCAGCTCCCGCTGTACGGGATCGCCGCTCGCCAATCCTTGCGCAAAGAGGTCGTGGCTTTGCAATTTGTGGCGCTCACCACGGACGGCGGCCGAAACAAAGGAATTTTTTTTCCAGAGGTCGTAGGCAAAGAACCCGGCAAGCTTGTGAATTTGCGCAAAGGCGTGGGAAGCCGCATCGAGATGGATGCGGGTCAAGCGTGGTCCATGCTTGAGGCCGCTGTCGGCGAACGAGTGGCGCGCTGGAAGTCGGGGCGATTTAAGGCCGAGCCGCGCGGCAAGAGCGACTGCGATTCGTGCAAGGCCCAGGCCGTGTGCGGCGTGATGAGGCAAGAGCGCGCAGCCGAAGAAGAGGCGCAAGAGTCATGAGCGGGCCTTCGTACACGAATGAGCAAAGGCAGGTTCTGGAGACTTGGGAGCAGGGGCTTGCCGTGGTTGCAGGCGCTGGCTCCGGCAAGACGTTTACGCTCACGCAAAAATGCATGAAGCTTTTGGAGCGCAATCCGGAGTCGCGCTTTGCCGCTATTACATTCACGGAGAAGTCGGCCTCGGAGCTGCGCGAGCGCTTGGGGTTGCTAGGATGCCTAGAGAGTGCGGGCGGCACGAACTGGGTGATGACGATTCACGGCTTTTGCGGTGCGATTGCCCGCGAGTTTGCCTCGGAGGCGGGCCTCGAGGGCGGCGAGGCCGTGATCGATGGCCGCGAGTCAGCTCTGCTTTGGGAACAGGCCGTGGAGCAGATCTTAAGCCGTTGGGAGGATCCCGATTTGGGCCAAGCTCTGGCTCGGACGTGGACGCGATCCGGAGGCTATGACGCCGTATTTGATCTGCTCACGCGAGGTCGTGAGTTGGAGCTTTTTGGAGCTGTCGACCTTTTATCTCAAAGTGCCGACCAAGCGGAGCGGGACGCAGCTCTGCTCACTTCGGCTGCTATTCGCCTATTTGAGCACGCCAAGCGCAAGCGGGGGGCTCTGGACTTCAACGATCTGGAGCGCTTCGCGCTGCGTGCGCTCGAATCTCCCGAGGTGCAGCGCGAGATTCGCCGGCGCTTTGACCTGCTTTTGGTGGACGAATTCCAGGACACCAACCCGATTCAATCCCGTATCGTGGAGTTAGCTGCCCGGACCGGGTTCACCAACCTTTGCGTCGTGGGTGATCCCAAGCAATCGATCTACCGTTTTAGGGACGCCGATGTCACGGTGTTTGATGAGTTTTGCTCCAGGCTTCCGGTTCGCGTCGAGCTCTCACGCAATTTTAGGAGCGCGCCAGGGATCTTGGATTTCGTGAACCGCGTGTGCGAGCCCGTGTTTGCTGCGTCTCAGCTGAGCTATCAGGCGCTCGAACCCACGCGCGAAGTCACTCGCCAAGACCCGGTGCTTAAGATCCGTGCACAAACCCCCGCTCAGCTTGCTGCTTGGATTCGCTCTGAGGTCGCAGGTGGCGCCAAGTATGGCGACTTCGCGATCTTGCTCAGACGCCTGCGCTCCGGCTCGCCCGCGCTGCGTGGGTCGCGGCACTTCAAAGGAAGGAATTCCTGTAGCCGTAGGCGGCGCGCTTTACTGGTCTGATCCGCGAGTCGTGGAGTTGGCTGCTCTGTTGAAGGCGTGGCACCAGCCCTTGAACCGCATGAGCGCAGCCGCATGGCTGAGGGCCCCTTGGGTGGGATTGAGCGACGAGTATCTGGCTGCGGTGTTTGGCGACACGGCACCTGTGAGCGCTCACCGATGGGAAGCGTTCACGGAGCACTATCCCGTGCTGGCGGAGCTGGTGCGTTTGCGCGCTCGCGAGCGTGATGGCCAGATGCTCAGGCCGGGAGAGCTTCTGGCAGAACTTTCGCGCTTCATGGAGAACAGGATCGCGCAAGGAGCGTCAGGTCGCGAGCGCGAGGTGATCGAGGAGATGAGTCTTCCGCTTCTGACGCTGTGGCATCGATGCGAAGAGTGGTCGCAGATGGGGTTGGGCTGGGGACAGATCACGCGCGAGATCGATCGTTCGGTGCACGAAAAGCGTCGCGAGCCCGAGCTTCCACCGCCTCAATCCGAAGGATTGGTCCGGGTGCTTTCGATCCACGGATCCAAGGGGCTGGAATTTCCGCGAGTGATTTTGCTCGATTTTGGAAAGCGTCCCAAGGCAAGCGGCTTGCCGCTTTTGTACTGGCAACGAGGCCATGGAGCTTTGCTTCAGCGCAGGGATTCGGAGGGGAAGAGGTTATCTGACGACGATATTGAGGCTCCCTGGAAGGCGCGCGAACGGGCTGCGGATCTGGCCGAGAATCGACGCGTGTTTTACGTCGCGCTGACGCGCGCGCGCGATCAGTTGGTGATGGTGTTTGAGGATATTCCTGAGCCCAAGGAGCCCAAAGCGGGGGTCGATCCTGTGGAGGCCGCATTAGCGCGCGACGACTGGCGCGCTTGGGTGGATTTTTTGGGAGACGCGCAGGAGCTGGATTTGCGCGGGCAAAGCGCCGCTTCATCTCAGGTTCCTGTGATCGTCGCTTCGAATCAACCCAGGCAGGTGATGGCTGCGCCTCATTGGCGGCGCGCCCGTCACAGCGTGACGGAGTGGTCGCTACTGGAGCGTTGCGAGCGAGCCTACGACTGGACGTGGGTTGCGCCGTTTAGGAAGGCTTTAGGTCTCGTGAATCCCGATGCGCTCGTCGGTGAACCTCCGGATGCGTGGGCATTTGAACAAGCTTTTGAGGCGCCACCGGCTCAAGAACCCAATTCGGCGCCCGGCGCGACGCGCGATCTGGGCACACGCGTCCATGAGATCTTGGAGCGCGCCAAGGACGATCCCGCTGCACTAGAAGATCTCGAGGGAATTGAAGAGCAGTACGGCGCGCGGCGGTTTAGGGCGGAGCCAGTGATTCAGTGGTGGAAGGAGAATCAGGCGACCTGGGCGTCTTGGCCCGAGCGTCACGCAGAGTGGGCGTTTGAAGCTCGCGTCGGCGGAGATGGTGCGCTTGTTGGATCCATCGATTTGCTCGAGGGTCGGGAAGGCCAGCTGCGGGTGACGGATTTCAAAATCACCGGATCTAGGCGCGAAGCAGAGGACCTGAGGCTCGCGTACCAAGCTCAGCTTGAGCTTTATGCTTGGGCAGTGGGCCAGACTATGGGTCTTGAAGCGGGGTCACGTCAGGTGAGCGCGCGCATTGTTCACATTCATCCCGAAGGGGTGAGCGAGATCGATATTCCTCTCAAAGGAGTAGATCCAGCTAGGCTATCGGAGCGCGTGGACGCGCTGCTTTTAGGTGCGCCCGCCGAGCCCAAGCCTTCGTCCTTGTGCGGCGTTTGTAAGCATCGCGCGAGCTGTTCCGACGCGCTCCGTTAAAAGATTTTCACCGCCAAAACACTGACAGCTTCAAATCCTTGTCACCTCGCGCCGTCGCGGCGTAAACTATTGAAAGAAGAAGAGGACTCCCGGATGCAAGGAATGCGAACGTGGGCGTGGCGCCTTCTCATCGTGCTTCTCGCCTCGATTTGGCTGACGCTTATGGGATTTGCGTGGGCTGAGTCGGTGCAAGCCGCTGACGAATACAGCTTCAACTGGTTGGACCCAGACAAGAAAATCTACGTCCTGCAAAATCGCAGGTACACCAAAGCGCTGCGGCCGATGATCAGCGCTACGGGCGGAGTGGGGCTCTCCAATCCGTTTCGAAATACTTACAACATCGATCCGAAGGTGGCGTTCTTCTTCACTGAGGCTTTGGGGATCGAAGTTTTTTACACCGTGACGTTTAACGTCCAGAACAGCACCGCGCAGGCGATTCTCAACACCGGCACCGGTACTTATCCCGTGGTGCGCGAGATCACAGGTATGGCAGGCGGCTTGTTTCACTGGATTCCTTGGTACGCCAAGATCAACGTGTTCAATGCGATTCTGTACTTTGATTGGTACTTCGCAGCCGGTGGCGGCGCGATCATCTCCACTGCGATCAACCCGTCTACCGGCGGAACGAGCGTGGGCCAGACGCTGCCAGCGGCCTTCTTAAGCACCGGGCACATGTACCACTTGAGCAAGTACTTCCTAATCCGGTTGGATTTCTCTGCGGCGATTTATCCTGCGCCTGTTTTCGGGACGAGTGGCCCGTCCTCGATCTTCACGAACTACAATCTGGGCTTGGGGGTCGGGGTCAAGATATGAGCGCTCGCTTCCTGTTCGCGCTTCTGGCCTGCTTGGCGACAACTCAGGCCTTCGCGCAGGAAATTACGCCCCGGCAGTATCTCAAAGACGCCGAGGCTCTTTATGAGCGGGGGTATTTCTTTCGTTCCGCTCGTTATGCGTTTGCAGCGGCGGACGAAGACGGTGGTCTTCAGTCCGAGGCCTACGCCTGGATCACGCTCTCGCTGATGCGAGCTTCGCAAGAAAACGGAGCGGCGTATTTTTTCATTCGCACGCTTCAAGAGGGCGACAAAGCTTCGGTAAAGCGTGTTTTGACGGTGACCGATGCGCTCATTCGCCACGTCGGCGCGGATCTGCTACGCAAATACCTCATTCGCCACACGAAGTACGAGGACTACACGCCCAAGAATCTGGGTGCGTATCTCTATGCGCTTGGCAAAGACGCGTTGCTGGCAGGCCAAGAGGACAAAGCCGTGGGCTATCTCTCGGGCATGTCCCGCGACAGCTCGCTTTGGCCCTACGCGCTTCAGCTCAGAGCTACGGCGTACTCGCTTTTGGGAAAACTTCCTCTAGCGCTTGATGATTTTGGTTCGTGCGTGGATCGCGCTGAAGATATTCCGATCGTGCGCGGGCGTGCGAGCGAGCAAGAAGACCTCCGAGCCCGCTGCCAAGCGGGCGTGGCGCGCGTACTCTACGAGATGGGTCGCTTTGAGGATGCAGATCGCGCCTATGACATGATTTCCAAACAAAGCTTTGTCTGGCCCGACATCTTGTTTGAGCAGGCTTGGAACTCCTACGCTCAGCGCGAATACAACCGCACGCTAGGTAGGCTCGTTTCTTACAAGTCTCCAGCGCTGCAGTTTGTTTTCAATTCGGAGAACGACGCGCTTCGGGCTCAGACCTATTTGGGACTCTGCCTCTATTCGGATACCAACGACACGATCAACGACTTCAACAGCCGGTATGGAAAGCTGGGCGAGCAGATCAAGCACTTTGTCGAAGGCAACGCGGGCAATCTCGACGCCTTTTATGACCTGGGTCGGAAGGCTTTGTCCGATTCGCTTTACACGGGCAATGACCTTCACAAGCTGGCCAATCGGTTCATTCGAGGGCCTTACTTCCAGAACCTCGCTGCTCAGGAGCGCGAGATCACTCTGGAGCAACGCTCAATCGCGGGACTTGCGCCCGAGAGCGTGGGCCAAGGCTTTCCTGGTTTCATGACGGAGGTTCTCAAGTGGCGACTTCGTAGCGTCAAGATGCTCGGCGGGGCGTACGTCAAGAACAGCCTGATTGACTACCACAAGGCGCTGCTCGCGGATTTCGACAAGATGTCCTTTATCAAGTTCGAGATGCTCAACCGTGCTAAGGACGCCATTCTCAGAAAGAATGTCGCTCACGGGGATCGCGATCGCGGCGATGTGACGCCGTCGCGAAAGGACAGTCAGTATTTTTGGTCATTTAACGGGGAGTTTTGGAACGACGAACTAGGCGATTACGTTTTCGGATTGGAGTCTGAGTGCAACAAAAGCAACGCGACCTCAAGCGTTTCGTTCTTGCGGCGCTGACCCTCGCGGGAGCGCTGAGCGCTGTAGAGCCTGCCCAGGCTAAGGGCCGTCCGTACTCCGACTCCGAGATCCGTGCGGTCGAAACATCCGACGATGTGCGCGTGCGCGACCTGCGCAATCAAGAGGTCACGCAGCTCAGAGTGGTCCTGGGAAGAAGGCAGCCTCAGAACCGCCTGGCTGAGATCTATTTTCGTCTCGCTCAGATCTACGCCGAAGCCTACCGCCAGGAATTCATTCTCGAAGGCCGAGCGCACGAAAAACGGCTTGAGAAGGGAATGTCCGATCTGTTCATTGATCGCGGCAGATCTAAGCCCTATCTCGAACTAGGCATCAAGGCTTGCCGCGAGATCCTGGGCTTTAGGATCCCCTACGAGAAGCTCGACCAAGTCCAATATTTCTTGGGTTTTAATCTCAATGAGCTCGGCCGAACCAAAGAGGCTTCCAAGGCTTTTGATGAGCTTATTAAAAAGTATCCGCGCTCCATGTTCGCCGGCGAGGCGATGCGCGAGCTAGGAGAGATCGCCTACAACTCCAAGGAGTATCGCAAAGCCATCCCGCTGCTTGAGCAGGCTCTGCCTCGCAGTCCTGAAGACCGTAAGGGAAGGGTCCTTCACCGCTTGGCTTGGTCCTACTACCGAACCAAGCAATACGACCGCGCGCTCGCAACGATGAAAAAGGCCATCGACGTGGTGAGTGCTGGCGGAGAGAAATACGTCTCGCTTAAGGAAGAAGCGCTTCGGGATATGGCTGTTTTTATGACCGAAAGCGGGCGCGTCGACGAGGCGATCGCTTACTTCGAAAAAGTTTCCGGAGATCAGGAGTATTATCCACGCACGCTCGAGCGCCTCGGGAAAAACTACGAGCGCAATGCGGAGCCCGACAAAGCTTCGCATGTTTACGATGCTCTTTTAAGGACGCGACCAAACTCCGAAGAGGCGTTCCGGGTTCTCGTTAAGCTCATCGATTTAGATTTGAGACGCGGCCATGCGGGAGCGGCCCTTGCGCGGCTTGCGCGATCCAAGATCGACGTGAAGAGCAAGAGCGGAGAAGGGGACAGCGAAACCGAAGTCGCTTACCGCAACCTCAAGGCGATGATCCGACGTACGGGTACCGAAAATCACCAGCGCCATCGCAAGAAATCGGATTCGAACGCCTTGGGAATCGCTGAAAGTTACTACCAGACTTATCTCTCGACCTTTCTTTCGTCAGCCGATCCGCGCAACGAAACGCCTGAGATTCAGATGCTGCTAGCTGAAGTAAAGCGCGACCTGGGCAAATCAAAAGAAGCCGGTGCCCTCTACCGCAAGGTGCTCGAAGGCAAGGACGCTCGTTACGCCAAGGAAGCCGGCGCTCTTTGGACGGCAAGCCTAGCGGAAGCAATTCGAGAGAAGTCCGCCGGAAGGAAGGCCGCTACGGAGCCATCAACGTTGGAGCGCGAGTACATCGAAGCCACCGACCATCTCATTCATTCGCTTCCGGAGACTCAGCAGGCTCGCGAAGCCGCGCTTCGAGCCGCTCAACTGCTAGCTGCTTATCCGACTTCCCGTCCCGAGGCGATCAGCCGTTCGCGTAAGCTCATCGATGCGCATCCGACGTCTTCGCAGGCCATCACCGCAGCTAGGCTGTGGATGCAGCTTGTGACGGATGACCCTAATCTCGGGGATTTCGATTCGGCTGCCGGATCGATCTCTCAAAATACTCAGCTCATGCGCACGGACGCTAAATCCGGAGGCAAGCTGAAGGTTTGGATCCAGGATCTCTCCACCAAGGCGCGCTTAAGCCAAATCGCCAAAGAAGAAAAAGGCGAGGACTTCGGTCGAGCTGCACAAGGTTATGAGCAGTTGGCTAAAGACACCAACGAGCGCGAGATTGCCGAAAAGGCTTTGGCAAACGCCGTCGGCGCTTACCTTAAGGACGGCGATTCGGGCGAAGTCTCGCGAGTCACTCAGGGCTGGCTGAAGCGTTATCCCAAGAGCGCCAAGGCAGTGGAATCCATTCGCTCCGTGGCCACCTTCCAGCTCATCAAGGGTGATTTTGCAGCCTCTGCCAAGAGCTTTGAGTTTCTAGGAACCGAAGGGCAAGACTCCGATGCATTGGAAACGTCGGGCCGAATCGCGGATGCGCTCGGAGACGCGCGACAAGCTGCGGCTGTCTGGTCAAAGTATCTGGAGATCTTTGCGCGCGCGTCCGGAAAGTTCCGCGTGGCTTTGCGGCTTGCGCGCCTTCATGAGTCCAAGCGCATGGAGGCGGAGGCGATCAAGGCCTATCGGCTTTGCGCCGTGAGCGAGAGTCCTTTCGAAGCAGAGTGCCTGGCGCGCTTGGGCGATCTGCAATGGAACGCAAAGACTCCCGAAAGCGCCAAAGCAACCTGGGTCAAAGCCAGCGCTCTTAAGAAGACACCGGCTTGGGTGGGTTACGTGCGCTACCGACTCGCCGAAGTAAAGGAAGCCGAAGGGCGTTTTGATCCGATCGCATTTCCAGAAGCCGCGCTCAAAAAGGCCCTTGATCAGAGGCTTCAGTTCCTAGAAACGCTCAGCCGTGCCTATGGCGGAGCGGTGGACGCGGGAGGCCCGTTTGCAGTGGCGGCGTTGGATCGCCTTGCAAGATGGGTCAAACAGTTTGCTGATCAGCTGGACGCCGCACAGCCGGCACCCGGCATGGACGAAAAAGCGCTCACTGCCCTGCGCCGCAACCTGCGCGGCGTGAGCGAGCCGCTTCGCAAGAAGGCTCTTCAGAGCTGGATGGATAGCTATCAAAAAGCGGTGGCTGCGGAAGCGCTGAGCCCAGCTTTACCTGGCATTAACGATGAGATCGCCTTCGCTCGCGGGGCTTCGACCGCGCAAGGAGGCGAACCGACGTTTAGGCTCGCAGCGATCGCGGCGGACGGCGGTAAAGAAGGAGCCAAGTTCCAGTTCCAACGCTCCCGCGATCGATTGCTCAAAAATGCGCAGGACGCTGCTTCGTGGGTGGATTACGGCAACCTGCTTTGGGGCGAAGGACGCCCCGGGTTAGCTCGCCTGGCTTACGATAGAGCGCTCTCCATTCAGCCTAAGAATCCTTCCGCGCTCAATAACCGCGCAGTGGTGGGAATGCTCAGCGAAGGGCTTTCGGATTGGTCCGCGGTGCTCGAGGGCCAGGATCTGCTCAATCAGGCGCTCAAGATCGACGACCTTTTTCTTTCAGCGAAAATGAACAAAGCAGCGCTGCTGAACTTCTTCCGCGTGTTCTCCAAGGCCCGGCCGCTTTGGGAACAGATCAACTCCAAGGGCCCGGTGCCAGAGACGCTGGACGGAGAAGCTGTGGCGAACGAAGGCGAAGGCCGAAGCAAGAACGCCGATAGCTTGTTTGCTCGCGCTGAGGAAGAGGGCGGTCGCAAGGATCGCATCGCCAAGCAGTTCGTCAACGCGACGCGCGCCGCAGCTAAGGCCTTTCAGGCTGGAAGCGCGGGGAAATTCTCGGAGCGAAAGCAAGCTGCCAGTCGATGCGTGGATTTCATGGGAGACATCGATCTGAAGCGCGAAGGGCCAATCGTTCGAGCCAGCGTGGAGCGCTGGAAGACGTATTGCGATGAACTGGAGAAATCCAAATGAAGAAACTTACTCTCATTGTGATCGCGATTTTAGCGATGCCCCTGGCTTTTGCTGAGGAAGAAAAGTCCAAGACGCGAGTCATTTATCCCAAGCACTCGAAGGTCAACCTCGACGATCTCAAGCTTGAGGGCGAGATGAAGGCGCCGGGGGATTTCTACTTTCAATTCAAGCCTGACGAGAAGTTCGACTCGTTGGTGAAGCGTCGGAAGAACTTCCATCGTCAAATGCTTCGTGACGCGGTGTTGATCAAATAGGGGAGAGGCGAGCATGAGCGAGCGCAAAGACAAGTCCCATTCAAGCGAGCGAGCCTTCCCGAAGGGAGCCTCTAAGATCGTTGCAATTCGTTCGGGCGATCGGCTTCACCGGATGGATAAAGACCGAATCGTGATCGGATCGGTGGTTTCGGCTGACATCAGGCTCTTGGGCGAAGGTGTTTCGCCGATCCACGCCGTGATTGAAATCGCCGCGGACCCCTCGCAAGAAGCGCTCACCGCAAAAATTTACGATCTTGCTAGCGAAACGGGCGTGTTCATCGGTGGAAAGAAAGTCGTTAGCCAAGAGCTTCCCTCGGGCACCGAGATCACCATTGGAAGACACAAGCTGGGGTTTGCTTTCGAAGATCGCAGCAAGGCCCGCGAGGAATCCAAGCGCGATCGCGTCTTGCGATCCGAGGGTCGCGATCTTTACGTCAATCCAGCGGAAGACCTTATACCCCTGAATTTACAGGACGAACGAGAGATCCACGAGATCTTCGATTATCGTCCGACTCACAAACAAGCGCTCGAAGTCGTCATGTCCTTTGGTGAGACCATTCTCGATGTGCGGCATTTCGCTCGCGAGCGCGAAGTGACTATCGGGCCACGCCGCAAGGATGACTTCGGAATTCCACCTTGGCTTCCGTCGCAAAAGTTCCCGCTCGTCACACGGCAGGGCGATCTTTTCATTCTTAATCTGGATCCTAAGATGACTGGCGTGCTTCAGCGCGATGGACAGCTTCTGACGCTCGATGAAGTTCGGCAGCAGGCGCCCGTGGGCGGTTCTGGAGCCGCAGTCGCGTTAGGGAAAAACGAGTTCGCCAAGATTATCCTAGGAGATGTTCAATTCTACCTAAGCTACACGGCTGCGCCTCCTAGGCTCAAGCGTCGACGCATTCTCGATAGGGATCCGCTGTTTTTCAGGATGTACTTTACCTCGCTGATGCTGAGCGCTTTGACGCTCGTGGCGATGTTCAATACCAAGGTACCGCCTCCGATCGAAGCTGAGCAGCTACCGGACCGAGTGGCGACGATTCTCTATAAGCCCCAGCCCATGCCACAACCCGTAGTGCGCGAGCGCGAACCCGTAGAGAAAGAACCCCAGCCTGTGGTTCAAAAGCCTCGTCCCGAGCCGACCAAAAAACCTGAACCTAGAAAGGTAAATCTCGACGAGCACAAGACTGCGCCGCCTAAGACCGTGCCTAAGACGATGGCACCCAAGGCAGCTGAGACGCCTAAGAACACCTCGCCTACGGCTAAGCCGGGCTCGAAAAACCAGCACGCCAAAAGCCAAGGTCAAAGCCAAGCCAAAGAAGGCGAGGGTGCACGAGCTCGCGGCAAAGAAGGAACGCGCGGCGAACCGAATAAGCAGCCCTCTAAAAATCCTCAAACTGGAGCCAAAAGGCCTTCGCCTATGGCGGGTCCAGGTAGAGGAGCGGGACGTTCTCAGGTGCCGGATAACGGGAACGTGGATTTCCTGAAGGGCTACGGCGGAAAGATTGAGAACATCTTAGGCAACAGCGCCGCGCAGCTAGGAAAGGGCGGAGAAAAGCTCAAGGGCTTTGGTGGGTTCTCCACACAAGGTCAAGGTGGCTTAGCGCTTTCGGGCGATGGTCGAGGCGGAGGCGGCACTGCGGATTCGCTCGGCGGGCTGGGTAAGAAGGGCCGTGGCGGCGGTAGGGTCGGAACGGGCCTTGGAGCCGTGGGTTCGGGAAGCGGAATTATCGGCGGTCAAGCGCGCGTGGCTCTTCGCACAGGAGGCCCCGAAGAAACCGTAGTGATGGGATCTATCGATGTGGATGCGATCGATGCAGCTTTGCTCGCTCATCGGGACGAGTTCAGGCTTTGCTATGAAAAGGAAATCAACGCGGAGACTCCCGATATCTCTGGCCGCGTGACGGTGGTATTTACGATTGGTGCTACGGGTCGCGCATTTAAAGCGGGCGTTGACTCGAGCACGATCAAGAACGCCAATGTCGACGCTTGCGTGGTGCGCGTGATCAAGCGCATTCAGTTCCCTCTGCCTAACGGCGGTGGGGACGTGACTGTGACTAAGTCCTTTAAATACGCAGCGGCGGGCAAATGAGGCGCGGTGGACTCATCGCCATCCTTCTTTGCGTGTTTGCTTGCGAACGAAGTCATTCGTTCACCTGGATGCCACCTGAAGGACAAAAGGCGCTTCCCGTTTCATTGCGGTTGCCTCCGGGATGGAAGGTCAACGACCAGAGCCCAAGTCGCTTGGAGCTCAAAGCTCACGGCGAAGAGAAGGTTCTGGGCACCACCGTTCTCAAACCTGGATCTTATGGCTTCGTGAAAATAGAAGTCCCGCTCAAGAACGTGCGCGAGATCCGCGAGCCTGAGCTCGCCTGGGAAGTGCTTGTATGTAAATTGAGCGACTCAACAAGCGCGCAGGCATCGGTGTGCAGGCGCGTGCGCGGCTCGCAGGCGATTACGTCAGAGACGATCGCTTATCCCGAGATATTGCTCGACTGAAGCTCGGCTTCAAGGCCTGCGACGTAAGGATCATAATAATCCTTCAAGAACACATCCTTGTAGTCTTTGTAGGACTCAATCATTCCTACAGCGTGAAATCCCGAGATCATCAGCCAAGGCAAATCCAGCTGGTAAGGGAGGAATCCGCTGCGAGCACCATTAGGAAAAAGGTGGTGGTTGTTGTGCCATTCGCCCGCGACATACCCGGGCCAAGTTTGGTTGATAGACCAATCGCGGCGGTGAAAATCGATTCCATCGCGTCTGCGGTCTCGACCTCGGCCGTGCCCTTCGTAATTGAAGGTCCTCACACCGATTGCCCAGATGCCCGCCGCTCCAAACATCGCAGTGGCCAGAGCGTGACCGCCCAACAAAAAGAAAATCCCGTACCAAGCAGCCCAATTGAGCGCGAAATGCAGCGTCGCCCACAAGGGGTGGCAGAGCGATCCCCACTTCTGGTACTGCGCGTAGGAGTTTACTCGAACGCCTGTGTGACTCATGAGCTTGGCCAGTTGGCCGTAGTCCTTCTCCGAGAGATCCTTGGCGATGGGCTGGTGGTTCGCATCAGCGAGGAAGCAATATAGCCATCCCGCCCGGGCGTTGTAAGGATCGCCCGGTTCCTCGGGAAACTGGTGATGAACGTGGTGCGAGATCGCGTAGGTCTCTTCGGGAACGGTCTTGATCACCAGGTTTCGGCAGAGCTGAAGGAAGAAATTGTTTTTGAATTGGTACGCACGGTGAGTTGTGTAGCGGTGATGCCAGAATGTTCCAAACGTTCCCATGGCAACCATGCTGTAGAGGAACATCCCGAAAGATAAACTCCAGGTGCAGTAATAGACGAAGTAGATCGTCAGCGGGAGGGCCAGGCTCAAGGATGTTGCCCAGCCAAAGAATGTCAGCCAGTTTTTACGGTTCTTGAAGACGTTGAGGCGACTAAAGAACTCTCTCCACAGCTGCCGGTGAGTTGGCACGATCAGGCTGCCATCAGGTGCTGCGTATCCGTATGTAGGGGGTTCTAAGATTCGACCTAAGAAACTCATCCCGAGACACTAGCACGCATGTCGGTCAAAGCCCGAATAATGAGTAAAAGTTTTGTGAGAAGCGACTCAATCGTTATGAGTCTTTTTGCATCGCGACGAAACGGAAGACTCGGAAGCCTGCGGAGCCTGCGGTGTACATGATCTTGCGTAGGATGTCGTAGCGAACGCCTTTATCTGCTTGGATGGCCAGTACTCCCTCAAACGGAGCGGGATTTCCTTGAGCATCCTTGGCGGCATGGATCTGACGCGATGCCTCAGCTTTTTCGCGAGCGCGAACGAGAACGTCGTACAAAGGCAGGATGCGATTTCCGCCTTCGTCTACATCGGAGCCACGAAAACGATACAGAGGCTTGGAGTCGCCCAGATCCGCTTCGGTCTGCGCAAAATCCAACACGCGTTCGTCCTCAAACGTGATGGACTGCGGAGTGACGATCACCTGGTGACTATCGGCAGGATAGTTAGCCGACATCGAAGCGGGCAGCTCGAGCCCTTTGGCTACAGTTAGAGGGCTGGTCGATGCGGTGTAGCTCTTGAGCAAGAACACCACGATGATTACCAGGACGTCCATCATGCTGGTGAGTTGCAGTTCGAATGCAGTATTAGTTCGCCTTCGGCCGCGTCGGTCTCGAATGGAGCGCACAAGCGACATGACTTACTCGCCCCCCGAGATAATGTTTCCGAAAATGATGTCTGGAAAGAGCGCTTTTACAGGCTCTTCGGCGCCCGATTGAACGTTTTTAGCCAAGATCACCGGATCGGTCTTGGCCAGCGAGCGAGCCGAATCCAGCACTGCAACGAGCGAATCGTAGCTCAGGCCCGAATGAGGCGAGAGAACGACTTTGCTTTCGTTTGGAAAACGCTGCTTGATCGTAACCAGGTTGTCATGAATCGCGAGCAGGTCAGGCTCTCCCTCAGGAGTATGCGGAACGACGACCGCCTTGAACTTCTCAAAGGGGCTCCAGATCTCAGTATCCTTGGTGCGAACACTCAGCGTGAGCTGCAGGGGTTTTTCTTGAAGCTGTTTTTGCACCTGAGCCGTGCTCATCACCGGGGCCACTGTTTCGACCGAAACGATGGCCATAAACGAGGACGTGTAGAGCATGAAGCCGATGAGCGTGACCATTGTGTCGAGGATCGGCACCAAGTTGAGCTGTACTTGCTCTGAGGTGTTTCGACGCCGCGAGGAGGGTCGCTTGAACATGATCGCCTGGCCTCAGTCGCCCTTTTGAGACGAGTGCTTGAATTTACGCGCCGAGAGCAGATCCAGAAGCTTGACGCCAAACTCATCGATGTCTTCGATCAAGCG
>JBGAWT010000027.1:13139-20929 GCA_044227445.1 Bdellovibrionia bacterium | reverse complement strand
TCTCAGGCAGGCACCAAGCTCGTCGTGGAAGTCGGCGCTAAGAGCGGAGAGGTTCGCGACAAAGTCGTCGAAGCTGCCGTCAATTCCGGAATGGGCGTGCTCGAATTTACCTCGGAGCGCGTCAGCCTCGAGGAAATCTTCCTGCAACTCACCACCGTGGACGCTGCACAGGAGTAAATGACAATGAATATGCTCAAGCAACGACTCTCGAATATCTGGACCATCGCCCGCAAGGACTATACGGGCTATTTCACCTCACCCATTGCCTACATCGTGATGGCGGCGTTTCTGGCGATCATGGGCTGGATGTTTTACTCCAACCTGGCTTACTTCAAGATGCAAAGCTTTCAGTTCCAGAACATGAACATGGGCAAGTCGCCCACGATCACCGAAGGCATCATCCAGCCCCTGTTCGGAAACATGAACGTGATCCTGCTTTTGATCCTGCCTTCGATCACGATGCGGCTTTTCGCAGAAGAAAAGAAGCTGCACACCATCGAGCTGCTGCTCACCGCCCCTCTCACCTTGGGTGAAATCATTTTGGGCAAGTTCACTTCGGCTGCGATGTTCTTAGCGACAATGCTCGCCGTAACCGGCGTTTATCCGCTGATCTTGTTGTTCACCGGCAACCCGGATGCGGGGCCGTTGTTCACCAACATCTTGGGCACCTTTCTTATGGGCTGCTGCGTGTTGTCCGTGGGCGTGCTGTGCTCGGCTGTGACCGAAAATCAAATCGTGGCGGGTGTGCTGGCTTTTTCGGCAGGAATCTCGTTTTGGCTCGTGAGCTGGGCTAGCCAGTGGGCAGGTCCCGTGTGGGGCGACGTGCTGGGCTACCTCTCGCTCATCAGCCATTACAACAACTTCGCAAGGGGCCTGCTCAGCACCGCCGACCTGCTCTACTACTTCTCGTTCATCGGGACCGGACTGTTCCTGACCCACAGGATCTTGGACTCTTACCGCTGGCGGTAAGGCGCATCTAAAAAGGAATCAGAACTATGAGTGCCAAGAAAAATTTCAAAGTTCCTCAGAACCTCAACCCCCTGCTTTGGATCGCCATACCGGTGCTGATCGTCGCCATGATGTTCTCAGTGGCGCTGTTTCCAGACACCTCGGTGCCGACCTACGTGCTTTGCGGCTTGCTCGTCGTGGACTTGGGCCTTTTGGTCCAGCGCAACCGAGCCGCTCTGAAGACCCGCTCTGCGGCCTTCGGATTGAATTCATTTATCACCGTCGTGCTCGTGATCGGGATTCTAGGAGTCCTGAATTTCTTGGCCAATCGCCATCCGCTGAAATGGGACACCACCCAAAACAAGGTCCATACGCTTTCGGATCAGACTTTTAAGATCGTCAAAGGCCTCGCTCAACCGCTCAAGGCCACGATGTGGAGCAAAGCGGGCGCACGCGAGAAGTATCGCCCTCTGCTCGACAACTATAAAGAGATGAGCCCTAAGTTCGAGCTCGAGTATGTAGACCCGGACCGCGAGCCAACGCGCGCCAAGCAAGCCGGTGTAAAGCGCTATGACACGCTTCAGCTGCGGTACGGCGCCAAAGAGTCGCGCGTCGAGGAACCCAACGAAGAAAAACTCACCAACGCCCTCATCAAGATCGTAAAGGACAAGACCCTCACCGTCTGCGCTACCACCGGCCACGGCGAAAAACCTATGACTGGAACGGGAGCGGACGGCTTTGATTCGGCTCGTAAGCAACTCAGCGAGCAATCCTACGAGGTTAAGGAGATCAACCTCGCGCAAGACTCCCAAGGCGGAAAAGTTCCTGCCACTTGCGACGCGCTTTTGGTCCTAGGCCCCGCGCACGCGTTCTTTCCAGCCGAAGTAAAAGCCTTGCAGGAGTACCTAGCTGAAGGCGGCAGAGTCATTGCCGCGCTCGACGTGAACATCAAGGGAAGCGAGAACGCTCCTGAGCTTCTGCCTGTGCTTCAGGCTTGGGGCGTGAAGGTAGTCAACGGCCTCGTTGTGGATCCAATGGCCCGCATGTTCGGAAGCGATGCAGCAGTTCCGATCCTGGCGCGATTCAACAAAGACCACCCCATCACCAAGGAACCTCCCGCAACGTGCTACTTTCCGTTCGCTCGCGCACTGGATACCTCCTCGGATCTCGGACCAACGGTGAGCGCCAAGTGGCTCAGCCAAACGACGGACAAGAGCTTTGTGGTCACCGACTTCAAGCAATTGGCAACCGGCCAAGTAAAGCTCGATCCATCCAAGAATAAGCCAGGAGCTCAGAACGTTGCCGTCGCTGTCGAAGGCAAACTCAAGGACTCCAAAGCCTCCAAAGCCACGCGCTTGGTCGTTTTCGGCACATCTCAGTTCGCCAACAATCAATGGTCGCGCTTGGGCGGAAATCTAGACTTCTTTTTGAACTCCGTTTCGTGGGTCGTTGAAGACGAAAGCCTGATCTCCATCCGCGCTCGCGATGATGCCGGTGGCAAGCTTGATCTCTCCGACCGCGCTGCGGCGATCATCATGCTCGTCACGGTTATCTTGATCCCACTTGGAATCGCTTCCGCTGGTGTGGCGATCTGGTATTTCCGAAGAAGGATGTAATCTCGGGGGAAACGACATGGCTACCGACTACTCCAAACGCCTGGCATGGAAGGGACAAGCGATTCTCGCAGGCGCTCTCGTCGTCATGGGGATCTTCGTCTATTGGCTTGAGTTCAGGCACAAGCCCAAGCAAGACTCCGCCGAAGAGCTGGGTCGTAAACTCTTTCCGATCAAAGACCATCAGATCAAAGCGATCTCATGGAGCGACCCAAAGGGACCGACGGCAAGCTTCGGTTTTAGCTGCCTCGATCTCAGCGGCAAGCAGTGCAAGCCGGGGGACAACTCCAAATGGCAGGTCGAGACGCCCTCCAAGGTCAAAGCCGACGACGCCAACCTGGGAAGCCTGATCTCTACTTTCAATAACCTAAGCTCCAACGAGGTCATCGATCTTAAGGACGAAACTCCCGCGCGGCGCGAAGCCTTGCTCAAGGAGTACGGCCTGGATCCTGCGGCTCGCAAATCCGGCAAGCTGCGCGTGATGAAGATCCAAACCGACGCAGGTGACTGGGTTGCGTACTTTGGAAATAGATTGGTGATTCGCGTTTTGCCTTAGGGGAGAAGAATAACCAAACGGACGAGAATCGCGTTTACGTCCTGCCCTCGTATTTCAAGAGCCAGTTTGAACATGATTTCACTTACTGGCGCGACAAGAAGATCCTGACTCTGGCTTCGCACGAAGTCACGACCATCGCTTTAAGCGGTGGCAAGGCGCAGGTGCAGCTCGCCCGCAAAGATGGCCAGTGGGTCGTTAACTCCAAGGGCGAGGACCTGCCCGGCGACCTAGATACGGCAGACGGGATCCTCAACGGCCTGAGCTACCTTTCGGCCAAGTCCTTTCCGCCCAAAGAGGCGCTCAAGGGCACGCGCGCTTCGCTCAACATCCGCCTGAAGCGAGAAGGCAAAGAAGACACGGTCATCAGTTTTTTCGAAAAGGGCGACCTCAAGAAGAACACGGGCAAGCTCTTCTTGAAGGTCTCGGATCTGGACCCCGTTTTCGAGGTCGATCCGTATACGAAAGACCGCTTCGACAAGGACATCCGAAGCCTGAGACAAACCAAGCTCATCACTTCGCTGGACCGATTCTCCGCGCGCCGCATCGAGCTCACCTCCAAATCGCTGGGCTCCATCATCTTGCTCTCTAAAGATGGCAAGTGGGGCATCGAAGGCTCCAAGGATGAAGTGCAGCAAGATCGCGTCACGGGTCTCTTAGATAAGCTCAGCGGCAATCGCGTGAAGGAATTCGTAGCGGGCAGCGATGCCGCCGCTGATGCGCTCTCCGTTCAAGTGGGGGATGAGAAGACCGCGGCCAAGCGCAAGTTCGCGTTTTGGAAGAAAGACGGAAAGATCTTCGCGCGCGACCTTCTCTCGCAAAGAAAAGAAAACCTGGTCTTAGATACTGCGCTTGAACCGGATCTTCCATGGACCCGCTCTGTATTACTCAAAACAACGACCACTGCTCCACCGACAACGCACTGAGGTTAAATTGATCATCCGGGCCTATTTTCAAACGCTCGTTAATATCCTGACCCAACCTACGCGCTTTTTCAGGGGCGCGGCGCTTGAAGGCGGGATCGCAAGACCTCTTGCTTTTGCGCTAGTTACACACTGGATCGGATCGGCCATTTCATTCCTGTGGAACGCGCTCATGGGAAGCGCGCTTCAAAGCTACCTCAGTCAGTTCGTCGACATCGTAAGCCAAGTAGCTGACGTCGATGCGCCGGGCCGAGGAGTCGATCTGACCGCAGCGCGCGACCGCGTCATGGCGTGGTTCTGGAATGCGGGACCGGTGGTCATCGATCCGTTTCTTACGCTCATCTCTTTGTTGTTCACCTCCTTTTTCGTCTTTGTCGGAGCGAGACTTCTGGTCACACCCGGAAAAAATGGAGCGCCTAAAGTCATCGACTACGAAACCGCTCTTAGAATCGTTTGCTACTCGGCGGCAGGCTCGATCTTTTACGCCATTCCGCTGCTAGGTCCACTGCTCTCGCTGCTCATGGTTTCGTTGCTCGCGATCGCCGGAGCGCGCGAGATCTACCGGATCAGCACCCTGCGCGCGCTGTTCGTCGGATTATTCCCGAAGGTCCTTTTCATCGGATTCTTCGGATCGATCTTCTTCTTCGGTCTGGTCTTCGTCTTTAAGTGGATTACGTCAGGCTTCTAGCCGATGCCTAAGGGCAAAGCATAGGAACGCCGCCGTTCACCTGAGAAGCGAAGTTAAATGTGGAACCCGGGCGTTCCGTGCCGCTCTTGGCGGCGGTAAAGGTCGGCGTCGATGCCGACATGTAGCAAAATAGGTTTCCGTTGAGTGTCGAATCCAAGAAATACTCGTTTGCGCCCCCGCCAAACTCGATAGCAACTGAGTCATTGCCCACTCCTAAGAGATGCTTGAACGTCGTGTTGTCGAGAGTGGCGTGAAACGCAGCGCTGTTAAAGAAGCTTAGTCCTTCACGACCTGATAGGTAGGCATTTCCTGCCCATTTCTGAGGCCGATCAAACGCGGGACACTGAAGGATAGGAATGGTGCGCCGTTCGAAGGCACGCGCTCGCGTAAGAAAAAAAGGACCTCTTGCATGGATTCGCTGGCGAATCCCTTGGAGATCCTTGCGATTTTTCAGAGCGGCTTCCCTAGTCGCGACCGCAGCTACCGCGACGCTTGCGATCAGTTTCTTGGTTCGTGCCTGGCAATTAGATCACGGCGCTTCGTACCAGCGCTCCCCCGCAAAGCCGCATCTTCGAAAGTCCGGAGGCGGATCTTGCAGTCAGATCTATGCTTTGATCTGCCAGCAGGAGCGCCCTTTTAACGATCCCACTGGAAGCGTGCTCACCGAGGCCGAAGCCGAACGCCGCACTCACTTGATGCGCGAGCAGATCGTGGCAGATCATCCCAAGTGGAACGAGCAGCGCGTGAACGAAGCCCTCGTCGAGCTCATCTATACTCCCCCGCGCCGAGCACGCCTCGAAGCGGTATTCGATTTTGTTAAGGCCGCAATCTCACGCTGGATCAGCATCAACCCGCAAGCGTGTTCGTAGCACGCGAAAAGCGACTTCTTACCCAAAGAGTCCAAAAGGTGAAGCTTGAGCTCCGCCTCCGGCGAGCATCTATTCCGACGAGCCGCAGCTTTTTTCCAAGACAGATGTTTATTACGAGCGCTTGGGCAACGGGCTGATTCGCCTGCGCGTGGGCGGCGCCTATGTCCTAGCTGCCCGTTCTTGGTTCAACCTGATCTTTACGTTCGCTCACGAAATGGGGCATGCCATTGATCCGTGCGAACTGCGCTCGATGCACCTTTCTATCCCTGCTTATGACCGCATTCGCGGCTGCTTTTTGCGCAACGGCCTGATCGCAGCCCGTCGCACCCGAGCGGAGTGCGCACGCGACGATCAGCTAGCTGAGACCTTCGCGGACTGGGTGGCCGTGGAGATCACCTCCCAAGCCCTTGCGCCTTTTGCCCTAGAATTTGGAAACGAGGACGTGCTCTCCGCGGTGGCTAATTCGGTGCGCGATCTGTGCGATCAAACCGAAATGGGCGGAGGAGTGCCGGACCTCGAATACCACCCCTCACCACAGATCCGAATCGAGGAAATTTTCGGTAGACATCCGGCCATTCGCAGTCTCTTGGGCTGCGCGTCATGGGATGCACTTCCTGAGTACTGTAGCTGGGAAACCAAATAACGCTGTGATACGCCCTGGTCATGTACCAAGCACGCCCGGGCGGTTGGATCGAGACAGTTTGTGGAAGCATGTTCAGCGGAAAAACCGAGGAACTTTTGAGGCGCGTGAAGCGCGCCCAAATCGCCAGGCAGAAGGTTCAAGTCTTTAAGCCCATCATCGACAACCGCTACAGCGCGGATCACGTACAAAGCCACAATGCCAATCGCGTAGCCTCGACTCCGGTCGAAAAAGCGCGCGACATCTTGCGCCTCGTAGAAGACAACACGCGAGTCGTGGGCATCGACGAAGTGCAGTTCTTTGACGATGGCGTGATCGAAGTCGCCCAGAAGCTTGCATACCGCGGTATTCGCGTCATCTGCGCAGGGCTCGATATGGACTTTCGCGGGCAGCCCTTTGGTCCAATGCCTCAGCTTTTGGCCGTCTCAGAAGAAGTCACCAAGCTCTCGGCCGTCTGCATGGTCTGCGGAAATGCAGCCTCGCGCACCCAGCGCGTGGCAGGCTCGGGTACTTCACGCGTGGCCGTGGGCGCTAAGGAAATGTACGAAGCGCGTTGCCGCTTCTGCCATGAACCCGCGATGCTCGACACAGCGCCCGCTCCCAAGACTGCGCCAAAACCTCGCGCCCTCAGAAAGGGGCAACGCCTTGGACGCTCAGTTTCGCAAGGTCGCACACCGGCTCTCTGAGATCGAACACCGCTATGGAGCGGGGGTTCACCTGCTTTCGGATCCTTTCTTGCTTTCGCACTTAGCGCGCCTTTGTGCACAAGAGACCAAACAGCCTGTCATCAACGAGCTGATTTCTACCCTGTATCAAAGCCTGTTTGAGATCGTGGTGAATCAAGAATTTCCGCTGAAGCAGGCTCGCATTCCCACGCGCATGGCGACCTACCACCCCGACGCTGCGTACGAAGGCCCGGTGGTCGATCCCGAAGTACCAGCCGTAACTGTGAATCTAGCACGCGCAGGCACGCTGCCTTCGGCCGTTTGCTACAACGGGCTCAATTACCTCATGAACCCCGATCGCGTGAGACAGGATCACGTGAGCATCGGACGCCAAGTCGACGCGGGCCAGAAAGTCACCGGAAGCGCGATTAGCGGCCATAAAATCGGCGGCACAGTGGACGATGCGATCGTGCTTTTTCCGGACCCCATGGGAGCTACGGGAAGCACGCTTGTCGAAGCGCTTGATCTCTTTAAGAAACAGGGCCGGGCGCGCAAGTACGTGTCTATGCACTGCATTGTGACTCCTGAATATTTGGCTCGTGTCAAAGAACGGCACCCTGATCTGATCGTTTACGCCATTCGATTGGACCGGGGACTCTCGCCGCCGGACGTGCTAAAGACCACGCCAGGAGAGCGCTGGAAGGAAGAGCGCGGCCTAAACGACCACCAGTACATCGTTCCTGGAGGAGGAGGATTCGGCGAAATCCTCAACAATTCATATGTCTGAAAAGGGTATTTGATATGGATCCAAAATTTCCTACCGCACAAGAAGCCAAGGTCCTCATTCCGGAGATCCGCATCCAAAAGCGCATCGCTGAGATCGCTGCTGAG
>JBGAWT010000027.1:0-13120 GCA_044227445.1 Bdellovibrionia bacterium | reverse complement strand
ATCGCTGAGATCGCTGCTGAGATCAATCGGGAATACCGCGGGCGAGAGCTCACGATGATCTGCGTGCTGCGCGGAAGCTTCATTTTCTTTACGGACCTCATTCGCCAGATCGACCTGCCGGTGACCTGCGAGTTTTTAGGTGTTTCGTCCTACGGCAATAAAATGGTGTCCTCAGGCGAAGTGAAGCTCACGCTGGACATCAACGACCCCCTAGAAGGCCGTCATGTCATCGTCGTTGAGGACATCGTGGACTCTGGGCTTACGCTGCACTACATCATGAGCCTGCTGCGCGCCCGCAAACCCGCCACCCTCAAGAGCTGCTCGCTGCTGCTCAAGCCTGAGAGCCTCAAGCTCGATATCGACGTGGATTACATCGGATTTCGCATCGGAAACGAGTTTGTCGTCGGCTACGGACTCGATTACGCTGGTAAGTACAGGGGCCTTCCTTATATCGGGTTCCTGGAACACGAGCACTGAGGGCAATGGCTACCAAAAAAATCTTTCACTCCCGCGCTCCCACGCGCATCGATCTGGCCGGCGGTACGCTGGATATCTGGCCGATCTATCTTTTCTTGCGCCCAGCGATGACGATCAATCTAGGCATCGATCTTTTTGCAGAGGCTACCCTTGAAGTAGGTTCGGCCTCAGGCGCCGTCACGCTGGCTACCGAAGATCTGAAGCTCGAGAAGACTTTTGATTGGAAAGAACTGCTTCAGGACGACTTCACCCCAGGCCCCCAACTTGATCTGCACGCAAAGCTGCTACGCACCTTCGCTCGAGAAAGACCGGGAGCTTCGCTTCCGGAGCTTAAGCTCAGCACGCGCGCTCGCAGCCCAGCAGGCGCGGGCTTAGGCGGCTCCTCCACCTTGAGCATCGCTATCGTGGGCGCGCTTGCCGCGTGGGCGACCGAAAAAACTCTGGACCCTCACACCGAGGGCCAGCGCTACATCGAAGTGGTGCGCGACGTCGAAACCACCGTGATCAAGGTGCCCGCAGGGCTTCAGGATTATTACGGCGCGATGTACGGGGGACTGCAAAAGATCCGTTGGCTTGCCGGCGCCCACGAGCGCGCCGAGTACGCCGCACCCGCCTTGGGTGAATTGCAGGATCGGCTCCTTCTTTTTTACTCGGGTCAGTCGCGCAACTCAGGAATCAACAACTGGGCGCTTTTCAAATCCTTTATCGATAACCAGGGCGGCGTGCGCGGGCAGTTCGAATCGATCACAGCTGCCACCGCGAAGCTCGATCACGCTCTTGAGGAGCGAAACTGGCAAGCCGTAGGCGAAGCCATCGCGCAGGAATGGTCAACGAGGCGGGGACTGGCCCCCGGAATCTCCACGCCAGAGATTGATTCGATTTTCGAAGAAGCGGGGCGCCTGGGCAAAGTCTCCGGGAAGATCTGCGGTGCGGGCGGCGGCGGGTGTTTCTTCCTATATCTTTTTGAGAACGATCCCTCGAAGCGCGCAGCCTTGAAACGCGAAATCGTTGAAATGGCCACCAAGAAGGGCGTCAGACCGCTTCCCTTTACTGCAGTTCCTCACGGCCTTGAGGTCGAGAGGCGAGCGTGAAGCCTAGAAGGTTCCTCGGTTTGGAACTCTCAGGCGCCAAGAACTCCAAGACTGGCTTGGCAGCTCTGGAGTATTACCCACGCGAGAAGAAAATATTCCTGCTCGATCTGTACGAGAAAATCGTTCCGCGCGAAGGCCAAACCTCGGATGACGCCGTCATCGAGCTCATCCGCGAGCACGCAGGCGAATCCGGAAAAGGCATTGAGCTGCTCGGCGTGAACGTTCCGCTATCGCTGCCTCCATGCATTACATGCACTCGCAAAACCTGCCCTACCCCTGCCCGATGCGTGGTGCCCGAAGTGAAATGGATGCGCGAGCAAACCAAGCGCGCTCAGAAAAGCGGAGATCTCAAGCACGCTGGGATTCGCGCGCTGGACTTTACGCCCTACACCCAGCGCCCCGTGGAGCTTTGGACGCGATACCACGTCTTTGCGGAACTGCCCGCGCACGCTCGCTTTGAAATCGACGAAACCTTGGGCGGGAACCGGGCGCCGCTGGCCGCTCGAATGCACTATCTGAAATGGCACTTAGGGCAAATTCCTCTGATCGAAGTATGGCCTAAGCTCACCGTGGCGATCCTAGCGGATCAGTGCAAGCTCCCTAGGCGCATCCTGACTTCGTACCGCCAACTCGAAAGCGGAGCGCACGCGAGGCTTGAGATCTTAGAGGCCTGGGCGCGCGACTTCGGGCTGTTCATTTATGAGCGCGATCAAAACAAGTTAGCCGAGAACCTCTCGGCCTTTGATGCGTTTGTCTGCGCTTTTGGCGCTCTACTCGCCGGAACCGAGCGCTCCGCTGAACGACCCAAGGGATTTCCGGCCCTAGGGGGTTGGGTGGACTATCCGCTATGAACCTGGAATACGCAGCCAAGAGACTGCTCAGCGCCGTACCCTCGCTGCTGCTGATTTTAACGCTGACGTTTTTCTTGATGCGCCTGGCCCCAGGCGGCCCATTTGATTCGGACCAAGTTTGGTCCCCTGAGATCGAAAAAAGCATCCAAGAAAAATACGGCCTCAATCAGCCTCTCATCGTCCAATACGCGAAGTTCATGGGTGGGGCGATCCGGGGAGATTTTCACGAATCGTTTCAATATTTGGACCAGCCAGTGACGGACATCATCAAGGAGGCCGTTCCCTCCTCGATGCTTCTAGGAGGTTTGGCCATTGCACTCTCCATCGCAGTCGGAATCAGCTTAGGCGCTCTGGCGGCATGGAAGCGCGAGACGTTCTGGGATCAGAGCTCCATGTTTGTCGCGCTTGCCGGCGTGAGCTTACCTTCGTACTTGATTGCAAGCCTGCTGATCTTGGTTTTCTCGCTGCAGCTAGGATGGCTACCACCCGCTCTATGGGAAGGCCCCAGCTCCGCTATCCTGCCGGCCTTTACACTGGCCATTCGACCCATAGCAATCTTTGCTAGGCTTACTCGCGCTTCGCTCATCGAAACCCTGCAAATGGACTTCATCCGGACGGCACTCTCCAAGGGCCTGGCCCCGCGAGCGGTGATCTGGAAGCACGCGCTTCGCAACTCCGTGGTTCCGCTGCTCTCAGTCTTGGGTCCAGTTGCAGCAAGCCTAGTCACGGGATCTTTTCTGGTGGAGATGGTTTTTCAGGTGCCCGGATTAGGCAAACATTTCGTGGGCGCGGTCTTGAACCGAGACTATCCGCTGGTCATGGGACTGACCTTCTTTTACGGATTTATATTGATGCTCTGTAACTTGCTGGTGGATTTATTAAGCGCATGGGCTGATCCAAGAATTCAGCTCAAAGGGGGCAAGGCGTGACGGGTTGGCGACGTTTTTTGCGCAATCGGCTCGCTACGGCAAGCGCCGTATTCTTGTTGCTCATCGGTCTGCTCGCTGCGGCCGCACCTTGGGTCGCGCGCTACTCCTACGAAGAACAGAATATCGAGCACCGATTGGAGACAGCCTCCGCCTCGCATTGGATGGGAACCGACGGACTGGGCCGGGATCTGTGGAGCCGCGTGATTTACGGCGCAAGGCTTTCGCTCCTAGTCGGCGTGGTGACCGCTCTGGGTGCCCTAGTCGTAGGAACCGCGGTCGGCGCTTGGGCGGGGTACAAAGGCGGCTGGATCGATCACGCGCTTATGCGCGTCGTGGATCTCTTTTTGGTTTTTCCTTCGATCCTTTTGGCGATTCTTTTGGGAGTGGTGCTTGGCCGCGGGGTATTGGGTATTCTTATCGCGATCGGCACCACCGCTTGGGTCACTCAGGCGCGGCTCGTGCGCGGACAGGTTCTCCAATTGCGCGAGCAACCTTTTATCGAAGCGGCCAGATCCGTGGGCGCTCGCTCGGGACGCGTGATGTGGAGCCACATCCTGCCTAACCTCTGGGGACCGGTGCTCGTGTCGCTGACCCTTCAGATTCCGTCGAACATCCTGGCCGAGAGCTTTCTTTCTTTCATTGGACTGGGCATCCAGCCGCCCGCCTCGAGCTGGGGAACGTTGGCGAGCGAGGGTTTTCGCTCGATGCGAAGCTACCCTCACCTGATCTTGTTTCCGGGATCCGTCTTGTTTTTAACGCTGCTTGCGTTCAACTACTTGGGCGATGGGCTCAGAGACCTACTCGATCCCAAAACGCGCCAGGAATTCACGGGTTAAATTTAAGCAGGGCTGATGTCACGGTCTCACCGCGCGGGTTCTTAGCCTGAAGCTCCAAAATCCAAGTGCTGCCTTCTTCTCTAGCGGAGCCACCAATCGATAGCGCGTCGCCTAGCAGGGCCATCGCGCGAAACTTAAACTGGCTTGAGATCAGGTGCCGCTTTTGGCCGGATGCCGCCACGTGACGGTATCCGCGATCCACGAGCCAAGCCGCAGAGAGCATTCCGTGAGCGATGATTCCGGGAAGTCCCATCTCGCGAGCGACCTTCTCATCTTGGTGAATGGGGTTGTGATCTCCCGATACGGTTGCGTACTCCTTGAGCATCTCAAGCGTGATCTGGGGATACTCACGAACGGCGATGTCTTGGCTCATTTGAACTCTCGAATCACGACCGTGGTCCTGGACACGGCCCATGGGCTGACCTCACCCAAAGAAAGGTCTGTCTTAAAAGTGAGGAACCGCAGCGTTCCTTTGTCGTTCGTCTTCTCAAGCGCCTTTTCAAGAACGGTCGAATACGACACCGTCCCTTCGGGCGCACGTTCGGGATGCAAGAACTCAAAAGCCTGATCGGTGTGCAAAACACGAGACAGAGGAACACCAAAGCGTTTGAAAAGCTCAAACTCGCCGTCCCTACAGGTGGTGATCCAAGTAGGAGGAAGACTCGAGCCGTACTCCGAGGCGCTCCATGCCACAGAATGGGCGAAGCCCTGGAGCACTGCGGGAGTCAGCGCGGCCTCATAGACCTTGGAGCGCTCGCCTACCCATTTTTGATCTTCCTTCATCGTGCCTCCAGGGAGACCTGCCTCAGGTACAAATAATTGAGCGGGTTGAGCGAAAGCCCTCTAACCGTCGTTCGTACCAGAGCTAGGTTTGGTTCGTAGTACAAAGGTAGCACGATGGCTTCCTGGCTCTGAAGCAAACTCATCGCTTGGCGATAAGTCTTAGCTCGCTCGGAAGGCTTTTGCGTCCGAGCTGACATCACGAGTTTGTCATACTCCCCATTTTTCCATCCCGATCGATTGGTGCCTGCATCAGACAAAAAGATCGACGCGTAGTTGTCGGGGTCCGGATAATCGGCGCTCCAGCTGCCGATGTAGAGAGCAAAAGCCTTGGCTTCCATTTGCGAGCGATACGTCTTGTTGTCAAAAGGCGAGACTCCGACGGCCCAGCCAAGATTCTTTTTGAGCTCTCCCTGAAGATACTGAGCGACGGTCGTAGCCTTCTCGGTATTGGGAATTAAAATATCGGCATGCGGAAGACTTGTTGCTCCTGCCTTGGTCAGAAGCTCCCGCGCTTTTTTGGGATCGAATGCGATACCTAGTTTTGGATCGGCTGACAAAATGGGCGGAGGCACCAAATAGCCCGCGACCTTTTGTGCGCCGTGAAGGATCTTGGGAATGGGCCCGCGATCAATGGCGTGCGCGATGGCCTGGCGCACTAGGGCCTTGTCGGTGGGCTGCCTGGAAGCGACCATCACGAGAAACACGGTCTTCAGATAAGGGAAATTCCTGAGATCAGGGCGCTTCTCGAGGCGCTCCACATCTGGAGCGGACAGGTCCGTGAGAAAGTCGAGCTTGCCCGATTCGTAAAGGGTCAGCGCCGTCGAATCGTCCCTCACGACTTGAGCCACGATCTCCGTGAGATTGCCACGCTTGCCCCAGTAGTGGGGATTGGGTTTGAGCGTGAGCCTTTGATCCAGTTCACGCGAAGCCAAGACGTACGGCCCCGCGCTCACGAGCTTTGCGGCATCCAGCCACCCAGGCTTACCAGCTAGGTCCTCGCGCATCGGAAAAGTCACCCAGAAGGAGGGGAGAAAAATCCAGTACGGCACCGCTCGAGCCAACTTCACGACGAGCTGATGATCGCTTGCAGCGCGCACGCCGACCTTTGAAAAATCCGGCTGCTCGCCTTTGAAGAACGCCTCAGCGCCTTCGATATCAAAAAGAAAGTACGCGTACTGAGCGCCCGTAGCGCGAGTGAGAAGCCGCTTCCAGGAAAACACGAAATCCTGCGCCCGCACCGCCACACCGTCGGACCACTTGGCGCCCTTTCGAATCTCAAAGGTGTAGGTCAAGCCATCGGGCGAGATCTTCCATTTCTCGGCCAACGCGGGCTGGACTCGCAGCTGATCATCCACGCTCACGAGACCTTCCATGAGGTTCACGAGCATGTGCGTTTCGATCGGCGTATGAGCCTTGTTCCAATCCAAGGTCGCAGGCTCGGCGGGCAACCTGAAGGTAAAACGATGTTCAGCCGCTAGGGCCGAAAAGGCAAACGACGCGAGGACGAGTAGGATGGGCATAGCGCCGCCAAGAATAGCGCGTTAGCCAGATCCATTCCATAAAGATGACGAGTGGTCCAAACCACTCGGAATCTTAGCGAAGGAAAACGTTCTTGAGCAGTCGACCGCAGCTGGCAATTGCGCTGAGCAAAGGCGTGCGTTCGTACTTCTTGAGCGCCGAGCTGCTGAAGATCCTGGAGATGTCCGCAAGCGGGTGAGTCTCTGAGACCTTCGCGCCGTTGAGATTCATCGATCCACGCCAGCGCTTCACGAGGCGAGCTTCGAGCGCACCTTGAGTCTGTTCATAGACGCGAACCAAATGATCCGCATCAGCTAGCTCGAAGCTTTGAATCGCTTGGATGATGCGACGCTCGAGGGAGTCCAGGCGCCACATGAGGTAGTTTTCGTTGATCACTCCGATCCAATTCACGCCGGGCACGGGCAGAGGGATCGAAAGACCCATGTCATACATGCTGTGGAGTTCAGCGACACCCACACCTACTGAAAAACCTTTGGATACAAATCCGCCGCCGTTTTGCTTAAAGGGACCTACGCCGGCTCCCCACATCTTGCCATCCAGGCTGCTCGGAAGATCCGGACCGAAGTATCCTGAGTTTGCACCCGGGCTGCCTGACTCGGTGTAAACCGCCTGGGACACATGAGCTAGAGCAGCGAATCCGCCGGGTCCGTCTGCGCTCCCACCGGTCGAAAGCGAAATGCGAACATAGGGGCGTGACTTCAAGCCTTCTTGGCGACAGCCTAAGGAAGCGCCCATGCAAATGACGCCGCCGATGGCAACAGTCGCGGCTGCGCCGACTTCTTGACCCGTAACAGCGAGCTGGCCCTTTTCGATCGCATCCACGATGGCGTGCTGACGACCTACGAGGGTGGCAGACTTCTGAAGCAGGGAGTTGATGCTTTTGTAGAGCGTCTCGGGATGAAACTCAGGGTTAGCCAAGTCTTGGTGTTTGAGCGCTGGGAGCTTAGAGGCCACGCGAACAAAACCTTGGAACTTGGGATCGTTCTGAACTTCGGGCGCAACGAAGATTTGCTCGCCCGCAAGAATATCATCTCCCCAGGTGTTCTCCACACGCTGCATGGCTGCGTCCGAAGGACTGAGTCCCTTGAGGGATAAGGAAACAGGAAGGTTTTGTGCGGCGAGCTGCTTTCTTTCGCCTGAACTGGCATCGCCGGGGCCGGCGAAAGCGGACAACGAGAAGACGAGTAAAGACAT
Organism: Bdellovibrionia bacterium; assembly: GCA_044227445.1. Taxonomy (GTDB): domain Bacteria; phylum Bdellovibrionota; class UBA1018; order UBA1018; family UBA1018; genus JBGAWT01. The sequence continues at coordinate 5,420 of JBGAWT010000027.1, read as the reverse complement.
CGCAGCAACAAAACGATTCATAAAACCACTCCTAATGCTGCAATGCGTTATATAATATAAGGAAATCAGTCAACTAAATACTACCCGTCCAGATTCATGATCTGAACGGTGACATCGCCTTTGATCTTGGCTTGGCAGCCTAGGCGGGAGCGCTCGGTAACCCCATCAGCAGCGTCGATGCGGTCGTCTTCTTCCTCTTCCATGGGGGTGAGGTTCTGAGCGCCCGACTCCACAAGCACATGGCAGGTCGTGCAGGCGCAAAAACCCCCGCAGGCGTGCATCAGCGGAATATCATGAAGCAAAGCTGTATCTAGGATCGAATCCCCGTCGCGGGCCTCTACCGTGCGCCCCAGCGGCATGAAGGTCACCTTGTGGCTCATGACCGAGGCCCGGTCCTCTCGCTGATCTTTTGGGCGATGAGAAGCTCGGCAAGGCGTTTGGTAGCAAGCTTCAGACGCGTAACCGCAGCCTGCAACTCGGGTAACCGCGCGGGATCGGAGTGCTCCAGCACCCCCTTGAGCTCTACGACGCTCACTTCGATTTCCTGCACTTCGGAAGCGGTGAGAAGCTTACGACCTTGCTCCAAGTGGCGCTCGGCCCCCCGAAGGATCGGCTCAGCGTCGTTCTTAACGCCCACGAACTGCCGAAAAACGTGATCTCCCTCGGCATTGTCCATTCCGCTCTGAAGCATCTGCTCCACCTGAGCGTCGGTAAGTCCGAATGAAGGCTTCACCTCGATGGATTGCTCATTGCCAGTCTTAAGATCGCGCGCTGAGACGTTGAGCACCCCATCCGCATCGACTAAGAAAGTCACTTCGATACGTGCCATGCCCGCGGGCTGGGGCTCGATGCCCTTTAATTTGAAACGCGCCAGCGATCGGTTTTGCTCAGCTTGATCCCGCTCGCCTTGAAGCACATGAATGTCCACGCCCGTTTGATTGTCCACGAAGGTCGTGAACGTCTCCCTCGCAACAGCTGGAATGCGGGAGTTGCGCGAAATGAGGCTCGACATGACGCCGCCGTAGGTTTCGATTCCCAGGCTCAGCGGCACGACATCAAGCAAAAGCAGGTCTTGATTATTGCCCGCAAGGATATCGGCTTGAATCGCTGCCCCTGCGGCAACCACTTCGTCAGGATGCACTGATGCATTGGGCTTACGGCCGAAGATCCGCTCGGCGATACGCTGAACGATCGCAAGGCGTGTCGGGCCACCCACGAGCACGACATCCGAGAGATCCGAAGCCTTGAGTCCCGCATCGGTAAGCGCTTGCTCACAGGCCGCCCGCGTACGCTCGAGCACCGGCGATGCGATCGCTTCGAATTCGCTCAATGAGATTTTTCGCTCCCAGCCGCGAACCCGAATAACAGCTTGGTCTTTGCTCGAAAGCTCGATCTTAGCTTGCTCGCAAGCCTCCAAGAGCTCGGCTCGCACATTGATATCTTGTTGGATCGAAACGCCGAGCGCTCGCTCCATCTGGGGAGCCACACGCGCTACGAGCGCTTGATCGAGATCATCGCCGCCTAACTGCGTATCGCCGTTAGTTGCGAGAACCTCGAAGATTCCGTCTTCGAGTTTTAGAATCGAAACATCAAACGTTCCGCCGCCCAGATCAAACACAGCGATGCGACCCTGGCGCTTGCGATCCAGTCCATATGCAAGAGAAGCGGCCGTAGGCTCGTTGATCATGCGAAGGACATCTAGACCAGCCAGCCTGCCTGCTGCGCGCGTAGCCTGTCTTTGCGCGTCGTTAAAATAGGCGGGTACGGTGATTACCGCTTTAGTCACCACGCGGCCCAGTTCACGCTCAGCGGATTGCTTGAGCTCCCTCAAAATCAGAGCCGAAATCTCAATGGGCGTATAGGCGCGATCGCCTACTTGAATTCGAACCACGCCATCGCCCGGCAAAATCTCGTACGGTAGCTGAGCGCGCGCCGCTGCAAGATCGTCATACCCGCGGCCCAGCAAGCGCTTTACTGAGAATACCGTATGCTCAGCGTCGCGGATCTTGAGAGCGCGAGCGGCTGCGCCTACCAACAGCTTTCCTTCGTGCCACGAGATCACGGATGGAACGAGGTAGGAGCCGTTTGCACCCTTGAGCACGCGCGGCTGGCCGTTTTCGACTATAGCCACGAGGCTGTTAGTCGTACCGAGATCGATGCCTACGATCGTGTCGCCTGTGGGTCGGGCTCCCAGAACCTGAAGTTCTTTCATGTGGACCGCCCCGGCGTCAGGCGCTGCAGATCCCGCTCGAGCGAAGCCAAATACGAATCCTCCTGCATGACCGAAGCCAGTCGCTTGAGCGCATCGACTCCGCCACCCGCATCAAACTCGCTTTGGCATTCGAAGGTACGAGCCGCGAGCTCAGCCTTGAGGGTCACGAGGCGATGGGCGAACTCGCGAATGCGCGAAGCGGCGCCCTCAGGATCATCCATCAGCCCCTCTTGAAGCTCGAACCACTCTTCAGCTAACTCCACCGGGGGCTGGCCCTTGGGGGCTGCGACGCCATTGCGACGCAAGATCTCCTGGCGCAAAGTCGCTGGATCGCGAAGCATCGAATAGGATTCATTTAAAAAACTCATGCGCTCCATCGACGCGCGGCGCACTTCGGGCGAGGCTGAGGCAAATCGATCCGGATGCAGCTTGCGGGAAAGATCGTAGAAGCGCTTTTCGAGAACGGCGTGGTCCTGCGAAAAATGCTCGCTCACTTCGAAAGCCTCAAATGGGGACTCACCTGCGCGAACAGGCTGAGGCGACCCGCAGGCCGCGCAAAAATGCGGAGAAGTGAGGCCCTTCGCGCAGAAACTGCAACTAGAACTCACTTCAATACCTCCTTCGTCACGAGCGCGAGCGAATAACGTCGGCTACAAGGCGGCACAAGTGAGCGCGACCAAGGCATAGCCGCTGAGCTATGTTGCGGGAGCGCGAACGCGGACAACGCCGTAGACGCGTCATGCAGCCGTGCGCAGTAGAAGGAGGTATTGAAGTGAGTTCTAAGCAGAGAAGCTAGAGCCACAACCACACGTACGCTTGGCGTTGGGATTGTTGAACACAAAGCCCGTGCCGTTCAAACCGTCGCTGAAATCCAGCGTCGTGCCTTGCAAGAAAAGATAGCTCTTAGGATCGCAAACGACCTTAACGCCTTCTTGCTCAAATATCTTGTCGCTAGCCGTTGGAGCGGTGCTCTCAAAGCCGAGCTTGTAGCTCATGCCCGAGCATCCGCCGCCCACGACCATCACGCGAAGGTGCGAAGACGCGGATTCTTGCGACTGCAAACGTGCGATTTCTTTTGCTGCTTTAGAAGTTACAGCGATCATACTCATCCTCCTGCCCTCTTCTTTTGGTAATCCGAAATCGCGGCCTTGATCGCGTCCTCCGCTAGTACCGAGCAATGGATCTTGATCGGCGGCAAAGAGAGCTCTTGCACGATGTCGGTGTTCTTGATCGTGAGCGCTTCATCAATCGTCTTGCCCTTGATCCACTCGGTGGCCAAGGAGCTTGAAGCGATGGCGCTTCCGCATCCGAAGGTCTTGAACTTAGCATCCGTGATTACGCCGCTGGCTTCATCGACTTCGATCTGAAGCTTCATGACGTCGCCGCACTCAGGTGCGCCGACCAGACCCGTACCGACGTTGGCCTTGCTCTTGTCGAGCGCTCCTACGTTTCGAGGGTTATCGTAATGCTCCAGAACCTTATTGGTGTACGCCATAAATCCTCCTGCTCAGTGAGCCGTCCAGGCTACTGTTTTTAGATCCACGCCTTCTTTGGCCATCTCGTAAAGCGGTGACAGATCGCGAAGCTTCCTGACTACCTCGACCGTCTTCTTGAGCGCGTAATCGATCTCTTCTTCGGTCGTAAAACGGCCCAATCCGAAACGAATGCTCGTATGAGCGAGATCCTCGCCCACGCCGATGGCTTTCAATACATAAGATGGCTCTAAGCTTGCCGATGTACAGGCCGAGCCGCTCGAAACGGCGATCTCTTTCATTCCCATCATGAGCGATTCGCCCTCGACGAAAGCGAAGCTCACGTTGAGGTTGCCCGGAAGGCGCTCGGTGGGATGCCCATTGAGGTAGATCTCGTCTAACTGATCTTGGAAGCCCTTCCACATGCGCTCCCTGAGCTTGAGCAGGCGCGCTGATTCTTCGGGCATCTTTGCCAGCGCGATCTCAGCGGCTTTGCCATATCCAACAATGCCAGGAACATTGAGCGTGCCTGAGCGCATGCCGCGCTCATGACCGCCGCCGTGAATAATAGGCGAGAGCCTCACGCGCGGGTTCTTGCGACGAACGTAAAGAGCGCCGATGCCCTTAGGGCCATACATCTTATGCGCAGACATCGATAAAAGATCGATTCCCATCTTCTCGACGTCGACCGGAATTTTGCCCGCGGCTTGAACTGCGTCGGTGTGAAAAAGAACGCCCTTTTCCTTACAAACCTTGCCGATTTCGGCGATCGGGTTGATCGAGCCGATCTCGTTGTTGGCGAACATCACGCTCACCAAGATCGTGTCAGGACGGATGGCAGCGCGCACATCATCCGCGCTCACGCGTCCGTACTTGTCCACCGGAAGCATCGTGACTTCGTAGCCCTGGGTTTGGAGATAATTGCACGTATCGATGACGGCCTTGTGCTCCACGGGTGTCGTGAGGATGTGCTTGCCCTTGGTGCGGTACATCTCAGCAACTCCGTGAATGGCTAGGTTGTTGCTTTCAGTAGCACCGCTGGTGAAAATGATTTCTTTTTCGCTCGCGCCGACGAGCTTGGCGACTTGGTTACGCGCCTTCTCCACTGCTGCTTCGGCCGTCCAACCAAACTCGTGGTTGCGGCTAGCTGCGTTGCCGTAGACTTCCAGGAAGTAAGGCGTCATGGCCTTGAAGACCTCAGGATCGACGGGCGTGGTCGCATGATAATCGAGATAAATCGGGAATTTCATATCAGGGCTCTCCCCAAGCTGCGGTAACTGGAGCTGCAGAAGCGATTGAAGAAATCGAAAGCAGCGGTTCGGACTTTCCATTGACCAGCTCGGCCAAACTAATCCCGCCTAAGAAACGAAGCACGCGGGAATTGAGATCTCCCATCACGCGCTTGATCTCGCACTTAGAGTCGTACTCGCAGGGAGATGCCGCCTTGGCAGTCTCATTCGAACCCGCGCATCCAACTACGGCTTGCGGACCTTCCATGACTTCTAAAAATTCAGCGAGGCTCACTTGCTCCAAAGCACGCCCCAGCGTGTAACCGCCTTTAGCACCTTGCTCGGAGCGGATAAATCCATGCTCCTTTAAACGCTGCAGAGTCTTGGCGGTAATCTCAAAAGGAAGACCATACGCGTCAGCGATCTCGCGCGCGCTGCAACGAGCGTCTGGCTTACGGCTCATATGCCGCAAAGCCATCAGGCCGTATTCGGTTGTGCGATTCAGAC
>JBGAWT010000301.1:0-2320 GCA_044227445.1 Bdellovibrionia bacterium | reverse complement strand
GTACGTCAGTAGTGCAGCTGCGTTGGCTGGTTTTCATGCAGTCTATACGAAGGTCATCACCAATCCCCTCTTGATGCGGGAGCTGAAGCGCGACTTCTTCGCACGCTTGCGCGAAAAGGGTGTCTCGCTTCCCGAAAAAGACGTCGAGCTGCACGTGGGTAGACTGCTCAAAGGAGGTCTGTCGCAGGCCTTCTCGCTCTCGACGCGAGCCCGCGCCCGCTTTGAGTGGAAAAGGCTACGAGCGGCACTGGATCGCATGGAGAGCGCCAGTATCAGCGCAGGGAACACGGAGACGACCTTTGAGATTCAAAACAACATCAAACGAGGACTCAAAGACCCGGGCCTCTTTGCCAACCGAGAGGAGATTTTCGTAGAGACAGAGCGCCTCCGTCGCACGATCGCCAGGCTTTACGAGGAGCGCAAACTCGATCAGAGCGTTGACGCTAAGGGCAAGAAGCACTTTGAGCCTCTGGATAAGGTCCTTTACTACAACCCCCAGCGCGCGCTCTGGGAGATCTCGCGTGACGCTGCGGTCATTCAGCCTAAAACCGGCAGCAAGCAAGACATCACTGTCGCCCGCGAGATCCACGCAGCCTTTGTCGATTCGCCCATGGAGGAATTGGCCGTGGCCCTTCGCTCCCAAGGATCAAGGATGACGGTGGCCTTTAAGGAGCACAAAGTCACCTCCATCGCTCAGCACGAGATCACCCTCACGCTCGAGGTAACCGGCAAAGACGGCAAGGCGCAATCCGCTGACGTGACCCTCCGCTGGATCCCTTCGGACAAGAAGTATAAGGACCGCTTCCTCGAAGATCCGGAGTGGACCTCCCTATTCAATAAGATCGCGCCTGATGTCTTGGGATCCAAGATACCCGCCACGCGCATGCGTTGCATCTTACCTGTGACAGAAACCTTGAGCGAGATCGCTCCCTTTGAAGAAACATTCGTGAGGACCAACAAATGAAACGAACCTACGCCGTCATCTTTATACTTGTTTCGGGCTGCGGACCGATGAAGTCGTATCGCAGCAAGACAGGAAGCCTACCCGCGCCGGCGAGCGTCGCTTCTCCTACGACCACGCCTACTTCTGTGACAACTCAGGCATCCTCTGCTTTGCCCGCTTGCTCTAATACGCCCATAAGTCCGTGTGGGTTCAACTACTCAAGCGGATATGCCAGCATTAACCACACCGGCGTCTGGCTGACTTGCAAGATCCGGTACATTCCTCCGGGTAGCAACGGACCGACGGCTGAAAAGATTTTCTATTCGAGCTGTGCCAACTGCACGACCACCGCGATCGATGGAGACAGCCCGGCGTATCCCACCCACTCTAGCTATGAAGGCCCCATCTATGTGGTTTCCGGAAAACGCTGTTACGGAACTCCCACAATGGATGTTCAGTACCGCAGTCAGCATTCATTTCTCATCGAAACGCTGTCTGATTCGAGCTGCACAAAACCCGATCGCTACTTCTCGTACGCGGATTGCCGCTGACCCCATGAAGTCGAAGCCTCAACTGTTAACTCCCTCAAGCTTGCGACGCACTCCGCCGAAAAACCTCAACTGGCTGGGGACATCGCCAGTTTTTTGACAACAAAAAAAATTGATCTTTCTTATAGAAACTTATACAACTCCTTTTAATCCGCGACGGAACGCGGAGAGTCCCAAGGAGTTGGGCAACCCAAGGGTGGGGGAAAAGACATGGATGCGAAGACTGTAGCTCGTTACCGCAAGGTACTTCTCGAGGAGAAGCAACGTCTCCTCAACAATAGCAAAAATGCGATTCGCCAGGAGCTGACCCTTTCGCCGGATGACCTTCCGGATGAAACGGATCTCGCTGCGAGCGAAATCAACCAAAACCTAATCTTCAAACTTCGTGACCGGGAGCGTCAGCTCTTGGCCAAGATCGATGAAGCTTTAGGACGCATGGACGAGGGTACCTTCGGCACCTGTATGGACTGCGAAGAACCCATCGAGCCTCGCCGTTTGGAAGCACGCCCCGTTTCGACGCTCTGCATCTCCTGCAAAGAGCGCCAGGAACATCGCGAAAAAATCTACGCTTAGACTTTCGTCTTAAGCATCCGCTGGGCAGCGGGATTTATCGGGCCAGCCGCACCCCTCAAGGGATTGCGAGCTGGCCCTTCTCTTTTCCACACCCGAACTTTTACAAACCCAAATGATCCTGGGCGCTTCTAACGCCCCCCGGCGGCTGTTTTTGCCTAAAGGGGGCCCACCGAAAGGACGAAACGTTTTCAAGAGCCAGCAGTACGCCCAACTTTGAGGAGGCAGAAGCGGAATGGTTACTAATTACGAAGGCGAA
>JBGAWT010000300.1:0-2371 GCA_044227445.1 Bdellovibrionia bacterium | reverse complement strand
GAACCTCGATGACTTCGACATCCTCACGCGCGGCGAAAAAACGATTCTCAAGTTCCAGTACAGCGGTCACCGCGATGACCATAAGAAGTTTGTTCTCGAGCTCTGGAACATCCCGGGCATTCGCGAGGTCAAGCAAGTCTGAAGCAAGCCCGCCATTTCCTGATTTCTGGCCGCGTCCAAGGCGTGGGTTACCGACGTTGGATGACGCGGCAAGGCACGGGACTCACGGGTTGGGTCCGAAATCTTACCGATGGGCGAGTGGAAGCGGTGCTTCAAGGCGAAGAAGCAGCCCTCGATGCGCTTCAAAAGAGCTGCTGGGATGGTCCACCGGGATCCAAAGTGATTCAGGTCGAAATCCGTCGTCGAAAATTTGACGACACCTCCTCCACCTCGGCAATCGCGATACTTCCGGACTCAGATAACGTGTCGATGTAGGCTCATCTGGAGTAAGCTAAAGAAGTGACGCCCGCTACTGGAGTTCCTACACAACCGCTCAGGATCAAGGCGTACCACATTGCTGAGCGGCTCAAGCTCAAGGACATTCGCGAGCGCTTCTCGCGCCCTTCGCTCGAATTCTCTAACTACGAGATGGTCGTGGGCTACGGACAGGATTCCTATCTGTTCGTTTACAACTACGGGTCAGTCGTATTTTTTAACGTGCCTGATGAGCTTCAGGAGCGCGAGCTCGCAGCGATTCAAGATCACCGCATCCTGAGCGACCAGGCGCGCTCACAGGACGTGTTTTACCTTGAGGTGCAAGATCCTCCTGCCACTCCTCCAGCTCCAGGCGGGGTAACTGGGGTGAAGGTGTTCTTTGACCGCGTGGTCGTCCACACTCTGAGCTACCAGATCGTCAAGATCGTGAGCATGCTCCTCGCTGAGAGCACGGCGCTCGAATATTACGAAACGCTCATCCAAAATCTTTTGGAACGCACCAATGTGTTTTCCAAAAAATTACAGCAGCAAGGCCGGATGCTCGAGAGCACCGAGGACCTCATCAAGTTCATTGGACTTTGCTTGGACACCAAGCAAGAGATCATTTCCAATCTCTACATCGTCGATTCGCCGGATGAGACGTGGGAAAATCCGGAGCTCGACCGCGCCCACCAAGAGCTCAAGACGATGATGGAAGTCGACGTGCGTTATCGCGCCTTGGAGTACAAGATCAAGATCATCCAAGAGAGCATTGAGGTGATCGTGGATCTCGCTAAGTCCCGTCGCGAGACCCTCCTTGAGCTCATCATTATCCTGCTGATCGCTTTTGAGGTCGTTTTATCGATCATCAAGTGGCGGCAGGTATAATTTTCGCGTTCGATCGAGAACCCCTTGCAAAACCCGATAGTTATCTTTAGCCTGAAGATATGACGAAAGCTGATCTGATCAACGTGATCGCTGAGAAGGCTCACCTTCAGCACAAGCAGGCTGAGATCGTGGTCAACATGGTCTTCGATATGATGAAGGATTCACTCAAGAAGGATGATCGCATCGAGATCCGCGGTTTTGGATCTTTCGTCAATCGTTCCTACGGCAGCTATCAGGGCCGCAATCCAAAGACGGGGCAGGTCGTTCAAGTTCCTCCTAAGCGCGTTCCGTTTTTCAAGGTGGGTAAGGAACTCAAAGAAATGGTCGATTACTCGGGCACCAAGAGCCCGGGCGATGGCGCAGACGCCGAGTAGGCTTAGACGCCTCGCGCGCGGTACCAGTAGCTCAGCAAGACCGCTCCCAAGACCACAAACCTAAAAGCAAAGCTCCTTGCAGGCGAAACATTTTGCCTAGCCCACTGGTGCATGGAGGCAAGTCCAAGCCAGGCTGCTCCTGTAGCAACTGCGAATCCAACGATCGACGAAAGCAAAGAAAGCTCTTGCTTGAGGATCGCTCCTGCAGCTTGCGCCGTGCCCCAGAGCTGAAGGGTCTCACGAAGGAAAATCGGAAAGGCAACCAGGCAAACGAACTTGAACGCTGACTCCCAGCGATGATTAGCAAAAAATGCGGCCGCTAAGCCTAAGGTGAGGAAATCCATTCCAACCACGGGGCTCAAGCCTGTCACGAGGCCCACAAAGGAAGCGTTGAGCCAGTTCCAATCGTAGAGATTCTTACTCTTGCGGCTCATCCTATAAGAAAAGAGCCACATCACTCCCAGACCAAATGAGAGAAACGCTCGGTAGCCCTGATGCTGCAAAGGCGTGGCGCCTGGGGGCATGGCCCACTCCGTCGAAAAGATCCTCACGATGCTCGAGAGAGCAAAGGTCCAAAACACCAGGAGCAAAAGCCGTTCATCTAAGGACTGGGGCTTGCGGCGCTCTACCGTCATGCGTATCGCAGAGCCCACCATGCTTGCCCAGTCGTGACGGAAATAGACCAGAAAAACACC
>JBGAWT010000026.1:0-20797 GCA_044227445.1 Bdellovibrionia bacterium | reverse complement strand
TAAGGGCCTTGCGACTTGGGTTTAGATGGACGTAGCGGATCTGTCTGAGCAAGTGCTTAGCATCAGGTATTTCGATGGGTTCTGGAATTGATTCCCATACCTTTTGATTCAGCCCTCTGGAAATGCAACGGGTAGCTAAAGAGAGTTGCCAGACTAAGCTCCTATAGGATTTCGCCGTGACTAGAATGTGAGCGTGATTGGGCATGATCACTGTTGCCCATGCCTGCGGAAACCTACACATGAGGTTTTTCCACAACAACTGGCAGTTCAGTTGGTCTTCAAATGGGTTCAAACCATGTTTGGTTCGACAAACTAAGTGAAAATTCTTCATGCCGTGCTGCAGAGCAAGGCGCGTGCCGAAGGTGTTTTAAGAGTCAATGCTGCTTCAACAGACCAATCGTCTGTTGAAATGCTTGTTAGTCGGGTTCAGGCAGAGTTCAGCGGACGATTGGTCTGTTGAAGTACCTCCGACTCGCAACGGAGGGTCTAGCTACCCCTCAGCCGTCAGAACGACTTTGCCCACGTTGGCCCTTGATTGAAGGTAGGCCTGCGCTTGACCTGCTTGCGCCAGGGGAAATGTCTTGCCGATCTTCGTGACGAGCTTCTTGCTTTCAAACAGCGCCATGACTGAGTCCAGCGCGCGCGTCATTAATGGATTGGCCTCGCCCGTTGCCGAATCAAACAGCTGCAGCATGTTCAGACCAAAGATCCCATGGTTGCCCATCATCAATCCAAACGGCGTGAACAACGGCGAAGTTAAGAACAGCTTGATCACCTGAATGATCGATCGTCGATTCCCCGTAGTCATCTGAGAAACGCCAAAATTCACTACGCGCCCGCCTTGAGCCAGGCAGCGCATCGAGCGCTTCAAACCCGCCCCTCCAGTAGAATCCAAAACGAGATCGAACTGGCCTTCGAGCTTCTTAGAAGCGACGGGATCTTCCCATTGCTGGTAGCTGATCATCTCAGACAGGCCCAGGTCGCGAACCGCCTCAAACTTTTGCGGCGAACCGAGCAAGCCCGAGACGCGCGCGCCGTGTCGCGCAGCCAATTGAATCGCAGCAACGCCGACGCCGCCTGCAGCGCTTTGGATCAGTACGCGGTCGCCCTTGCGCACGCGGCCCATTTCTTCCAGGGCCACCCAAGCGGTCATGAAGTTCACGGGGATCGACGCGGCTTCGACTTCCGTCATTCCCGCAGGCAAAGCCCGTACCTGAAACGCTGGCACCACGATCTCAGTCGTGTAGCCGCCGAAGTGGCAGCCTGCCAAGACGCGGTCGCCTTTCTTAAAGGACGAAACGGAAGATCCTACTTCGACCACAGTGCCTGCGACTTCGTAGCCAGGGACAAAGGGCCGCTTCGGTGCTTCGGGATAGAGTCCCATGCGCATCAAAGCGTCGGCGAAGTTCACGCCGGCGGCCGCGACTTGTACTCGGACCTCATTCGCTCCTAGTGCCTCTCTCTCCTGCATTTCAAGTGTGAGCGTTTCAGGCCCGCCCCACCGCCGTATGACGACTGAGCGCTTCATTTTCCGAATTTTTCTTTTTGTTCTACGGCTGCGTCCAGTTTGCCGATGATCGTCTGCACGGCCTTATCCATAGGCATCGTGACGGCTAGGCCCGCCGCGTACTCATGTCCGCCGCCACCCAACTCCATGGCGATCTTGTTGATGACGACCTGGCCCTTGGATTTGATCGATGCGCGGATGCGGTGATCGTCCTCTTCGCGGAAGAAACACACGATCTCAGCGTCCTTCAACAAAAGCAGGATATTCAAGAAACTCTGCGTGTCGTCAGCCGAAGCTTGGTGCTGTTTTCGCAGCTCCAAGTTCATCTCAAGCCAGGCAACTTTGCCGCCTGATGAGATGCGGACGCTTTGGAGCATGCGGCCCAGCAGCTGCAAGTGCGAGAGCTCCTTGGACGAAAAGATGTTCTGATAGACCTCTTCAGGATTCACGCCCTGCTCGATCATCTCTGCTGCGATCTGATGCGACAGAGGAGTGGTACGCGAATACCTGAAGCTGTTGGTGTCCGTCATGATGGATACGTACAATCCCACTGCGACATCCAAGTTGTACTTGGCAAAGCCCAGCTCCGCGAACATGTGGTAGAGCATCTCGCCGATGCTGCTGCTCTCGACGTTGCTGAGCAGGAACGAGTGCGGGGGGTACTGAATATCGGCGCTTTGCGTCTCAGGGTGGTGATCGATGAATACGATCTTTTTGGCGCGCAAGGACATCTCATGCCAGACCTTGCCCAGCCTACGCGGGTCATTGGTGTCGACGATGATCCAAAGGTCGCAAGTGTCCCAAAGCTCTACTTCGCCAGGTCCGAGCAGGATATTGGCCTTGGGGTCTAAAAACCGATAGCGCTTAGGCAGTGGGTCCGGATTGTAGACGCGGCACGCCTTTCGGGCGCGTTTCAAGTAATGAAACAGGGCTGCCTCTGCGCCCAATCCGTCTCCATCGGGCAGCGAATGCGTCGAAATCAGCACGCGCTTAGCTCCATCGAGAAGGGTTTTAAATTTTTGGAACTCCTTGGACTTAGCCAGGGGTACAGGCTTTTTCTTGGTACTCAAGCTAACCTCCCGATTTTCCGAAAAATACCTGGGACGGTACAACCCGCGTGACACCTAAAGACAAAGCCGAACTCGACCCGCTTTACGTCATCTTCGAACAGCATCTTTTCCACTTTCAGGATTCCGATCTCGACCGTAAGGGTTTTATTGCTCGCGTCGTTCAAGACTACCTCAAGTACCTGAGTAAACTAAATATTATCGTACCTCGCTCGTTGGAGGAATCGATTATTGAGGAGCTGGGTAGTCAGGTCCATACGATGCTCGTAAAGAGAATCTACGGATGTTTGACCCTTGACGATTACCGCAAGCGCCAACCCAAGGCCTCTAAGCGTCGAGCCAAGGAACGATACCAACGCTTGATTACGGTGCGCCGCGCTGGATAGTGCGCTGCACAATCTTCGCCGCCAGCCACTCTTTGCTTTCCAAACACCCCCGGTTCTTTTAGGTTCGGCTGCGTGCTCGACACACTGAGCTGGGGAACAGGTCTGATTCTCGTTTTCGCTCTCGCCCTGGCGTGCCTCTTTGAATTTGCAAACGGCTTTCACGATACGGCAAACGCCGTCGCCACCGTCATTTATACCAAGTCGCTCAAGCCTCGGGCCGCGGTGCTGTGGTCAGGGTTTTGTAATTTTCTAGGAGTGTTCGTAGGCGGAATCGGTGTTGCGATGAGCATCGTGCATCTTTTGCCCGCGGAGCTGCTGGCATCTACAAATACCGCCGTTTCGTTCGCGATGGTGTTCGCGGTTCTGCTGTCGGCGATCTTCTGGAATCTAGGAACTTGGTACCTGGGCATTCCCGCTTCGAGTTCCCACACGCTGATCGGTGCGATTTTCGGCGTGGGAATCGCCAATTCCCTGTTTCCTTCGCTGCATATCGCCGGAGGAGGCCTTCAGGCGCTCAACTGGGCTAAGGCGCGAGAAATCATGCTCTCGCTTTTGATCTCGCCGCTATTAGGTTTCTGGCTTTCTGCCTCGGTGCTTTCGTTCCTGAAGTTCGCGCTTAAAGCGGTGCTTTCGTTCCTGAAGTTCGCGCTTAAAGACGCCCGGCTCTTTCACCCTCCGCGCGCCACCGAAAAGCCCCCACGCTGGGTGCGCTTCGCGCTCATTGGAACTTCAACCGGAGTGAGCTTCGCGCACGGAAGCAACGACGGGCAAAAAGGAGTGGGATTGATCCTGCTCATTCTGATCAGCGTGCTTCCCGGAAAGTTTGCCTTGAATGTCGAGGCGCCGACCACGCAGATTCGCCAAGCTTGGGAGGCAGCCGTCAAAGTCGAAAGCGACTACCATGATCGTGCGGAGCTTGAGGCTCCTGCGCGCGCGATTCGCACGATGCTCGAGCAACCCCGAAATCTCAATGAGCTCTCGGTTGTGCAAAAGCGCGAGTTGCGCACGCAAATCCTGCAGCTCACCGACAAGCTCAAGCCTATCCCCGCGGCTGCTCCCCAGGTAAAGACGCTGCGGAAGCTTACGGATTACTCTCCCACCTGGGTGCTGGGTCTTGTCGCCGTGATGTTGGGCTTCGGCACGGCCATCGGTTGGAGGCGCATCGTGGTAACTGTAGGCGAGCGCATCGGAAAACAGCACCTGAGCTACGCGCAAGGCGCTTCGGCAGAGATGGTTGCTATGTCGATGATCGGTGTTGCCGCTCTAGGTGGGATGCCGGTGAGTACGACTCATGTTCTTTCTTCTGGAATCGCAGGATCCATGATTGCCCAGAAAACCGGAGTTCAGCGTGGAACGGTTTCTCGTATTCTCTCCGCATGGGTGCTCACTCTTCCGGTTTGCGTAGCGATCTCCGGTGGGCTTTTCCTTGGGCTTCGTTCCTTATTCGCACTGGCCTTTTAGCCGCGCAGCCTTATCATTGAGGGAAGCTTTCCCACTTTTTTAGAAAGAGAGACCTCAGCATGAAGACTCTAGTCGGAATGATCGGTCGCGTTTTGTACGCCTTGCCGTTCGCTGTTTTCGGGATTTTCCACCTCACCAGCGCCTCCCAGATGGCCGGCATGGTGCCAGCCTGGATTCCAGGTGGCGTTTTTTGGGTTTACCTCACGGGTGTCGCGATGATCGTGGCTGCTGCAGCGATCATCACCAAGCGCGAAGCCAAGCTTGCTTGCTACGGATTGGCCGCGCTCATGGGCGTTTTCGCACTCACGGTTCATATTCCCGCCCTGGCCGCCGGAAACCAAATGGCCATGATCTCCCTGCTCAAGGACATCTCCTTGGGCGGAGCGGCTCTGGCTCTGTCTCCCGTACTGTCTGCTAAGAAGTAATTCGGATTCTAAGGGGAGCAGGCCTTATCATGAGGTCGACGCCAGCCACTGACAGTCCAACAGCATGAGCTGCGCGTACAGCGATATCGGCTAGCCCTCCGCTCTTGAGATCGGCTTCGGGTACGCGTTCGCCCTTTGCGCCGCGATGGATATTGGATCTGAAATCTCCCTGCGGCGCGATTCTGTACATTGCCGACACCACGCGGTTGCCCACCACAAAGGCCCGCACGTCTTTGCGCTCAGCTTCGAGCAAGAACTCCTGCGAGAGCCAGTCCGTCTCCAGCGATCGCATCGTGTCGTTGAACGCCACCCAGCTCTCGTACGTCTCGGCCAGTCCGACGCCTACTCCTTGGGTTCCGCGCAGGAGCTTGAGTACGAACGGATATTTTCCTAAGAAGTTTTTTTCTTTGCCCCTGAGCGCGCTCAAAGCTCCGCGGGTGATGATGCTTCGAGGTACCGCGATCTTTTGAGCTGCTAGCACCTGGAGGCATCGCCATTTATTGCGCGATTGGGCGATGGCATTGGAGGAATGAATCAACTTATAGCCCTGCGCTTCCATTTGATCCAAGACGAGCAAACCGTAATCCGAAAACGAAGCTCCGATCCTAGGCAGCCAAACCGAATCGCGCGCTGGCAGGGCCGTGCCCTTTGTGGAGGCGATGCTCAAGCCATCGGGCCCGGCGCAAAGCGCGAGGTCGAGTGGGTTGACGAGCTCGGACGGGATACCGCGTTTTTGCGCCTCCTCCATCAATCGGAGGTTGCTATAGATGCGGCCAGCCCTGGACAAAATTGCAATGCGCACCCCGTTCCCGTACCATGGAGAGCGCATGAGTAAAACCTTTAGGCTGGCATTTTGCTTGAGCTTAAGTGCCCTTGCAGGGTGCACGAGCTCTCCCAGCCCACGCATGCCGGAGCAGCTTTTCTTTGCCGACGTGCCCTCGCATGCTCCTTCGGGCGTTAAACTTCTTTGGAAGCAGGCAGTGCCCGGCGCCATCTCGGATCTGGCATTTGCCAACCAAGCGCAAATGGCGGTCATTGCTGTGGCACCGGATCCGGATATCCCCGGTAGCACCGGGCAGCCTTTGCTGATGGCGGTGAACTCTCGCGGCAAAACGCTTTGGCGAATGAAGCCCAAGGCGCCACTTCGGGCCCTTTCTGTTTCGGCTGCGGGCGATCGGATCGTGGCAGGTTCTTATTTTGACCAGGTCTTGGGCTTTGACATCAGAGGACGCCAAGTTTGGTCTCTCGATGGCATGTGCCGGCCGATCATTCTCAATCGTTGGAAGCGCGTGCTTTGCTATCACGATGATGATGCGGAGCCGTTTGTCGCGTTTGATTGGATCAGCTGGGATGGGGAGAAGGATTTTTCGTACCCCATTAAAAAAGACATCCTCTCGCTCAAAGTGGCTGACGACGAGCAACACTTCGCAATCGGCCTGACTTCAGGCCAGCTCATCGTTTTTGAGATTACTCAAAGCGCCGGTGGAGTTCCTCAAATCAAAGAGCTTTGGAAAACCGAAAGCGACGGCGAGATCGTCGATCTGGATGTGACCGCGGGTCCTGATTTCAAGGTTCTCTCGTTGCACGATCTCTCCAAGAACAAACAGTCTCTCAAGGCTTGGGACAGCGCGGGCAAAGTTGTTTTTGATACGCCTGTGGAGCCTCGCATGAGCCAAGTCGAAGCTGCCGGCACGCGCTCGCTCGTAGCGGTTTACGGCAATTCCAAGCAGGGTCAGCACTTGAACGTTTGGGATTTCATTAAGAAAGAGCGCGTCTGGGGCCGAGGAGCGGTGCAGGGCGCGGATTTCACCTCGACGCTGCAAAGCTGGTCAGAGGCCTGGGTGATCGGCGCCGAGGATATCAGCAAGGCAACGCGGCACAGCCATCTTGTGGCTTACTCAGCAACCGGTCAGTCGATGTGGGATATTCCGCTCACAGAGAACGAAGGGTCCTATCTTTATACTCGCGGCATTCACGAGAACAGCCCGCTCATCATGGTGGGAACGGACGACGGAAGGCTTCAGGCCTACAAGCTTGAGACGCCGATGCTCTCGGCTAGGAAGTAAAGCAGCCGCCTAAATCGCGCAGAGAGATATTGATTCCTAGATTACTTTTTTGCGCTTGCCCGACGACAGAATTCCTAGCATGTCGCGGTACTTCGCGACCGTGCGGCGGGCGATATCGATGTTATCAGCGCGCAGGATCTCTACGATCTTTTGGTCTGACAGCGGGTTGCCGCCATCTTCCTTGGTGATGAGCTGTCGGATCTTTTCTTTCACCGCTTCGCTCGCTAGCGAGTCCGAGCCGTCCGTCGAATTGATGCTCGAGTTAAAGAAATATTTCAGCTCGAAAATCCCCACCGGCGTGTGGACGTACTTATTGGTCGTCACACGCGAGATCGTGGATTCGTGCATGCCGATGTCGTTTGCCACGTCCTTCAAGATCATGGGCTTGAGCTCTTGCACTCCGCGCTCAAAAAACTCGCGTTGCCTGCGCACGATCGCTTCAGTGACTTTGTAGATCGTTTTTTGGCGGTTGTGAATGGAGCGAATGAGCCAAACGGCGGCGCGCAGCTTTTCCTGCACGTACTCTTTGGTCATCTTGCTCTTATCTTTGTCAGTCGTCTGGTTAGCCGAAGCCAAAACGTTGCGGTAGTAAGGCGAGATACGAAGCTTGGGCATCCCGTCTTCGTTCAAAACAATCGTGAACTCATCGCCCACTTTATAAACGTAGATATCCGGCGTGATGTATTGCGTGTCAGTCGTGTGAAACGAACGGCCCGGCTTGGGTTCGAACTCCAAGATGAGCCGCGTGGCTTCAATCACTTTCTCGACAGGAATTCCTAGGACCTTCGAAATCGCAGCGTAGTTCTTACGCTCCAGATCGCTGAGGTGGCCTGCGATGATCTTTTCGACCAGCGGCTGGCGCGGGTTCATGAGTTTGGCTTGGATCATCAAGCACTCTTGCAGATTGCGTGAGCCGCAGCCCAGCGGATCGAAGTTTTGGATGATCTTGAGCACTTCCTGCGCGTCTTCCTCTTGGAGGCCCGATTCTTTGGAGAGATCCGCCAGCTCCGCGTTGAGATAGCCGTCGTCCGAGAGGTTGCCGATAACCAGCTCGCCTAGTTTTCGCTCCTCGTCTTGGAGCTGAACCATCGAGAGTTGCCACATCAGATGTTCTTCGAGCGACTCGGTTTTTGTGAGCGCGCTTTCGAAGCTCGGTAGCTCCTCATTGATCTCTTTCATCGTGGGAGCGGTGCTGGAACTCGAGGAGCTGAACTCCTCGACGTAGCTCTCCCAATTAAAGTCATCGTTTTGAGTAGGGGTTAAGGGTTCTTCTTTGTTCGCGGGCTTGAGAAACGAATCTTCGTCACGTTTTTGTTCGGCTTCAGGATCAGCGGATCCTTCGGCGATCGGCGTTTCGCCCTCAGTATTGCTGTCGCCCGCGTCGTCGGTGCTTTCGAGGACCTCTTCGAGGATGGGATTTTCCATCATCTCTTGGGTCACCATTTGAGTGAGCTCCATGCGGTTGAGCTGAAGGAGCTTGATAGCCTGCTGCAGCTGGGGGGTCATCACCAGCTGCTGGCTCAGTCGCAGGCTTTGTTTGATCTCGAGAGCCATCCGTTATCTTCGGCTCTGACGAGTCGCGTTAAAATTCAGAGTTGGAAATTCTCACCCAGGTAAATCTCTCGGGCGGTTTTGCTCTGAGCGATCTCGGCAGGCGTTCCCCTTTCAATAATCATACCATCACTGAGGATATATCCCAAATCGCAGATCGAAAGGGTCTCGCGAACGTTGTGATCCGTGATTAAGATGCCGATTCCACGGGTTTTTAAGACCTGAATCATCTTTTGGATCTCGGACACCGCGATGGGATCGATGCCCGCAAAGGGTTCGTCCAAGAGCAAAAATCTCGGCTTGAGTGCGAGCGCGCGAGCGACTTCGACACGTCGCCTCTCGCCGCCCGAAAGCGTGAATGCTTTTTGTTTGGCGATGTGCTCGATGCTGAACTCTTTGAGCAGCGCACGCAGTTGCTCTTGACGCTCTGTGTCATTCATCGGAAGTGTCTCAAGCACCGCCATGATGTTCTCTTCAGTCGACATGCGCCGAAATACGGAAGCTTCTTGAGGAAGGTA
The DNA here is from genome assembly GCA_044227445.1 of Bdellovibrionia bacterium. Classification (GTDB taxonomy): domain Bacteria; phylum Bdellovibrionota; class UBA1018; order UBA1018; family UBA1018; genus JBGAWT01. The sequence continues at coordinate 11,816 of JBGAWT010000026.1, read as the reverse complement.
AGCGATGCCTTTGGTGGCGCGCTCGTGCATGGGCCACGCCGTGATCTCTCCGTCATCTAGGGTCACGCGGCCTTCGTCCGCGGGAACGAGCCCAACGACCATGTAAAACGAAGTCGTTTTCCCTGCTCCGTTCGGGCCTAAGAGGCCCACGACCTGACCGGTTTGGATTTCAAAGGAAACGCCCTTAACGACAGAGCGCCCGCGGTAGGTCTTCTTGAGATTCTCAGCTTTGAGCAGTGATCGGTTCATGGGTTACTCATTGTCGCTGTAGGCGTTGCTGTTTTCAACTTCGACGATATCCGAGTCGCGATGCATGATCACCGTGTCGCCCGTGACGGTGTCCTGGCCCTGGTAGACTTGCGGGTATTCTTTCAAAATAATCACATCGCGCTTGGAGTCGAAGTCGGCTCTGCCGCTCGTGCTGTAGCGAAGCTCCTTGGCTTCGGCTTGCGGAGTCTTGGCGCCTTTCTTTCCTTTGCGAGTCGGCGCTGGAGCTTCCTTTTCTTTGATCAACACGTCTTCGTAAGCCGTGAGGTAACGAAGGATTTGCGGATCTTTGGAGCGCTCTCCGTAAAAGATCTCCGCCCGTCGCGCTCGCGCAAACAAAGTAGGCTGGGTGATGTGGACGAATCTCTCCTCTGGCTTCCGATTCTCGAACATGGCGAAGTCTGCGCGCTGCAGGTCTCTGAAGATCAGGGCCTTGTCCGATTCGATAACGGTTCTTTCGGTCTTGTCGTCCTTTTCGGGACGCTGGCGAGTGAGCGTGAAGCGCACGTCACGAGGGAGCGAAACCTGGCTTTCGCCCAAAATATAGTCCAGCCCGCTGCTGTCGAACTCGATGTGCTGGTCTTCTTTTTCATTGCCCTTGCCTTTGACCGGATACTTGATGGGAATCTCGATCTTTCGAAGGCGCGGCTTGTACCTTAAATACTGGCTATAGAGCTCGAATCCATCGGAGAAAACAGTCTTCACGTCTCCGTAGATCTCTAGATCTTGCTCGTTCAGAAAGTAGCGGGCTTCTTTGCCGGTGATGACCGTGCCCTCTTGCTCGCCGTCATAAAGATAGGCTGTGACGGTGCGCGCATGAACCAGCTTCTCGCCCCCATACATATTGGCCGTGCGAGCTTGGAGCCGCCACTGCTTAGCTCCGCCCTGCACGCTGAGGTATTGGAACTGATCAACGCTGTATTCGGGGATTTTTTTGGGAATTCCCGGAGCGATCGAAGGCTCTTTGGTTTTCTCCAAGAGAATCTGCTCGGGGTTCACCGCTTGGATCGGGGCGCCCTCCTCTAGGTCGCTCGGCGCGAAGAAAACGATCGGTCCTAAGACAAGCGCCGCGCCGATGGGAAGCAGGGCTCCCGCAAATCCCCATACTCCGGGGTATTTTTTGATAGAACGTTGAATAAATTCTCGGGTTCGCCGGGAGGCCTGGCTCGGTAATCCCTGCGAATCCGCGGGTTTGGCAGTCACCCCTTAGTCCTACCATGGCCATTCGCAAATCCCTCAAAAATCAGTTAAGGAAGGAGGGTTATGGATCTAGAGCGGTTTGAGAATCGGAAGCGCGATCACCTGCGCGAAGCGTTGAAGGCGGAGCACCAAGCCGTCTCCGAGCGCGACCTCGAACGCTATCGCTTGATTCACGACGCGCTTCCTGATTTCGACCTGTCGGACGTGGATCTTTCTGCTCCGTTCTTAGATCGATCCTTGAAAACCCCCTTTTTCGTAGCCGGCATGACCGCTGGTCACAAAGATGCTTTTGCTTTGAACCGAAGGATTGCTGTGGCTTGCCAATCGCGAGGTTGGGCCATGGGCGTAGGATCCCAGCGGCGGGATCTCGAAGCGGGCGAAAATCTCGCTCAAGGCACGATCGATCAGTGGAAGAGCTTCCGCCAAGAGTCTCCGAGCCTGGTTCTTTTCGCCAATATCGGCATCTCGCAGATCATCTCCGGAAATCTCGATCGCATTCGCCAGATGATGGACCTCATGGAAGCGGATTTGCTGATGGTGCATCTCAATGCGCTTCAAGAAGCGCTTCAGCCCGAGGGAACTCCGAACTTCAAAGGAAGCTGGAAGGCCCTTGAGTCGCTGGTGAGGCAACTCGGACGTCCTGTGGCAGTAAAAGAAACGGGCTGCGGGATTTCGCGCGACACGGCCGGCAGGCTGACCCAACTCGGGGTCGCTGCGATCGACGTCAGCGGCCTCGGCGGAACGCACTGGGGGCGGATCGAAGGCGCGCGCGCCGAACCGGGCAGCATTCGTGGTTTGACTGCGGCGACTTTCGCCAACTGGGGAATTCCAACTGCTCGTTCGGTAAGCGAGGCGGCGCAAGTAGGTGGCCTGACTGAGATCTGGGCTTCTGGGGGCGTGCGCACGGGATTGGATTCGGCCAAGCTCATCGCTCTGGGCGCTTCGAGAGTGGGTTTTGCAAAACCCATTTTAGACGCGGCCATGGAGAGCGAGTCCATTTTGGATCAGTGGATGGCATTGCGCGAGTTTGAACTTAAGGTCGCATTGTTCTGCACGGGTAAACCAACCGTTGCTGAGCTCAGGCGCGATGGACCGGTGTATAGCGAGGGCCAGCCTTCATGAAATCCGACCCTAAACTCATGGAAGGGTTTCATCGCCTCAGTCGTCAGGAGCGTTTGGAGCGACTCGGCGAGTTTTGCGATCTGGACGAGCAGGACCTCTCGGTTCTTTCCGGAAAAAACGAATTGCCCTTTGATGTAGCAGAGCACCTCATCGAGAACGTCGTCGGGTTTTTTTCGGTGCCTCTGGGAATCGCCACTCATTTTAATATCGATGGTCGCGATCTGGCTATTCCGATGGCCGTCGAAGAGACCTCTATTATCGCTGCCGCCAGTTCCGCTGCGAAATGGATTCGTCGCGAAGGCAGCATTCGCACTTACTCCAAAGGCAACCTCATCATCGGTCAGATCCAGTTGCCCAGCGTCAAGAATGTTTCCTATGCTCGCCGCGCGCTTCATGAAAATCGCGACCTGCTCATCGAGTTCGGAAATCAATGCCTTCCAGGTTTGGTTGCGCGTGGAGGCGGCATCCGGGATGTCGCTATTCGCGAGATAGCTCGACCCGACGGGCAGGGCATGATGCTGGTCCTGCATTTGCTTTGCGATCCGTGCGATGCGATGGGCGCTAACCTCATTAACCAAGTTTGTGAGGCGCTCAAGCCTAAGATCGAGGCGCTGACGTTCGAGAAAGTCGGGTTGTGCATTCTCTCTAACCTCGTGGACAGCAAGCTCGTTGTCGCCGAGGTAGTGATTCGAAATATTGAACCTAGCCTAGGCCGTGGCATCCAAGAAGCTACGCTTTTTGCACAGGCCGATCCCTATCGGGCGGCAACGCACAACAAGGGAGTATTGAACGGCATCGATCCCATTCTCATCGCCACGGGCAATGACTGGCGTGCCGTTGAGGCGGGCATTCATGCTTACGCGGCTCGTACGGGCCAGTATCGGCCCATCACGGACTGGCGAGTCGAGGGCTTGGATCTCGTCGGTCGTTTCGAAGCGCCGATTGCAGTAGGTACTGTTGGCGGAGTGACTAAGCTTCATCCAACGGCTCGTATCGCGCTCAAGATTCTGGGAGTTCAAAAAGCAGAGGAGCTAGCTCGGATCTGCGCAGCCGTGGGTCTTGTGCAAAATCTAGCAGCGCTCAGGGCTCTGTCGACCGTAGGGATCGTCAAAGGTCACATGCAGCTTCATGCAGCCAACTTAGCCATCGCTGCCGGTGCCGAAGTGCACGAGATCGCTGAAGTGAGGATGCGCCTCACCGAGGCGCTGAAGTCTGAAAAGAGCATCAGCCTCACACGCGCCAAAGAAATTCTTCACAATGTGCGCGAACGCACTCCATCGGGCAATGGGGTCCATCCTTATTGATGAGGCGGAAGTAGCAGTGCGCATAGAAGTTCCAAGCAAAGTCTTTTTAATCGGCGAGTACGCGGTGCTTCACGGGGCTCCAGCGGTCGTAGCAGCGTGTGGTCCGCGCTTTGAAGCGCGTTTAGCCGAATCTTTTGGCGTTCATCGCGAATCCCCTGCAGGCCGTTGGCTGGGCGCTAGGCCACTTGAGTTTCGCGACCCACACGAAGGGCGTGGTGGGTTTGGCGCTTCGAGCGCTCAATTCGCGGCCGCTTTTTTTGCCTATCCCGAAGCAGCGCTTCCTAGCTGGCAAAGCGCTTGGCTTAGTTACCGCTCGCTTCACAGTGATCGTGCTTTAAAACCCAGCGGCGCTGATCTGGCTGTTCAATGGGTGGGGGGGATTCAAAGATTCTCGATCACCTCCGACGGGCGTGCCGAGATGTCTGCTGTCGGGCACCACGTAGACTTGAGTGGGATTTCGGTTTTTTCGGCAGCTCATCAGCCTGGGCGCAAGATCGTTACTCATGAGCATCTGGAATCGGCGGCTTTTAAAAAAGAGAACGATCTTCGAGATGTTATTCAAAGCTCTCTTGAGGCCCTTGAACGAGAAAGCCCCAAAGAATTTGCTCAGACGCTCACCCGCTACGCCCAAATCCTCAGTGCGATGGGCTTGGAGCATGAGGCAGCGCGAGCTGATCGCGAAGCGTTTTTGAGTTTGCCTGGGGTGCTTGGCGCCAAGGGCTGCGGCGCGATGCTAGCTGATGCGTTAGTTATAGCTCGCGATATGGATGATCCTGAGAGCTGGGATCGCATCGAATCTTTGGCGCGAGATCGCGACCTGAGACTGGTGTGTAAAGAACTGAAATTGGAGAGGGGGCTCACGTGGACTCTCGACGCGTGATTGCGTTCGCTCCTTCGAACATCGCGATCATCAAATACATGGGCAAGGCCGACGCTGCTTCCAATCTGCCGGCCAACGGCTCTCTTTCGATGACGCTCTCTGGTCTTGGCACCTGGATGGAAATTCATGCGCGTCCCGTCGGTAAGAAAGGCCGCCAGTACGTTTGGAACTTAAGCGAGTTTCCCGAAGGGGCTAGTAACGAGGCCAGGATTCCGGATCTAAGCGAGCGTTCGCGTGTACGGATGCAAGCTCATTGGGATGCAGTTTTTCAAGCACCGGGGGGCGAGATCTGGGAGATCCGCACGGCCAATTCGTTTCCGATGGCGGCGGGCATCGCCTCGAGCGCATCAAGTTTTGCTGCGGCGACGCTTGCTGGGTTTGCCCTGACCCATCCGCAAGAAGCTTCTCGTTGGGATCAGGACACAGAATTGCGAAGCCGCGTCGCTTCGCTCAGCCAACGCGGTTCGGGCAGCAGTTGCCGGTCTTTGGATGGGCCCTGGATTATGTGGCAAGGAACCCAAGCGCGAGCACTTCAATCCTCCTTAAAGGCTGACGATCTCTGCCACTTCGTGCTGGTCGTAAGCGCGCAAGAAAAATCCGTGAGCTCAAGCGCAGCTCATCAGCGCGTGCTGACTTCGCCCAAGTGGCGCGGCAGGCCTGAGCGAGCGGAACAGCGACTCAAGAGTTGCGCTGAGGCATTAGCCAACGGTCGTTGGGACCAGCTCTGTACGATCGCTTGGGAAGAAGCACATGACATGCATGAGTTGTTTCATACGGCGACCGAGCCCTTTAGCTATCAGACCGACAAGACCAAGCAGCTCTTGGCTGCTCTCGAACCCGAAGTCCACTGGGCCCGCGCCTGCGTCACGATGGATGCTGGTGCGAATGTACACGTGATCGTCAAGAAAGCGGATCGAGAGAGGATTCTTCAAATTGCCGATCAGCAGGGAGTTCGAGTCCTGGAAGACTGCCCCGGTCTTGGCGCGAAGGTCGTGTTGTCATGAGAGAGGTTTCTACTTACGCAAAGTGGGTCTTAGCCGGAGAGCACACCGTACTGCGAGGTGCTCCCGCGATCGTTTTGCCTCATCAGGAGTACGGGCTGACTTTTCGTGCGCTTCATCGACCTCAGCAATCTTGGAGCGGTGAGTTTCATGATCTTTTGGGCTCCGCACTGGATCTGCTTAAGCCCGGGAGACGAGGCGAAGCCAGCGAGCATGAGCTTCTTTTCCAAGGAAACGTCCCCGTGGGCGCCGGCCTGGGGTCTTCGGCCGCCCTTTGCGTGGCAATGACCCGGCTCGCAGCTCAGATCTTGGATCTCAACCCATCCAAAGAGCAGCAGCTGGAAGTGGCTCGCAGGCTTGAAGACCGCTTTCATGGTGAGAGCAGCGGAATGGACGTCGCGGCGGGCATCTGGGGAGAACCTATCCGGTTTGAAAGGGGAAGCCTTCCCAAGCTCATTGAGCTTCATCCCCGATGGGCGGAGAGCTCCAAGATCTTCGGCTTTTTCGATACAGGTAAGGCGCTTTCGACGCGAGAAGCGGTGACGCGGGTTCAAGCGCGTAACACCTCGGCTCTCGACGAGCAGATGCTTCAGGCCGTGAGCTCAGCTCAAAAGGGGCTAGAGCAAGGCGACGCCGATGCGATCGCCCATTCGATGGCGCTTTCGATGGATTGCTATCGCCAGTGGGGCCTTCTTGATCCGGCCATCCAGGCACAAGCCGACAGCCTGCTTGCCCAGGGAGCGCGCTCCGTGCGGCTCACCGGAGCCGGTGGCGGCGGGTTTTTGGTCGCTTTTTGGCCCGACCGCAGGTAGTAACTGCACATCCCATTTTTTGGACGAAGAGGAGGTGACATATGCCAGGAATCACAATTCGCGAAGGAGACTCCTTCGAAGCCGCTCTGAAGAAATTCAAGAAGCAGGTTGAAAAAGCAGGCACCCTCTCTGAAGTGCGCAAGCGCGAGGCTTTTGAAAAGCCCTCCGTTCGCCGCAAGAAGAAGCAAGCCGCCGCTCGTAAACGCGCTGTCAAGAAGACGCGCGGACCACGCAGCAGCTAGTCCGCTTTTTTTCATTTGAGAGGCGGCCGCCGTAAAAAGCGCGCCGCCTCTTTTTTTCATTTAGGAGAACTCGATGGCCACTCTCAAGGAACGACTCCAAGACCAAATCAAAACTGCGATGAAATCGGGCGACAAGGACACGCTTACCTTTGCTCGCAATCTTCACGCCGCGATTCGCAAGCGCGAGATCGACGATCGGGTGGACCTCGATGATACTGGTTTGGTCAAGATTGCCCAAGCTCTCGTGAAGCAACGCCAAGAATCTATCGAGACATTTAAACAAGGCAATCGAGCAGACCTCGTTGAAAAAGAAGAGCGTGAGCTGAAGTTCCTTCAAGCCTATCTGCCTGAGCAGATGGGAGAGGCCGAGATCCGCAAGCTCGTGGACTGGGCCGTCACCGAGGCTAAGGCATCGGCTCCTAAAGACATGGGCGCCGTGATGAAGGTCTTGATGCCCAAGCTCCAAGGTCGCGCCGATGGCAAAGTCGTCAACCAGATCGTTCGTGAGCGCCTGGGCGGTTAAACCGCACAAGCCCCAGCTTCTTAGCGCTGATTTTTTCGCCAGCCATACGCTTTCGGTGGCCCGAGATCTTTTGGGCATGCGCCTGGATGTACGGCAAGGTCGCACGCTTTTGAGCGCGCGCATCGTTGAGACCGAGGCCTACCGAGCCGATGATCCTGCAAGCCACTCCGCTCGCGGCCAAACCCCACGCGCCTCGATCATGTTTGGCGATCCGGGCGTGGCCTACGTCTATTTTATCTACGGAAACTACGAGATGCTCAATTTCGTGACGGAGTCTCGCGGCGAAGCGGGCGCTGTGCTCATCAGGGCTGTCGAGCCTCTGTGCGGACTTGAAGCGATGCGGGGGCGCAGACCCAAAGCTCAATCTGATCTGGAGTTGGCCAACGGACCCGGGAAGCTCTGCCTAGCTCTGGGGATCTTGCGCAGCGACAATGGCCAAAGCCTTCAAGGTCCGCGTTTGTCGGTTTTGGATGACGGGGTGCGACCGGCTCAAATCGATGTTTCGCCTCGCGTGGGAATCTCGGTAGCTACTGACAATCCTTGGAGATTCGCTGTCTCGGGCCACCCATGCGTGAGTAGGGCTCCTCAAAACCGCCTTTTCAAACCGCTCGGCAACCGATACAGCAGGTCACCAGAAGTGATCAGGGGGCCATGAAGTTTTCAGAGGAGTTCCTTCGAAAAATCAAAGAACGCGTGAGTCTCGTCGAGATCGTCGGCGAGCACGTCGTCTTGCGCAAGGCAGGCTCGAATCATGTCGGGCTCTGCCCCTTTCATTCCGAGCGTTCCCCCTCGTTTAGTGTCAGCGAAACCAAGCACCTCTTTCATTGTTATGGATGCAAAAAAGGCGGCGATCTTTTTCGCTTCGTCATGGACATGCGGGGGCTTTCGTTCCCCGAGGCGGTGGAGGAGTTAGCCGAGCGCGCGCGAGTACCTCTTCCGGCTGGAATCACCTCGAGCGAAGGCGAGTCGCCTGAGCAGCAAGCGCGAAGGCAAGCGCAACGCGAGCGCACGAACGTCGCACACCGCCTGAATCGCTTTGCAGCGGCCTTTTTCCACCAAAATCTTGGAGGTGAGCCTAAGGCCTACGTCGAGCGTCGAGGGCTTACGCCCGAGGCGATTCGAAATTTCTATGTCGGCTATGCTCCCGAGGGCTGGGATGCGCTTACTCAGCATTTGATTAAGGCAAAAGCTCCGCTTCCCGTAGCCGTCGAGCTGGGCTTGATCCGTCCTTCTCCTCCTGGTGCGCGTTCAACGGGCGGGCATTTTGACTTATTTCGAAATCGCGTCGTATTTCCGATCTTGGATTTGAGAGGAAAGGTTGCGGGCTTCGGAGGTCGCGCGATTGGAGAGGGCGAGACGCCAAAATATCTCAACTCACCCGAATCGATGCTCTTTCAAAAGAGCAGGCTGCTCTACGGGCTTTTTCAGGCACAGAAATTTATTCGTGAAGCCGATGTCGCCATCGTGGTCGAAGGGTACTTCGACGTAGTCACTCTGCACGCGGCTGGAATCGGTAACGTCGTCGCCACCTGCGGGACGTCGCTCACGCCCGACCATCTGCAGATTCTCAAGCGTTTCGCATCCAAAGTGATCGTGCTTTTCGATGCGGACCGAGCGGGCATCTCTGCCACTCAGCGCGCGATGGAGCTCGGGTTGGATCAGGGTCAGATCCTCTATTCGGCAGATCTTCCTCAAGGCAAAGACCCTGACGAAATGGTGCTCGAAGGGCGTAAGGAAGAGTTGCTCAAGATCTTGGCCGAGGCTCGTCCGCTGCTGGATTCGGAGATGAATGCCCTTTGGGAATCGCATCGCAGCGAGCCCGAGAAGCAGGCACAGGCCATCAAGAAAATGGCTGGGTGGCTTCATCGCTTTGCTGATCCAGTCGGTCGTCAGGTGCGCATTCAACGTATACTTCAGGAATTTAGGGTTCCAACGGCGGTGCTTCGTGCCTCGTTTGAGGCTCTAGGGGCCAGGACCACGGCAGGCACGATATCGGCTCAGCAGTCGGCCCCGATCTCGAATCCGGTCAAGGTGGCACCGGTTGCCAAAAGAAAAGCCAGTGCTCATTTGACACCGGCTGAGAAGGTGCTTCTTCAGGGTCTCGCGTTGGGTGGCGAATTTTCCGAGCAGCTCGCTAAGGGCCGCTCTTTATTGCCCTCTGAGGCTCATTTGGTTGACCTTTGGGATCATCCACCCACTCGCGAGCTCGTTGCTCGCATGAGCCAAGAAGCGGGCTTTCTTGAACGATTTCGTAAGGTTCCAGAGTCGGTTCTCTCCGAAATCGAGGATCTCGAGCTGAGATCCTTGCTTACCGAAACCTGGATGACCCAAGAGCAAGGAAAGCCCGCCTTTGAGGCTTCAGAATTTCATTACGCTTTGGGCTCGAGACTAAAGAAAGCTTGGGCACGATTTTCGCATGAGATTCGCACGCAGGCCGCGCTCGCCGAAGCTGCGAAGGACGCAGAATTACAGGCGAAATGGATGAAGGAATACCTTGACGTCCAGCGGAAAATGAAGGAGTTTAGCGCCTTCTATGACGAGGTCTAATTCGATGCTTTCCGCAGCCACCACTTCTGCGGCCGCGCCTCTTTCGGCCGCGGCCCTAAAGGCAAGTAAAGAAATCAAGAAACTCTTAGACCTCGGTCTTCAACGAAGTTTCCTCACCGCCGAAGAAGTGAACGACGTTCTTCCTCCGGAGTGGATCGCTAGCGAGACGATCGACGAAGTGATGAACCTCCTTGCCGACAACGAAGTCGAGATCATCGAGTCGGGCAAAAAGGGAAGCGCGGATGGAGACGACGATGAAGAAGGCGCAGCAGAGGAAACTCCGCTGGGTCTTGGTCAACCCGCTGCAGCAGAAGAAGTCGCCGAAGGCACAACTGATGCTATCGCGCGCGGCGCAGATCCCGTAAAACTTTATCTCAAGAAGATGGGCAGCGTTTCGTTGCTCACTCGCGAAGGCGAAGTCGAAATCGCTAAGCGCATCGAAGAAGGTGAAGTCGCTATTCTGCGCTCGCTCCTCGCCTCCAAATTGGGAACGCTTGCGATCGTCGATTTGGGCGAGCGCCTCGAGCAAGGCAAAGTAAAAGTCAAAGACGTGATCCGGGGCGTGGACGAAGAAATTTCGCCCGATGACGAAAAGAAATATCTAGATAAGGTTTTGGCCGCTATCGCCAAGGTTCGCTCTCTCGTGAACGCGCAAGAGCGCGTCGAAGAGCGCATCAAAGGCCCTGAAGGCAAACGCGCTAGCCAGAAGAAAAAAGACGAGTGGATCGCCGAAGTGAAGCGCAAAGAGCGCGCCGTCGAAGTCGCTTTCCAAGATCTGGCTTTCAATCGCAAGACGATCAATCAGCTTGCCGGTCAGATCAAAGAATTCTGGCGTCGTGGCAAAGAGCTCCTCGACGAGCGCAAGAAGGTTTTCGACTTCTTGGGCGTCAAGGACTCCAAGCAGATGCGCGAGATCGGCCGCGAGTTCAAGAAGGGCCCCGAGACTCGTCCCGCGCTCTGCCGTCAATACGACGTGAGCGAACAGAAACTTTCTCAACTTCTTCAGAGCGAAGAAGAGACTACTAAGAAACTTGACCGCCTCGAAGACGAAGCGGGCATTTCGATCGAAGAGCTGCGTCGCATTCACGACACGCTTACCGTTGGTGAACGCAAAGCCGACATCGCTAAGAGCGAGCTCGTGGAAGCCAACCTTCGCCTCGTTGTCTCTATCGCCAAGAAGTACACCAATCGCGGCTTGCAGTTCTTGGATCTGATTCAAGAAGGCAACATCGGCTTAATGAAGGCCGTCGATAAGTTCGAATACCGCCGCGGTTACAAGTTCTCGACCTACGCGACATGGTGGATTCGCCAAGCCATCACTCGCGCGATCGCCGACCAAGCGCGCACCATTCGTATTCCGGTGCATATGATCGAAACGATCAATAAGCTGGTTCGCACCTCGCGCATGCTCATTCAGCAGCTGGGCCGCGAACCTACGCCAGAAGAGATCGCAGTTAAGATGGAGCTTCCGGTCGATAAGGTCCGCAAGGTTCTTAAGATCGCCAAGGAGCCTATTTCGCTCGAAACGCCAATCGGTGAAGAAGAAGATTCTTACCTGGGCGATTTCATCGAAGACAAAAAAGCCATCAGCCCTTCCGAAGCGGTGATGAGCATCAATTTGTCTGAGCAGACGCGTAAGGTGTTAGCCACCCTCACGCCTCGCGAAGAAAAAGTCCTACGTATGCGCTTTGGTATCGGCGAGAAGTCGGACCATACGCTTGAAGAAGTCGGCCAAGACTTTTTCGTAACTCGCGAACGTATTCGCCAGATCGAAGCAAAAGCGCTTCGCAAGCTGCGTCATCCCTCGCGAGCCAAGCTGCTCAAGGCTTTCATCGATAGCTAGTTCTGTTTTTTTGAATCGCGCGAATGCGTTTCCACGCACTGCGTTGCTTCGATTGTTACAGGATCTTCACAAAAC
>JBGAWT010000299.1:0-2423 GCA_044227445.1 Bdellovibrionia bacterium | reverse complement strand
GGCTCCTTCGGCCGGCATGCAGTACTACGAAATGGTCTGGAAACCGTTGACGAGGTTTCATCTGCGGATCGGAACGATCTGGATTCCGTTTGATGACCTCAATCCGCACAATATTTTCGGCGGAAGGCTCAACGTCCTGTACAGCACGGTGCTCTACAACCCGTCTGGCTCGGTGTTCTTGCCCAATATCTTTGCTGATTTCGGCGTGTCCTTTAGGCTGATTCCGATCGACACCAAAGCTTTGCAGCTGCACCTGGATGGATACGTGGTCAATGGGTTTCAAGGCAGCGGGTTTGACCCGGTGACTGCCGGCGGCGCGTACCCAAGCTTCTCGAGCATGTCCACGGGTGCGGATAATAATACGGACAAGATGCTGGGCGCTAAGCTCTCGCTTTTGTTCTTTAACAAGGTAGGCATCGAGGGCTCGTTTTTTACGGAGCGTTGGAACGACGAGATCGAAACGACCGCCTACCGAATGTTCGCCTTTGGCGGGAATGGATCGCTTCGCTTCGGTCCCTTCGAGGCGCGTGGTGGGTATGCTCTGATGACCGTGGCTTTGCCGGGTTCTACGAGTTTTGTTCGAAACGGGTATTACGGCGAAGCGGGCGTCAGGTTTGGTTCTAAAGATCAGTTCAAGGTGCTGGCTCGCGGCGGAAGCGTGCAGCTCGACAATCGCTCCTACGACTATACGGACGTCACTGCGGTGGGTGGCGTATTTGTATGGAGGCTGGGAATGGTGCAGCTCTCCGCTGAGTATTCGCGCGACCTCAATTCCAACCCAGGTGGCATCAAGCCTAAGACCAATTTGGATTTCGCGGGCGCCCGCGTGGTGATGGCGTTCTAAGATGAGCGTATCGAACGACCGTAGGGCACAAACCCGGGCCAGAAGTCAGCGTCGCCTGCTCATCAATCCTCGGTTTCAGCTCACTTTTTTAGGTGCCCTTGGCATCTTGGCGGTCGTCGTGATTATTGTTTCGTACGCGATCTCGCGGTATTTTCTGCACGAGTTCGAGCGCGTCGCGTTGGAACAAGGCTTGAGCATCGATCATGCGCTGTTTGGTTTGTTACGCGAGCAGCAGCGCGACATGGCCACGGTGTTTGGGTTAACGACTCTTGCCGTATTGGTGATTCTTACGGCAGGGGGGTTACTTCTCTCTCACCTGATTGCTGGCCCTTTGCATCGCTTGGAGCTTGCGATGAAGCGGGAGGCCAGCGACGGTGAGGGTGCGGGCGCTCCCGTGAACTTTCGAAAATGGGACTTTTTCCCTGAGCTCGCTGCCGCGTTCAACGCGATGCTCAGGCGTCGCTGAGTTTCTTGCCAAAGTCAGCTCACTCTCGTCAGTAATGACGCGCCATTTGAGTCATCTCTGTTGAGCCTGCTTTCGGTCACGGCACGTCATTTGCTTTGTGTCTCCTAGTCACAGGGGAAAAATCACATGTCTAAAAAGAGCATCTTTTTCGGGGCCATCATATTTGCGGTAGCTTTCACGTCGGCCTCCTCGCTTGCTCAACAGCCAGCGCCGGCCAACGCCACCACGAATGTCCGAGGGGGTTACGTCGGCCTGGTAGCGGGCGCTAATTTTCCTACAGGAACGTTCGGAACCTCAGTGGCCCCAGCCATTGGCCTCGTAGCCGGGGGGCGTTTCGCGCCGTTTCTAGGTGCCGGATTTTATGGCGTCTACCATGGCCAAACAAGCTCGGGCTCTATCTTCGGCCTGAATGGGGGGTCGGGTACCCATCAGATCGACCTAGCTGCGGAGATCAACGTTTTTCTGGCTTGGGTCCATGTGGGGATGGATATCGGTGCGAGCATCAACATCTGGTCCGCCAGCGCAGGGCCGGTGTCGCTGGGAACCTCTAACTACGCTCTGCTCATCGGGCCTGAGGCGGGTATCGATATCCCGCTCATGAACAGTGGGTTGTCCATCGGAGCCGAGATGCATCTGTTTTTCTATCCGACCCTGGCGGGTTCACAAACCAACTTCCAGGTCATGGGCGTGCTGAAGTACTGGATCTAGGGAGTGTCTTGACACATTAAATTGCCTCGTTTAATCGAGTTGGCGTGTGGATTTTTCTCTTACATTTGATTTTTTCGGTAAGCGCCTGGGCGTCCTCTGAGGCCTTCCTGAAGCTAGGTAGGGACCTCATCATTATATATCCCTACGAGTACGACCCCCAGCCCACTGGGGCTTATTGGGGCGATAAGCCTTTTATGAAGGCCTCCAAGAATCCCGTGATCTTTGTGGACGGAAAATCCTACCAGCTGCAGCTCGAAGGCGAGAAGGCGCACGGCTTCATCAACCTAGAAACCATGGAGCGAAAGCGCCGCCTGGACCTCGAAGGCAAAGAGGTTTGCCGGTTGGAGTTTGATCGCGACCCTGCGGCCATTCCAATTGGGTTTGTGCCGGGGACGAGCTTCGCCG
>JBGAWT010000298.1:0-2441 GCA_044227445.1 Bdellovibrionia bacterium | reverse complement strand
CGTTTCTTAGGCGTGCGCTTTCGGAGAGCGATGACCTTCTTCCAGGCCAAGGCATGGGACTCGGCTCGCTTGATGGACTCCTGAAGCTTGGGCTGCTCGGGATCCAGCTTCTCGACGGTCCTAAAATCTGAGAGTGCCCCGTCGAAATCAAACAATAGAAACTTTGCCCACCCAAGCTCCCAGCGACAAGCCTGCCGCTTCGGCTTTAGTTGCAAGCAGTTCTCAAAGGCTTGCTTAGCCACCGTTCCATCTCGAAGCTTCAGCGCAACTACGCCATCACGGTAGGCCTTCTCATCTGGAGTCAGCGGAGCTTCGGGCGGAGCCGGTTTCTTGCCTTTGCCCGAACAAGCAAAAGCCAAAATAACAATCGCAGCTAAACACCATCGGGTAGGCTTCATCGAGAAACGAGCAGGAAATTCACGCGGCGATTCTTAAACATCCCTTCGGGGGTCTCGGATTTATCCAGCAGGCGGGTTTTTCCGTAACTAATCGTCATCAATCGCCGGGAGGAAACGCCCTTGGAAACAAAGAACTTCTTCACCCACTCAGCCCGTTTCTCAGCCAACGGGAAATTGATTTGGTCTGTCCCGCGTTGGTCGCAATGCCCCTCGATCTGAATCAAAAGCGACGGTTGAGAGTTCAAGATGCGCGCATTGGCTTCGAGTGTCTCTCGATCTGAATCGATCGGCTCCACGTCTCGATACTCGAAATGAAGCGATCGAAGCCCCATGGCAGCCCCTGAATCCGAGTCTAGAACCCCTTTACCGAGCTCTTTCTCGCGCTTCCTGATCTCATCATCATCTTGCGAGGCGACTGCCGCGTCAGCAGGCTTCTCTTTTGGAGTGGAGCTGCACCCGTAAAAACCCGTCACTGCGATGGTGATCAGCAACGGCGTGAACCAATCTTGAATCTTTCTGCTCATCATGCCCCCGAGAGTCCAAAGATCTTAAGCACCGCCGAACGCGATTCGGCGGCCTGAATCCTGCTCTTCAGATTTTCCTGTGAGTATAGCCTGAGATACCAAAAATAATTACGCGTAATCGAAGCGATGTAATCGCGCGTTTCCCTGAAGGGAAGCAGATCGACGAAAAGCAGGCGGTTGTCGATCGGATAGCGCTCTTTCCATTCCAATGCGCGCTCGGGCCCTGCGTTGTAAGCAGCAAGCGCAAGCTCCACATCTCCGCCAAACTTCTGGATTAACCGCCAAAAGTACTTTGACCCGACCCGGACGTTCGTCTTAGGGTCAAAGAGAGCGCTTCGTGACAAGCGCTCGAACCTTCGAGCAGTAGCGGGCATCAATTGCATCAAGCCCATTGCGCCTACCTGGCTACGAGCCCGATCATTGAAAGCCGATTCCTGTCGAATCAACGAAAGAACGAGATACGGATCGAGGTCCGTATTGCCGAGGTTGTTCCTCACGACGTCAAAGCGTTTCAAGGGATACAGCAGCTGCAGCATGGAAGCCGAGATCAAGTGGGGATCTCGTCTAAAGAGCGAAGCAATCAGGCCAAACTTCTTGATGCTGTCGCCGGAGCGAGACAGAAGCACTGCCACATAGATCTGAAACGAGACTTCGGTCGTTCCGATCTGATCCATGATGGGATCTAAGATGCTGTAGGACTCCGCAAAAGCCCCTACGCTTTGCAAAGCCTCCGCTGCCATCACCTGGGAATTCAAAAAGGGGTTACGCCTGGTCCTAAACATGACCTCGGGGTCTTTGTCCGAGATCATCGGCAGATCACCGAAGAGATTGTCCGCGCTTACCAGCAATCCATGGATGCTCATCGGAAAGTCCCGTAGCAGCTGCGCCCTGAGGTCCCGCGACTTTCGGCCGTTCTTGAGCTCCGCGTGAGCCACAGAAGCCCAATAGAGTGACCTTTGCCTAAACTCCTGCGACAGCGGATGCTCAGCCGCTCGCTCCAAGAGTGGCGCGGCTTCCTCCCATTTTTTGTCCCAGATCGCAAAAAGCCCCAGACGATACAGCGACAAGACGCTAGAGATGTCCGTCCCACACCTCACCGACTGCTCATACAAAGACTTAGCCAGTCCTCGCATCGAAGCGTCCGGGAATTCGCGCTCGATCAACAGCGCGCTCGCCGCCGGAAGAGCTGCCGAAACGCACTCTGGCAGCGCCTGCACGCGCTCCGCAATTTTCTTGATTTGTGCCGGATGCTTGATGGACCTCAGAGCGAAGATGAGTTCGCCCTCGGTGAAATCCTTGAGCTTGGAGAGATCCGTCCCGCGGATGAACACTTTTGCTTGAGCGATGTGCTGACGACGTTGGCGGCGCTTTTCGCGCTCGGCCTTCCGATTCTTTCGGCTCGGTTGGGTGAGCACTACGGGACAAAACGGAAGCTGGGCGTCCGTACCATGCCCTTCGCAAGCAGCGATCCAGGCCTCGCGCTTCTCCTCTTCAAGATCGCCTTTCCGAAACGCCAGAT
>JBGAWT010000297.1:0-2471 GCA_044227445.1 Bdellovibrionia bacterium | reverse complement strand
TACCTTGAATAACTTTGAGGTCGCGAACGACAAAGCTGCCACCCAAAATAATAGTGACGTAGGCTTTGAGCTTATCTTCCTCGACCAGGAAAATCTTTACCTCAGTGATCGCCATTCGCCCCAGTTTGGGACAGAAAAAAGCAAAATTCAACTTATTGTGACAATTAATGCCGATGTTTTTTAATTTATTTCCGGGCAAATCCTACTATGTGGCGCTTTCTTCAAACCCGATGTGACCGGATTTCAAAACCGGCCGAATCTCGCTCCCCGGCTTAAACCGTCCTTTTAGCAGCTCTTCGGCCAACGGGTTTTGCAGCTCTTTCTGGAAAACTCGCTTCATCGGCCTAGCTCCAAAGTCCCGATCGTATCCGAGCTCAGCAATCCAATCGGCAACCTCAGGCCCAAGACTCAGGCGCAGGCCTCGTTCCTGGATCAACTCGCTCAACTTCTGGGCATACAGATCCACGATCCGGCGCAGCTGAATCTTCTCGAGGTGGGAGAAAATCACGATCTCATCGATGCGGTTGAGAAACTCCGGCCTAAAGTGCTTGCGCACCAATTCCATGACGGCCGCATCGCGCTGAGACGCCTCTTGCTGCTCGAGGATGAGATGGCTTCCTAGGTTGGAGGTCATAATGATGAGGGTGTTGGTGAAATCCACCGTACGGCCCTGTCCATCAGTGGCCCGCCCATCGTCTAGAATCTGCAAGAAGACATTGAAGATATCAGGATGGGCCTTTTCGATCTCATCGAGCAGGATCACAGAATAAGGGCGCCTGCGCACAGCCTCGGTGAGGGAACCCCCTTCTTCGTAACCTACATATCCGGGAGGCGAGCCCAGCAAGCGCGAGACCGAATGTTTTTCCATGTACTCGCTCATGTCGATGCGTACCAACGCATGCTCGTCATCAAAGAGAAATTCGGCCAGGGCCTTTGCCGTTTCGGTCTTCCCAACACCCGTAGGGCCTAAGAACAGGAACGATCCCATGGGACGGCCTTTTTCCTGCAGGCCCGCACGCGAGCGCCTCACGGCATTCGAAACGACTTGAAGCGCCGGGTCCTGCCCAATCACGCGTTGGCGCAGGCGCTCTTCCATATGAAGGAGCTTTTGCTGTTCGGCCTCAAGCATTCTGGCAACCGGCACGCCCGTCCATCGCGCGACGACCTCAGCCACGTCGTTCTCCGTGACTTCCTGCCTGACCAAGGGATTGGAAGATGCCCCCTGCTTGCCTTGCGCCTGTTCCAACTCACGTTGCAAGCCTAGGAGCTTTCCGTAACGAAGCTCCGCTGCTTTTTCGAGATCCCCTCTTCGCTCCGCGGCTTCGGATTCAAGCCGGACGCGCTCGAGGCTCTCCTTGAGATCCTTTACCGCGTTGACTCGTTTTTTCTCGCTCTCCCACTGGGACTTCAGAAGCGAGCTTCGCTCTTTGAGCGTTCCCAGCTCGCCTTCGATCTTTGTATGACGCTCGCGAGACGCACTGTCGCTCTCCTTTTTGAGTGCTTGCGCCTCGACCTCAAGCTGCAAGATCTTTCGCTCCAATTGGTCGATCTCCTCAGGACGCGAGTCGATTTGAACGCGAATGCGAGCAGCCGCCTCATCCACGAGGTCAATGGCCTTGTCCGGCAAGAATCGATCCGTGATGTAGCGGTTTGAGAGCATCGCAGCAGCAACAAGCGCCGAATCCCGGATGCTCACCCCATGGTGAATCTCATAGCGCTCACGCAAGCCGCGCAAAATACTGATCGTGTCGGTAACCGTAGGTTCTTTGACGAATACGGGTTGAAATCTGCGCTCCAATGCCGCGTCCTTCTCGATGTACTTACGATACTCATCGAGAGTCGTAGCGCCTACGCAGCGAAGCTCCCCGCGGGCCAGCGCGGGCTTGAGCATATTGGATGCGTCCATCGCGCCATCGGTCTTGCCCGCTCCCACGAGCGTATGAAGCTCATCGATAAACAGGATGATCTCGCCTTGAGCTTTGGTTACTTCGCCGATGACAGCCTTTAGGCGCTCTTCGAACTCACCTCTGAATTTCGCACCTGCGATCAGGGCGCCCAAATCCAAGGTAAGCAGGCGCTTGCGCTTGAGCGATTCGGGCACGTCTCCATGAACGATCCGAAGCGCCAAGCCCTCGGCAATAGCCGTCTTGCCCACGCCAGGCTCGCCGATCAGCACGGGGTTGTTTTTTGTCCTTCTGGACAAGACCTGGACGATGCGGCGAATTTCCTCATCGCGACCGATCACGGGATCTAACTTTTGGTCTCGAGCCAGCTGCGTGAGATCGCGGCAATACTTCTCAAGCGCTTGGTACTTGGCCTCTGGATCCTCGTCTTGGATTCGGTTCTCGCCGCGAACCTTCTTGATTGCCGCTTGTAGGCGATCTTTGCTCAGTCCCCCATCCTTTAATACTCGTGCCGAGGGGAGCTCCTTGAGCTTGGACTCGAGCAAGGCGAACAAGACGTGCTCACCA
>JBGAWT010000296.1:0-2492 GCA_044227445.1 Bdellovibrionia bacterium | reverse complement strand
CACCCGACTGACACGCCCGATTGGTGGAGAGGGCTTGGCGCTAGAGCCCCTTCGATCATCATCAAGAAGCTCTCAACCGATACGCAGACCTATCACAAGCTCAGGTTGGTTCAGGCCCTGGGGTGGTACTCGGGCGATCCCGAGGCGCTGCGAGTTCTCAAGCAACAGGCTCAAGACACCTCGGATGACGTGATTCGAAACGCCGCGATTCGAAGTGTGGGATTTTCGGCCGGCTCCCGCGAAGAGGAGTGGATCGCAGGCTATCTCAAGCACGCCGATGCGCAGACGCGCTTTGCGACCCTGGAGACGCTTCAAAGGCTTGATACCGAGAGCTCACGTCAGCGCATCACGAAGCACTTGGCCCAGGAGCCTGCGCCTTGGATCGGCGATAAGCTTCAGGGCAAGATGCCTAGCGCAGCAGGCCTTAAGCCTTTGGTAGCGAGCGGAACTTCAGAGGATCGACCGAGCCCCGATTGGCTGGGACGCTTTGAGGGTGTGAGGCTCGTTCCTTCTGCTCCCGGTGCTCATGCGCCATGGCAATCCAGCGCGTGGAAGGCCGAGTTCAAAGAAGAGGGCGGGCAGCTCGAGGGCACCTGGGGGGCGTCCAAACCCGCCAAAGGCAAGTCGCTTGCGATCTCTGGGAAGTTTGAAAACCTTCGAGTCAAAGGCACGAGTCTGTTGGGGGATTGGGTGCTGATTCCCGCGCTGGGAGGGGCGACTGAGCGCCTTGCGGTGCAGGGCTCCTTATCCTTGGAGGCGGGGCGCTGGATCTGGCGTGCCTCCGTGCCAGCCAAGGGCGAAACCTGGGTTTTGACCCGTTCCAAGTGATTGACTCGCTTGCTCACCTGAGCTATCGAAATCCTCGGCAGGGGATAGCATGAGAAAAATCTATGTTTTGGGTTTAGCGGTTCTTTCTTTGAGCGGAAGCGCCTTTGCGGACGGGGCGCCGACTTATTGGAAGGGAACGCCCGGTCTCTATAACACCTATGGAATCAATCTCTGCGCGTTAGGGCGCTACTTCGATGCGTATGGGCTTGGCATCGAAAGCGGATTTCGCGGAGTGAACCTCAAGGCCTCGCTGGGTGCGGGCGCCGATCGGCAATGTTTTGATGTCGGCGTGAGCACGGGGCGCAAGTACCGTGAACTCGACACGAGCGAGTGCCGCACGGACTTCGAAGATGGCTACAAGCAAGGCATGCTCTCAAGCGAATACAGCGCAGGACGCGAATGCTATGGCGCAGGCTATCAGGCGGGCAAAGCTGCGCTGACAAATGGCGCGCGCGCCAAGAACTCAGCGCTTGTTACCCAGGCATGTGTCGATGCCTACGTGCAAGGGGAGCGCGACGCGAGGGAGAAGGCTCCCGCTGTCTATCAAGCTTCGCTCAAGCTCAATGCCTGCTACCAGAGCGGCTATTGGGATGGTTCGACGCCCTAACTGTGGGCGAGTATCGACTTCAGTCTTTCTTTGAGCTGATCGAGCAAAGCGTCTTCTTGAGGCGCGCTAGCTTGCTTCTTTTTTTCGACCCAATACACGGGCCATGACAGCGGCTCGCCCGGGGGGCGAAGCTCGAGCAGGCGATTCTCTTTGAGCTCGCGCTCCACCATGTGCCGTGGCAGGAGTGCGTACCCTAGGGCTTCCATGGCCATGCGTTTTTGAACTTCAAGCGAATTGGCCTCAAAAAAGAGAGAAGGCTTCAGTCCTAGGCGAGCCAGCATCTGCAGGGCCGGGTAGGGGCGGCGGTAATCTTCGACGCGAGAGCCGATATAGTAGGTGCGCTGAAGCGTGGCTAAGTCCCAGCGTCGAGCGAGGCCTCTGAGTTTGAGATTGGCCGGCCCGCAAACCAGCACGAAGCGCGCTCGTCCTAAAGGAGTGAGAGTAAGCCGGGGATGCTTGAGCTGGGTCAAAAAGACCCCCACGCGGGCGCGACGCTCTAAGATCTCGCGCACGATCTCACGGGAGTTTCCTGCAAACACGTTCCATTTGACCCAAGGGGTCTTGTGCCAGACCTCGCTCAGCAGCGGCGGTAGGATCTCGGTGCACAGATGCTCGGATGCTGCGATCCTGAGCCTGATCTCGCGCGAGAGCGAGGGGGGGCCTAGCACGCTGGTCTTGAGCGTTTCTTCGAGTGACTCCCATTCGCGAAGCAGAGGCAGCGCCGAATCGAAAAGCAGTATGCCTTCGCGCGTGGGCAGCACGCCTCGTTGGGATCGCTCGAGGAGTTTTTTGGAGACGCTGGCTTCAAGCGCCTGGATTCGCTTGGTGAGCGCGGGTTGGCTCATGCCAGAAGCACGGGCTGCGGCGCTTACACTTCCGTTCCTGACGACTTGAATAAAGACTCTAACGTTTTCCCAGTCCATAACTTAAACGAATATCTAGTATTCCTTTTTGAAATTATCCATATGCATCTTCCGAATGAGAAAAAGATCTCAAGGAGACCGATCAATGAGATTCCCATTCGCTGTATTGCCGTTTTTGCTGTTCGTTCCCGCTT
>JBGAWT010000295.1:0-2507 GCA_044227445.1 Bdellovibrionia bacterium | reverse complement strand
ATTTCAGATACTTACAAAGAACCCTGGACTCCACTTCTGTCCAATTTCTAGTCAGGTGGCTGTCAAAATTTCACACTCACTTCTTCCAATAGATCTTCTGGTAAAGCGCTCCGCCGGTAAAGGTAGACTCAATGTTCTTGGCAAACCTCTCCCAGGCGGGCTGCAAAACGGGTTTGAGAAGGCGATTTCCGACGATCAAAGCCAGGCTAACCGAAATGGAGAGAACCAAGATGTACTCAAGCCCTGCTTGGCCGCGTTCCTTCACCGAGACCGCCGTTTCTGAGCTGCGGGCCCCTTCCTGAGCGTCCTTCGGTAGATCTCCGGCACGTTTTGGAGCTGCTTTTTGAGATCAAAGCAGCGAGCGATCTCTTGAGTGGGAAGAAAACGCATGATCTCCGGATGCGAGCGCGCTGCTTTTTCAAATGCCCTCGTTCCCTCACCTTGAAATGCGCACTGTTGAACCCAGCCGTAGGCTTCTTCGCGAGAAGCGCCCTTGCCGACGAGCGCCAGCAAAAGACGCCCCGAAAAGGCAGTTGCCGCGGCAGCATCCAAGTTTGCACTCACGCGGGTTCGGTCAATCTCCAGAGTCGAAACAAGATCCGTCATGCGTCTGAGCGCGTAGTGAAGCAGGCTCGTCGCATCCGCTCCGATCACCCTCTCGACGCTTGAATGACTAATGTCGCGCTCGTGCCAGAGGGCTACATTCTCCAAAGCGCTCAGCGCGTACCCGCGAAGCAGCCGCGCCACGCCCGTGAGGTTCTCAGAGCCGATGGGATTGCGCTTATGAGGCATGGCGCTTGATCCCTTCTGACGCATTCCGAAGGATTCGCGCACCTCAGCCACTTCAGAACGAGCCAAAAGCCTGACCTCTGCCGCAATACGCTCCAAGGAGGAGCCACACAGGGCCAAGGTTAAGAAAAACTCCGCATGTCGATCCCTGGGGATGACTTGCGTGCTCACCGGTTCGGCGCGAAGGCCCAGGTGATCCAAGATTCTTGCCTCTTCTTGGGGGGACCAGTGGCTAGCCGCCCCCACTGCGCCTGAGAGCTTGCCAAAACGAAGGCCATCCACCGCGTGAGCAAGCCTGCTCCGATTGCGCTGCCATTCGGCCATCCAAGAAAGGAATTTGAGGCCAAAGATCGTAGGCTCAGCAAACATCCCGTGAGTTCGCCCGATGGTTGCAAGCTTCTGAAATTCGCCAGCCCGAATCTCAAGCTTGGTTACCAGCGCTTCGATCTCGCCGAGCAGGAGCTCTCCTGCCTCCACGAGCCGTAAGGCCAAGGCCGTATCTACGACGTCTGAGGAGGTCAGGCCGTAATGCACCCAGCGTTTTTCGTCTGTTTTGAGCTGCTCGCCCAAAGCCGCTGTAAAGGCGATGACATCATGCTTGAGTTCCCGCTCCAGCTCTTCGACTCGGGCCGGGGTTACGCTGCCGCGGGCTCGGGCTCGCTGCAGGCCGCCCGAGAGCTCCTTCCAACCGGCGCGCGAGATCTGGCCCCGGCGGTGCATTTCCTCACAGACCTTTTCTTCGATGAGGATCCACAAGGAGATCTTGCTCTCTTCGGACCAAAGCTTGCGCATTTCAGGAAGCACGTAACGATCGATCATGAGTGAGAGATACCCGACTTGTGGTTGAGCCAAACATTGGACTCAAAGGCCGCCAAAAGCGGCCCCATGGCGCCAAGCTCGGGATACGACTCCTCACCTACCAAAAAAAGCCGATTTAAGCCGCTGCTATTGCCATGGCCATGCCCAGAATACACGCGTAGCTTTCCAGGCAGCTCATCGAGCTTCTTAAAAGGATAGAGCTCTTTGAGTTCTTCCTTTTCGGCCTGCGCCTCCTTCTTGGTGGGTTCCCCCGTCTGCCTCAAGAGCTGCAACCTCTCGCGCTGGGAGGAAGAAATCCTAAAATCTGGATAGAGGCGGACGACATGAAATTCTAAAAAGGGGAAAACCTCGACTGCTTTGCGCACCATGCGGCCTGCGATGGTCCTTTGGTAATCCAAGCTCAGCGTCTCAGCCCTCCAGGGCAGCACCGCGCGCAAATGGATGATCTTGAGCTCCGGATCGACCTGCCCGTAGTCCTCAGGAGACGCGACCTCGATTTCAAGACTCGGCGCGTCCGCTTCGACGGCGATCGTTCGGGCTCCGACGTAAGCAGGAACCGCCTCGGCACGAACCGTCAGCGAGAGACTAAACTTCCATCCTTCGGGAACGAGCGGGGCAGCTGGCTTTCCGATATGCGGCCACCCCGAATAAATGAGGCGCTTGCGCAGGTCCTTCAGCGGCATGCCTAACGCTCCAGCCCTTGCTCCGATGACGTTGCTGCGGGCTCCTAATTGCACTCCTTTGAGTTTGCCGCGCTCAACCCAAACGTGTTTCCAATCGGGGGTGGGTGGGACGTCCACACCTAGTCGCTTGGCAAGCCTTACCAAGAAGTCACGATAAGCGCCCATTCCGCCCTTGAAGCTTGCGCCCGTGCGCACAAGAGCAAGAGCTTGAGCGAG
>JBGAWT010000025.1:0-23767 GCA_044227445.1 Bdellovibrionia bacterium | reverse complement strand
TGGGTCCGAATGGCTATAGCGGCGATGTTTTCCTTCTTCGCCAAAGAAGAGGGCATCGCCGTGGTGCCAGTGATCGCTCTGCTTGAGCTCACCTTGCCTAAGCGAGGCAAGAAGCCTGCGCTTTTCGCCGGTCTTGCGATTCTCGGAGCAGCTATGGCCGGGCTTTATCTGGGCATGCGACCCCATGGGCAGAGTTACGCGCAACCGGGCGTAACGACCTGGGGATATTTCCTCACCCAAGTAAGAGCCTACGTCCATTATCTACGCCTTTATTTTTGGCCCTTCGAGATGAATGCCGACAACTTGGAGTTTGGGTTTTCGTCCGAGATCTTGGAACCCAAGGTGGTCTCTGCCATTCTCTTTCAATTGCTGCTGGGAGCTTGCCTTTGGTCGCAGCGCAAGTGGCGGGCCGCTTGGGTGGCTCTCGCCTGGTTTTACGTGGCCCTTGCCCCGACCTCCTCGTTTGTTCCGCTTTCTGAGCCGGTGAATGACCGAAGACCGTTCATCGCTTTCTTTGCGTTAGCGGGCGTAAGCATCCCTCTTGTCGCCTGGCTGCTGATGCGTCTGCAAAAAACCACGAGCAGGCAAGCCGCGCGATTCACGCTTTTGATTCCGGCATTCGTGGGGGCCGTATTCATAGCGGGAGCCTGTGGACGAAGCCTGGTTTGGTCCACACACGAACTGCTTTGGAAAGACACGATCGAAAAAAACCCCACTTCAGGCCGCGCTCAAAACAATTTAGCTCTGGTCTACATGGGCAAGGGGGACTTCAAACAGGCAGGCCCTTTGCTTGACCAATGCGAAGTGCTCATCCCCCAGTACTCGATTTGCAAAACCAACCGCGCGATCGCTTACGCGGCTTTAGGCGAAGACGCCAAGGCCGAAGCCAAGTTCAAAGAATCCCTCGCGCTGGGTGGCGCCGGGGCCACTCTTGCCCAGCGCTACTATGCGACCTTTCTCCTTAAGCACAAGCGATACGATGAAGCCGAAAAATACTTCACGCTCGTGGATACGGCAGCAGGCCGGTTCGACCTCTCAGGACGCATGGGCCTTATCGATGTAGCGATTGCTCGCGGGCAAAAAGACAAAGCGCGCGCCCTCTGGGAAGAAGGCATACGAATGTTTCCCGGCAATCCAGCTCTACAGAAGATCTCAAGTCAGTTTGCACACTGAAAGATGCTTCAACGGACTTACAAACGCTCCATCAAAAGCAGCGACGGATTTTCGATGTACTTGATGAACAAGTTCATGAACTCTGCGCCTACGGCTCCGTCGACGATGCGATGATCGAGCGAGATGGAGAAGTAAGTCCAATCGCGCACGACGATGCGCTCGCGACCCTTGATCGTGCGAGCCACGGGTTTGCGGAAGATCTTATTGAAGCCCACGATCGCCACTTCAGGATAATTGATCACAGGCGTAGCAAACAGGCCTCCGATCGAACCGGCGTTCGTCAGCGTAATCGTGCTGCCGTGCAGATCATCCATCGTGAGCTTTTTGGCGCGAGCCTTCTCAACCAACTGCTGGATGTCGCGAGCGATCTCCAGAATCGATTTGTTTTCCACGTCCTTGACCACCGGAGCAGTCAGGCCGTCTTCGGTCTGAACGGAGAGGCCGATGTTGAAGTAATGCTTCAGTACGATCTCGCCAGCCGCTTCGTCCAAAGAGGAATTCAAGATCGGGTAGCGCTTCAGAGCCGCAACCATCGCCTTCATAATGAAGGGCAAGTAGGTCACCTTGATGCCCTGAGCAGCGCCGATTTCTTTGGCCGCTTCGCGCAGCTTTACCAGCTGCGTGGCATCCGCTTCTTCGACATAGGTGAAGTGGGCGGCATGATCCTTGGACTGACGCATCTTCTCGGAGATCTTCTTGCGAAGCCCCTTGAATGCGATGCGCTCTTCGCCACCGGACGGTGTCGAGGCGCGGGCGCGCTGAGGCATCGCTACTCCCACAGGTCCGCCAGAAACAGCGCCTGCGCCGCCGCTCAGCGCTTTCTGTAAATCTTCTTTCATCACTCGGCCATGAGGGCCCGAGCCCTGGACTCGACCAAGATCCACACCCATCTCGCGAGCAGCTCTGCGAGTCGAAGGTGCGGCAAGCACTCTGCGATCAGGCGAGGTCTCGCCAGCCGCCATCATCATGCTACCGCCGGATGCGGAAGCGGACTTCGCCACGGGTGCTGGACGAGAAGCCGACGCCGCCATCGCAGGAGCTGGCGCTTGCGCCGCAGGAGCGTGATGAGCGCCCGAGCCGTTAGTGGCTGACGCTGTTGCGCCCGAGCCCGCATATTCCAGAATCGCTTGATTGACCTTAACGACTTCGCCTTCTTTGGCGTTAAGCGAGGTGATCTTGCCTTCAAAGGGCGACGGCATTTCGACTGTCGCTTTATCCGTCATAACCTCGCACAAGGGTTGGTCAAACTTCACCGTGTCGCCCACCTGAACACGCCACTTCACTAATTCACCTTCGTGAACGCCTTCGCCCAGCTCCGGTACTTTAAATTGCATGTGACGTGCTCCTTTGTTGGTCGATCTTACCCTTCAAAAACAACTCTGCTGCTTTGTAGCTGCTCCGAACCATCGGACCGCTAGCGACGTACAAAAATCCTGTCTTGCGCGCCGTCTCGCCGATCGCATCGAACTCCTCAGGCGAGTAAAAACGCTCAACCGGAAGGTGCTCAAGCGAGGGCCTCAGATACTGACCAATCGTGAGCACATCGACTTCGAACGTGCGTAAGTCCAAAAACACTTCGTCGAGCTCATGCGCTTCTTCGCCCAAGCCCAGCATCACAGCGCTCTTAGTAAACAGAGGCGCACGTCCAGCTCTCGCCCGCGCGATATCTTTGGCGATCTTCAATGTGGTGAGCGACTGAACGTAGCCTGCGCGCGGATCGCGCACGCGGGCTTGAAGCCTGCGCACGGTCTCGACATTGTGAGCGTAAACGTCGAGCCCCGAATCCACGATGATCTCGATGGCGCGCGTATCGCCGCGGAAGTCCGGCACGAGCGCTTCGACGGTAATGGAGGGATCCAGCCGCTTGATCTCGCGAATGGTCGCCGCAAAGTGCTCTGCTCCCCCATCATCCAGGTCATCGCGATCCACCGAAGTCAAAACAACGTACTTGAGCTTCAAAGCCGCCACGCTCTCAGCGATGTGCGCGGGTTCTTTAGGATCTAGCGGTGGAGGCGTACGCGAAGTCTTAATCGCGCAAAAACGGCAAGCGCGCGTGCAGACATCGCTACCTAACATGAAAGTCGCCGTCCCCGAGGCCCAGCACTCCGAGAGATTGGGGCAATGCGCTTCTTCGCACACGGTGTGAAGGTTGCGCTCCCTGAGCATGGACTTGATCTGGGTGTAGTTCTCGCCGCCGGGAGGCCTAATCTTGAGCCAGGCGGGCTTTTTTTCAGCCATCACCTGAGCAGCTCGCGAGGGCGAAAGCGGACGCGCCGGCACGCGCTCAGGCGCGGCAAGGGGCAGGTCCAGCACGGGCAGTTCGCGATAGATGGCCATCTGAGTTGGTTATAGGAGGCAGGGAGCGCGAAGTAAAGACCAGTCAGTGACACAGTTCTAGTCCCGGTCAGTTTCGGATGCCTGCTCCGGAACCGAAACAGAGACTGACTGCCTCTCAAACTGACTCAAACTGTGTCCGCGTCTGGTCTTAGGGCTCCCCCGAGGCCGAAGCCCCGGGGGATGAGAGAGGAGTGGTCGTTTTGTGTGCCCGCATCCTACGGGCGCAGCTCCTTGTGCAGGTTCAGTGCCAAATCCTAGGTGCAAAAAAATCACAGATGGCGCCCAGCTCGTCGTCACGCCCCTCACCATGTGCTTAGGGCTTGGCCAGGATCAAAACGCACTCAAATAGCTTGGAGAAAAAAAAAGAAACCGAGATCCCCGGAGAGATCTGATGACGAAAACAAAACAGGAAGAGAGAGATTCTACTGAGCGACTTGGTAATAGCCGTTCATGTAAGGAACGACGGCCCCGAAGTTCGAAGGATTGCCGATGACCATGGACGCATCAGAAGCGCCCCCCAGGTTCCAATTGAAGCGCGGATCAAAACTCAATTGGCCGTACGCCCAAGGCAACTCACCGTTTCCGTCCCACTGAAGAACGGTGCGAGGCGGTTCGAACGTCGCCGCAGGAGCGGCCTGCTCACCCGTCGTAGCCGAGGAATATCCGAATACTGAAGAAATAGACTGCCCAAACTGAGCAACACGCTCGTAAGGAGAAGAAGCGATAGGCTGCGGTGCAACATAGTGTGCAAGCGGAATGGATCCCACGGTCGAGGGCGTCGAAAAACTGGAAGCCAAGGCAGGAGTCGAACCCCAGAACAAAACGCTGACTCCGACCAACCAAATACGCCTCATCGCACGGGCCCTCTCACTTGCCCGTGTCCCCTAGAGCAAGCCTTATGCCGCAGCGTTACATCTCCCTTTCTTGCAACCCCTTGAGAGACCTAGAGCCAGAGTGCACCGCTCCGGTACTTCTCCGGCGAATTCGCTCACTTTTTAGCCACTTGTCGCCCCCCTGAACGAAGGACAAACTAGTAGTGAGTGGCTCCTTCTTTACGCGATCGACGAGGTCAGATGTCTCTCGTCGTGGGCTTGATGCTCACGACATTCCTCTTCCTCTTCGGTTTCGTCATCAGCATCGGAATGTTGGTCAATGCCAAGATCAACCTGCAGAACGCGGCGGATTTGGCTGCGTATGCGGGGGCTGCTACGCAAGCCCGCCAACTCACGCACATCTCGTACCTCAATTATGAGATGCGAAGGCAGTACAAGAAATTCCTCTACCGGTATTACGTCGTCGGAACGAATGCTTTCAAAGACTTTCCACGCGCGGGTGGCTCGGGAAACCAAGTCTGGGGCTTTCCGCCATCGAATGTTTTTCCGGCGCCGACGATCTGCCTGATCTTCGATCAGAACGACAACTTCTGCCAACTCAAGGACATCAAGCCGATCTCCATCGCACCGGCAATGCCGCTTGATCCCGTGTCAGTGGTCACAGCCAAAAACCTGGAAGAAGCCGAAAAATACCGCAAGAGCCAATGCTCCCGCATCGGCAAGCAAAATACGATGCTGCTTCAGCTTTGGCTCTTCAATCCTGATCCGTATTTGCTGAGGCTACCCGACGCATTCAAGACACTCCCGACCACCGTCGCCCAGCACATGATCAACGCGCTCAAAGGCGCGACCTCAGGACTAGGGTTAGTTCCCAAGCTTCTCACTCTGCGCATGCGCATCGAAACGCTCAAAGGTTACGTCAATTCGCTGCCCGTCAGCGGCATGACTCGCACGGCGGTAGACGGCCTTCAGGCTACTTCGGACCCTCCGGCCAAAGAGCGGACGATTCAGGCGTTCTTAAGCGCTTACAACACCCTGGGGCCCAACGTCTTTGACCCCGGAAGCATTACGATGGATGAGCTCTTACCTCCAGGAGGCTCGGGCGAAGCCAAGCTCCTAGAGCTCAAGGACATCAAGTCCGACACCATGGTGACCTACTCGATGGATCTCGGACCCGAACCGGGCAAGGAAGACGATCCCAGCGCCTCGTGCATCGGAACGCCGGTGGCAACGATTCTCAAAAGCGGCCTCACTCTGGGCGTCTACAAAGATCCCTCGGTGTTGACCTACTACGCAGTAAGACTCAAAGCCAAAGCCCGCATTCTGTTTTGGGGCGAAGTGGAGATGACGGCGGTGGCCGCGGCTCAACCTTTTGGAAGTCGTTTAGGCCCCCCGCTTTCGGACAGAGACTTTGCCATCGCGACAGGACCACCTGACCCCAGGCTGCTTGCAAAAAACCCAGGTGCCGTCGGAAATGACGAACAAGCTGATGTGATCGCCATAGGCAATGGGCTCGTGCCTAACTTGCCTGTTGGGGAGAGCGACACAGCACAAATCGGTTGGAACAATCGCTCGGTGCTCTCTTCTTTTTACGAGTACACCACGCGCGGCCTGACAGATCCGAGAATACGATCCGCATACATCGATCGGGGTGTTCGCGGGGCCATGGCTCCCAACCCCTGGGAGAAGGGCAAGTACAACATCCCGACGGATTTTCCGGATCCCTTTACCGTCTCGTTTGACGCCAAAAGCCAGCTTGCGATCTGGGCGCCCGTCGTTCCTCCTGACAAAACCTCCCAACTCAAGGACATCATTCACACCGCAGTTGCAGATTACTTGAGCGGAACAGGAACAAAGTCCACTTCGATCACCGGCTCCAACAGCGGGCCTGGAGGAGGAGGTGGCCAAAACCAAAACTTCAGGACCATCCTCTTAGCGGAGCTGGAGCGCTACCTGAGCTCCGATCTGCAAAACGGGATGGGCGAAACAAGCGATGCGCCCGGCGGAATGCCCGAGACCTTCAAGATTGCCCGAATTTCAAACCCGCTCAGAGCGATTCCTCAGCCAGGAGAGACCACGCCGCCGCTGCTCACCCTCCAAAACAACGTCATTATGACCAAGGTCGAGGAGATCAAGACGTCCTTCAATACACTACTGAACCCGGACTTCCTGGCTCAAGGCCGCACGGGATACTCAGTCAAACTCGTGGCTTTTGACCATCTTCTTAACGGAAAGATGAATGCCAGCAACTTCGGCAGCGGCTCGGTCATTGGAGATGCACCTTTGTCCAACTTTCCGCCCGTAGGGCTCGAACCCGCACTTCCGGCGGTGAAGCACTAAGCACAGTTGCACAAAAATTATTCTCTTTCAGGGGAATTCGTGTTGCAAACCCCTGAAGCCTATGTCTTATTTCAAACACAAGGTTCAAACAGGAGACGAACGCATGGCACCCAAGAAAAAAGCGAAGAAGAAGACCAAGGCCAAAGCAAAAGGCGCCAAGAAGTCAGCCAAAAAAGCTAAGAAGCCTGCGAAAAAAGCAGCTAAGAAAGCCAAAAAGGCGAAGAAAGCCGCCAAGAAATCCAAGCCAAAGAAAAAGGCCACGAAGAAAGCCGCAGCTCCCAAGAAGCAGTCCATGGGCGGAGCAATGACGGGTTTCGCAGCCGGTATGGCCGGAGGCGCGATGGGCTCAGCAATGGGTTCGACTTTCTCCCGCACCCCAGGTCATGACCATGATCACGACCACGATCATGACCACGACCACGATCATAAGCATGGTCTAAACGGTGGCGAGCATTCCGAAGACGAAGATGAAGGAATGGGCGCTGCTCAATCAACCGATGATGATGACGATTTCGGTGACGACGATGAAGAAGTCGGCGCACAAGGATTTGACGACGAAGAGTAATTCTCGTCTACAACGCTTGTAGAAATCCTCGGCCTCGGCGCCTGAAAAAGGCCCCGGGGCCGAGTTTTTTTGTGGTATCTCAGGCTCGGCTGAGCGAACGGTTCGCCAGCGAGGCAGCACAAGCGGGTGCGACCAAAACATAGGTTTGCTATGTTGCGGGAGCACGAGCGCGGATAACAAAGCTGGCGAATCGTGCAGCCAGCCGAGGTAGTGTGTGGAAATTCGGGACATATTACATGGCTCAATCGGCATTCGGGCGCACGAGCGCGCCATCGTCGATAGCCGATTCTTTCAGCGCTTGCGCGAGATCAAGCAGCTGGGCTTTGCCGAGAACTCCTTTCCCAGCGCCACGCACAACCGCTACATCCACAGTTTGGGCGCCATGCACACGGCATCCAACGCACTTGAGGGAATTTTCAAGAACTCCGCTATTCCGATCAAGACAGAGGCGCGTGAGCGCTTCGACGCGTTGCTGAGACTTGCGGCGTTGCTGCATGACGTAGGTCACGGCCCTCTCGCATACTACCGAATTCGCGATGGCCGAGGTTTCAAGCCTGGCCGTCCCGGAGCGCCGCGCAGCAAGCCGCGCAAGGCCACACACGAAGACTATACTCTGAAGATCGTTTTGGACTCCTCGCTCACCCCGCTTCTGGAGCGCGCAGGCAGGGACTTTGGATTCGGACCGGAGCATATCGCAAGCCTCATCGATGGTGCACGCACATCGACAGATGACTTCTTCGAGGAATCCATCGAGGGGTCTCGCATCAACTTCAGGCCGCTTCTCGCAACCAGATCTCAAGCGAGCTGGATGCGGACCGCATGATTACCTGCGACGCGATAGCTTGCATGCGGCGTGAGTTACGGGCAATTCGATTTCGATTGGCCTATGGCAACCTCACCGCGACGCTCAAGAACGGTCGCTGCTTGCTGCGCTCCAGCATCGTGCGCTGCTGTACACGTTTGAGGACTTCTTGCTTTCCCGCTTCAACATGTTCCTCATGGTGTACTTCCACTACAAGAGCGTGGTGTTTGACGAGATGTTGGCTCGCTATTTCGAAGAAGAAGAAGGCGCGTACTCCATTCCCACCGATATTGAGAGCTACCTCGATTACAACGACGCCCACCTATATGCGCACTTGGCTAAGAGCTCTAACCTGTGGGCTAAGCGCATCACCGAGCGCAGACCTTTTAGGATGTACGCGGAGCTGCACAGCGGAATTCCGGCCACTAAGTCCGCCA
Source organism: Bdellovibrionia bacterium (assembly GCA_044227445.1). Taxonomy (GTDB): domain Bacteria; phylum Bdellovibrionota; class UBA1018; order UBA1018; family UBA1018; genus JBGAWT01. Next base: position 15,280 of record JBGAWT010000025.1, on the reverse strand, counting down.
TGCTCGAGCAGCAAAGGCTCCTCACCCGCGTCACCCGAGAGCTCGGAGCCCAAAAGATCCCGTTTCTGGAGGTCACCTCCACGGGCGAGCTCTCCAAGTACTTCCGTAAGCCCGGAGACCCCATCTACGTGCACTACGATAACCACTACAGCGCGCCTTCGGTGATCCCCCTGGAGCAATGCACGGACCTGTTTGAGAAGTACCAAGAAAAGGCCCATCACGCGCCTATACGTCTCGCCTGAGGACTATTCGGGCTTACGCAAAAAAGGCCGGGCTGAGCCCATGGCCTTGGAGCCAGAGCGGACCCCCCGACTTTCTCTTGACCTATCCAGTCAGAATAGATAGTCCTCAAAAGCCTATGAAAATCGCGCTCAACAAGCTCACCGACCTCCCCTATGAGCTCCATCTCACAGAGAAGGATGACTGGGTTCGTGCGACCGTTGAGGCCTCAGACGAGAAGCCCCCAGGGTGAACGCAAACTCGAGCTAAGGCAGCCCCTGTGCGCCCCATAGATCTGAGCCTCCGAAAGGTCGATGAGGTCGCCGTAGTCACGGGCGAGCTCAAAACGACGCTCAAGCTCCTGTGTTCACGTTGTGCTCTACCGGTCGAAAAAGCCATAGACCCGCATTTTTCCTCACTTTTTTGCAAAGACCCCGTTTTAGCCGGTGTTGGCCACCTGGAAGCCCAGGGCCCTCCCCCGACCAAAAAAACTCGCAATGAAGAGCGCGAATGGAAGCCCGCAGGCCGCAATCAAGGCCATGCTCGCCACGCCCATGACTATCGTGAGAACAACGCCACAGAAGCTACCGATGACCTGGATATCACCTATCTGGCCGGTGATTCGATCGACCTGGCTGGCCTTTTGGCCGAGCAAATTCAGCTTCAGATCCCTTTTCAGCCCCTTTGCAAAGAAGACTGCAAGGGCATCTGCCCCCATTGCGGGACGGACTGGAATACCGGCCGATGCGCTTGCACAAAAGTTCGTCGCGAGAATCCCTTTTCCGTGTTAAAGGACATCAAATTTTCGTCATAAAAAGGAAGACAGACCATGGCAGTTCCTAAGAAAAAAGTATCCCGTTCACGCCGCAACATGCGCCGTTTTGCTTCCGGCAACCGCCTCGAGAAGCCAACGATCATCTCTTGCCCTGCTTGCAGCGAACCAACCCGCCCACACCGCGTGTGCAAGTGCGGGATGTACGCTGGCCGCAAGGTCATGACGACCCGCCCAGCTGAAGTCGCTACGCAAAGCTAATCGCACTCTCCATTGAGCGCAGGCAAACAGCGGTTCAGAAGCCATATTCATAACCCCTTCGTCACGAGCGTGAGCGAATGGCATGTCAGCGAGGCTGCACAAGCGAGTGCGACCAAAGTGATGCCTCTGCGCATCATTGCGGGAGCACGAGCGCGGAAAACGATGCTGACGTGCCATGCAGCCACGCGCAGTAGAAGGGGTTATTAATATGGCTTCTTACACGCCAGTTCGTACCCGCATCACAGGCACGGGAAGCGCCTTCCCGGAATTGCGCGTCACGAACGACGATCTAGCAAAAAAAGTCGAGACCTCTGACGAGTGGATCCGCGAACGCACGGGAATCGCAGAGCGCCGTATCTCGGCACCCGGAAAAATCTCGGAGCGTAACAGCGGATTAGCCGTTCAAGCGGCTTTGCGCGCACTTGAGATGGCTGGCAAAAAGCCCGAGGACATCGACCTCATTCTTTGCGCGACGTGTACGCCCGACACGCTCATTCCTTCGACCGCTTGCTGGATTCAAAAGAGCCTAGGCGCCAAAAAAGCTTGGGCAATGGACCTCAACGGCGCCTGCTCGGGCTTTGTTTACGCCCTTCATACGGCCAACCAATTCCTCAAAGCAGGTACTTCGAGCTGCGTTCTTGTCGTGGGTTCGGACGTGCTGTCTGCTTTTACGAACTGGGAGGACCGCGGAAGCTGCATCCTCTTTGCTGATGGCGCAGGGGCCGCGATTTTAGAGCCCACTCCCGAAGGCCAGGACTCCGAGGTGTTTTCTGTTGAGCTGGGATCCGACGGCAATCTTTGGGACTACTTTCATATCGAAGCCGGGGGCTCAAACCAGGCAGTTACGCCGGAACTCTCCGCCTCCCGCGCTGACAAGATGAAGATGAAGGGCCCCGAGATGTTCAAAGTGGCGGTTCGAACGCTCACGGATTCAGCTCGCACGGTCGTGGAGCGTTCAGGCCTCACGCTCAAAGATGTAGCTTGGGTACTGCCCCACCAAGCCAATCTCCGAATCATCGAAGCGGTAGCCAAGCGCCTGGACATCCCGATGACTCGGGTGCTTACAAATATCGAGAAGTTCGGAAATACCTCTAGCGCTACGGTTCCCACGGTCCTGGACCAGGCCGTTCGATCCGGCAAGATTCAACGAGGCCAAATCCTGGTCCTCGACGTATTTGGCGCCGGCCTCACCTGGGGCGCCATGGCCCTTCGTTTTTAACGCACCGCGTCTATTGCCTAGATCCTCCCCTCATGCTACCCGCCGGTCTCAATGAGAAGGTCTTTTGCTCTGTTGTTTGCATCCGCTCTTAACCTCATAGCTTTAGGGGCCCATGCCGATGGAGACCTCAAAGTCGGCATCATCCAACCGGTGATCAGGCCTGGTGATTTCAACTACACGCTCACCCAACACCTGCAATCCACCAAACGCCTGGCCGAAAGGGGCGCACGCCTCATCGTTGCGCCCGAGGGCATTTACCCGGGCTACCCGTCCAACGACATGATGTTCTACAAAGATTTTATGGACCGCTCCCAGCAAGCGGCCGAAGCCTACGTCCAAGCCACGAAGGGGCTAGATGCGGTTCTCGTTTTCGGAAACGTCGCCAAAAACCCCAACAAAGCGGGCGCATCGCTTCAGAACTTTCTCGAAGTCGTGCACCAAGGAAAAAACCTCCACCGCCGGGCCAAGATCCTGCTTCCGACTTATGGGCCATTTGATGACGCCCGCTACTTTGACCCAGGCAAGATCGGCGACATCCAGCTCATCGAAGTCGACGGCTTTAAGATCGCCATCGGCATCTGCGAAGAGCTGTGGTTTTACGATCCGGGTCCCGACGGTCGCTTGCGCTATCACCACAATCCGATTGCCAAGATCAAAAAACTCAAGCCAGACTTAGTCATCTCGATTAACGCCAGCCCGTTTCAAACCGGAAAGGCGCGCTTTCGGATCGAAGGCGACACGGGACCGGGCGGCGGCGTCGCCCGTCGCTTAGGCGTGCCGGTGATCTACGTCAATCAAGCGGGCGTGGTGGACCACCTCGTGTTTGACGGCAACTCTTTTGGAACAGACGCCAAAGGGAAACTCGCGTTCAAGCTCAATGCTTTTGCGGCGGACGAAGCCATTGTAAGCGTTCCTAAGGATCCCAAAAAGCCCATGTACCTGGAAGTCAATCACGCGAGGCTTCAGCACATCGAATCCGAGCTCGATCAGGTCATTCAAGCTACCGAATTTTGGATTCGTGAATTTCTGGCTCACATCGGCCATGATTCGGTCGTATTCGGCTTAAGCGGTGGCTTGGACTCCGCTATGACGACGGTTTTTTCGGCCAAAGCACTGGGACCCGAAAAAGTTTTCGTCATCATGATGCCCAGCAAGGTGTCGACCTCAGGCAGCATCACTCACTCCCAAAAGCTCATCAAAAATCTGGGCATTCCAGCTGAGAACGTTCTTGAGATCCCGATCGTCGACATCGTTGAGGCGTACTACGCGACGCTTGAGAAAGCCGGCCTGAGCCGCGAGTTCCTGGATTCGGTGAAGTTCGCCACTACGGCGGTCGAAAACATTCAGGCACGCACGCGCATGGCGTTGGAGTTTTTCATCTCCAACCTCTCGGGCGAGATTAAACCCGAGATGAAGCCGATCGTGGACATGATGGCTAAGAAAGACCCTCGCTGGGCCAATTTCTTTTCCAAGCGCAAAGCCAAGTTCAATACGAGCGATAAGAGCGAGATGCTCATCGGCAACGGAACGATCTTTGGCGACGTCGCAGGCGTGGGCGGTCCCAACTTAGATAAATACAAAACGGAGCTCTTTGCCCTGGGCTACCGCTACAACGAGCTAGCCGGACGTGAGCTCATTCCGCTAGAGATCCTCACCAAAGAACCCTCGCCTGAGCTCATGGCCCAACAGCTCACGACCGATCTTTATCCCCCGTACAGCATCATGGATCCGCTCCTAATGGACCTGCACGAACATGGAATGAGCCCTGCGGAGCTTCACGCCAAGTACGATGGCTGGAACTCGCGCATCAATCCTAAGTTCGGCTCGTTCGTGGATTTCATGCTCTGGAAGTACACCTCAAGCGAGTTTAAGCGCGAGCTCGCGCAAATGCCTGCACCTAAGAACCACCCGACGTCCGTAGGCAAAGAGCGACGCGTGACGATTAGCGTGAAGAAGTTCGGCCCCGTAATGACCCCCGCCGAGTGCCTTAAAGCCCTCCAAAACAGCTAAGGAATCGATTTTACAGGCTGACTGCCCCCAAACGTAAATATTGACATATTTAGTCAACTTTTATATGACCCCTCCCTTGGAGGGAGCATGTCCGCACCCCACAAACGATCTCTGAGACTCTCTGGATTGCTCGTCCTTTCATCTTTGATGGCCACCTGGGCCCAAGGCTCCACCACGCCATCGCTCTTCTCTCCTCCTTTTGAGTCTCTCAAGGAGCGATGGAATCTACCCCTCACCGAAATCTTCAAGGTGCCTTCGAGCTCTGATCTTTATTGCCAGGGCGGGGGCTTCGGAATTCATCTCCCGACTTATCCCACGGCAGGCGCCGGAGATATCGTCACCGTGTTTGACTTCGCTTCAGAACGGTATGCCACCTTAGAGCAAAGAACGCCTCGGGACTCTGGCAGCAACCTCATGGTGTGGATCGACAGGCGCAGCGCCATGATGGCTACGATAGAGGCCATCGGCTCCAGGCCACAGGAGCCCGGCAACGAGGGATACCTTCAATCCATCCAGTCCCTGCCCGAAGATAAGCAGGCGCTTTTCATGGACCGCCTCAGGCGCGCCTTGGGCGAACTCCAGATTCTCAGTGTTTCGGCCACTATCGAGATGCATCTTCAGGAGAGCCTTACCCAAACCCGAGCAACCCTCGAGTGGCGTTCGCAAACACCCGGCAAGCGCGGCCTCAGGATGACCGTGCCCATGCAATGCTTAGCGGTCCCCTCAGAAGCGATCCCGCAGATCCGAGCCATTCACTCGCGCAGCCGGAATGTCCTGGCCAAGATCCAGGCGTGGTTGAAAAGCGCCGGTAAACAAATCGAAGTGAAGTGCGACGAAGACTCCGTAGAAAACCGCTTCTTGCTGCGAAGCTTGAAGTACAACCCGTTTATTAAAGGCCTGCCAGAGCCTGAGAGCGATCTCGACGTGTTGACGAAGCGGTGCCAGGAAAGAGAGCAAAAGCGCAAGAAAAAGGTCACTGAGGATCTCTTCTCGCAACTGCCAGAGTGATCTGCCTCTAAGGGACGGTCCAGATAAAGCGAAGACCATCACTCGAAGAACGCTGAGAACCGCGATAGATACGCGCGCTGGATTGAACCCAATGCGTGTCGTTCATCCAACTACCACCCCGTGAAACCCCATCTGTAGAAGTCGGTACCCACATATTGCCTACAGGATCCTTAAAGCCTGCAGCATTGGGAAACCCTTGGCCTACTTTTCTTGGACCATAGACGCCACCGTCACCCCAGAAATGGGCAAAATGGAAAACCTCATAGATATCGTTACCCCAAAAATAATTGGTGGTAGTTCCCGCGCGAATCGCGCGGTCCATTTGTGGATCTGAGGGAATCCCAAGGTGGCCCTTTAACCCCAAGTCATGAGCTATTTGAGTGAACTCCCGAGCAAAGATCTCGCCATCCTCCCTACTGGCAACCACCGGAAAATTGGCTCTTCTGCGCAACCTCTGAACGCTTACGGGCTGCGATGTGAAAGGGGCCACTGGTAGAGTCAATCCTTGTCTTCCCGCTTCAATGTGTTCACCGGGATCAAATTCAGAAGGCAGCTCGCCCCTGACTGAATAGAAGAGCTCAGTGACGTGTGTTTCTGAGAGCAAGTTGCTCTCACCGGGAATAGGCAAAAACCTCAAACTCTCAGCTAGAGCGAGATCAATAGGGAAGTCTAAGATCTTGTGCCGTCTCGCCATTTCCTCGAGCACCGGCATGAGAGGTAGGCGCTTATAGAGCAAAGCCTTTACCTCGGCCTTCTGCTGAGGTGTCACGCCCTGGAAGATACGCTCTCCCTCCCAGACACCGCTCCCCATCTGAGCATAAATGTAATCGGCTTTGAATTTCGCGGGAACCTTTGGATCGCCCAAGAGCTTCCATCCCAATAGGCGATGCTCAGAGATATCCGTAGGATGAGGAGAAGCTTCCACCTGATCCTGAACACTGAGGAGGGCTTGCGTGAGTTCGCGCACCGCTTGGTGCTCTGGACTTAAAGTTCGCATTTTTTCTAGCAATGCACTGCGCACCTCAAAGACATCTTCTGAGCTCTTATTGGGTATGGATGCGATCAGTTCTCGCGCGATGCGCAGCGGATCTTTGTTGTGGGTGAGATAGTGAGTCACCATACGATCAAGCTTCTTATTGGGAGTACCTGGCGGCCATATAGGTGTGAAGAATTTCACCATCTCATCAAACGTCAGAAGGATAAGGGGATTGCGCGTGAACAATCGCTCATAATTCTCGTGTGTAGCCAGATGGTCGTACAAGCACCCACCCCAGGCGTTCGCACCGATAAGCTGCATTGCGGCAAAAGCAATCCACACTCTCACGACCCGCTTATCGGAAATTCGAGACCTCGCCTGAACAGCATCGCCCTCAAACCCTTGAAACGCTTGCCGGATTGATCTGGGCGCAATGGCCTGGTACGACCTGAGGCATGTCAACTGTCGCTCTGTTTCCCGGCCAAGGCTCCCAGCATGTGGGCATGGCCAAGGACCTGTTTGAGAACTTCTCTTATGTTCGTGAGCTTTTTGAAGAAGCGTCTGACGCCCTCAAAGCGGATCTCAAGAAGCTGTGCTTCGATGGGCCCGAATCCGACCTCACGCTCACCCACAACACTCAACCTTGCTTGCTCCTTGCCAGTGTCGCTGCTTTTAGAGCGGCCCAACGAGAACTCGATTTTAAGCCTCAAGCTGCCGCCGGGCACTCGCTGGGCGAGTACTCCGCACTCGTAGCCGCAGGTTGCCTGGAGTTTGGAGATGCCATCCGACTCGTTCGCGAGCGCGGACTAGCCATGCAAAAGGCCGTACCCGCAGGCCAAGGCACGATGGCAGCCGTCATGGGCTTAGAAGACGCCCAAATCGAAGCGCTGTGCAAAAAAGCTACCGACGTTGCAGCCGCAAAACCGCGCGATTCGCAGGTCGAAGCCTGCGTGGAACCGGCTAATTTCAACTCTCCTGGCCAGATCGTCATCGCAGGCTCGACAGACGCGGTAGCCGAAGCGCTTTCGATGCTCAAATCGGATCCCGAATTCAGCGGAGGTAAAGCCATTCCGCTGTCGGTGAGCGCGCCTTTCCATTGCAAGCTCATGCGCCCGGCGCGCGACCGGATGGCCCAGCTCTTTTCTGAGCTCGCGCACAAGCCCTCCAAGCTCGACTTCCCGTATTTTCCAAATCGCACGGGGCGGCCTACCCAAGAGCCAGGTGTGGTGCTCGAACTATTGGTCGAGCAGATTGACCACCCCGTGTTGTGGAAGCAAAGTGTTACGGAAATGATGAACCGCGGGTTTGCTCGCGGCGTGGAGTTTGGCCCTGGCAAGGTTCTCGCGGGCCTTTCCAAGCGCATCGAAAAAACCACCGGGAAGCCCCTGCCCGTCACAGGCGTGAGCGATTCGGCCACTCTCAAAACCTTAGAAGGAGCTGCCTCATGAGCAAGCCCAGAGCCTTAGTCACCGGAGCCTCGCGCGGAATCGGAGCGGCCATCGCCGAGCGCTTAGCAGCCGATGGATTTCATGTGTTGGTCAATTACGCCTCGAGCGAAGAACGAGCGCGGGCTGTCGTCGACAAGATCACTGCAGCCGGTGGCAGCGCTTCGTTACTCGCTTTTGACGTCTCCAATTCGGCCCAAGTGGACGAAAAAATGGATGCGGCCAACAAAGAAGGGCCACTGGCCGTACTCGTGAACAACGCAGGTGTCACGATCGACGGCTTGCTCATGCGCCTCAAAGACGAGGACTTAGACAAGACCCTCGACATCGACCTCAAGGGAGCTATCTACTGCACGCGCGCCGCGACCCGAGCAATGATGCGAGCCCGGACGGGATCGATCATCCAAATCTCGTCGGTCATCGGTGAGATGGGCAACGCGGGCCAGGCAGCCTACTCGGCGGCCAAGGCCGGATTGATCGGATTTTCTAAGAGCGTGGCCCGAGAGCTGGGAAGCCGGAACGTTCGAGTCAACGTAATTGCCCCAGGCTTCATCACGACTGACATGACTTCCGCCTTGACGGAGGATCAAAAAAACGCCATTCTGCGCACCGTACCGCTCGGGTACTTAGGTGCACCCGAGGACGTTGCGTCGGTGGTCTCGTTTTTGGCGAGCCCCGCCAGTCGCTATGTGACTGGGCAGGTGATCGGCGTCAACGGTGGCATGTACATGTGATCATTGATCAGAGAAAGAGAGATATCCATGGAACTCGTGAAAGAAACGTCGCAAGACGGAGGAAAGCAGCCCATGTCCGCTTCGGTTGAAGAAAGAGTAAAGACCATCATTTGTGATCAGTTGGCTGTGGAGCCTGCAAAAGTAACTCCTACTGCTTCCTTCATCGACGATCTGGGCGCAGACAGCCTGGACATCGTTGAGCTCGTTATGACGATGGAAGAAGAATTCGATCTGGATATTCCAGATGAAGATGCTGAAAAGATCAAGACGGTTGGCGATGTGACCAAGTACATCGCTGCCAAAGCCAGCCACTAAGCCTTAGAAAGCCCGATCCTCATGTCCAAACGCAGGGTCGTTGTTACAGGTCTCGGCGCCATCACCCCACTGGGATTGAGCGCTCCCGAAACTTGGAAGAACGCCTTACGAGGACAATCAGGGGTCGGGCTTATTTCTTATTTCGACACCACCGAATGCCCTGTCAAGATCGCCGCCGAAGTCCGCGGCTATGACGTCACCAAAGCACTCGGCCCTTTTCAGCCCTCTCCCGGTAACACCGTAACTCAAGCAGCCAACTCCAAAGACGCTCGTCGCGTCGGACGCTTTTGCCACATGGCCTTGAGCGCAGGGCTTGAAGCTTACGGAGACTCGGGCCTGGACTCGATGCGCGACAAGTTCGCGCCCGAGCGCATCGGCTGCAATATCGGCGTTGGGATGGGCGGCCTACCGGAGATCGAAGCCGTTCACGAAGAGTTCATGGCAAAGGGCTTCAGGCGCATCACGCCGTTTTTCGTGCCCCAAGCCATCACAAACATGGCCTCAGGCCAGTTGAGCATTCTTTTAAATTTGCGCGGACCCAATATGTGCAATGTCACGGCGTGCACCTCCAGCGCTCATGCCATCGGCGAGAGCGTCAGGTTCATCCAGCGTGGCGACGCGGATGTGATGATCACCGGTGGTGCGGAGTCCGTCGTTTGCAAGCTCGGTATCGGCGGATTCGCTGCGATGCGCGCCCTATCCACACGTAACGACGAACCCACCAAGGCTTCGCGCCCGTTTGACGAGGGTCGCGACGGATTTGTCATGGGCGAAGGCTCGGTCATTCTTGTTTTGGAAGAGCTTGAGTTCGCTCGTAAGCGCGGCGCCAAGATCTATGGCGAGATCGTAGGCTATGGATTCTCGGGCGACGCCTACCACATGACTTCACCATCGCCTGAGGGCGAAGGCGGCGCGCGAGCCATGAAGATGGCCCTGACTGACGCGGGCATTCCACTCGAAGAAGTCGGCTACGTCAACGCGCACGGAACCTCGACTCCTGCAGGCGATGCCGAAGAAGCGCGCGCCATTCGCCGCGTATTCCCCAACGGACCCGAGCATCTGCACGTGAGCTCCACCAAATCCATGACCGGGCATTTACTGGGCGCAGCGGGTGCGATCGAAGCGATGTTCTCGATCCTGGCTGTCAAAGAAGGCCGCGTTCCACCAACGATCAATCTCGATAACCTGGATCCTGCCTGCCGCGAGACGGGACTGAACTTCACCGCAGGCGCGACAGTTGAAAAGAAGTTTAAGTACGCTCTGTCCAATAGCTTCGGATTTGGCGGCACCAACGGCTCGCTGCTTGTGGGCGCGGGGCCTTAATTGCCCGAGGCCCCAAGTTCTCAGATTACTTTGGTGGTCAAAGTCGCGATCATCGTATTTATCGTTTACGAGAGCATCGATCTCCTGATCGAAGACCGCCGCAAAAAGAAAGTATCTATCCTTCGCGGAGCTGGACTGGGGCTTTTTGCAGCGCTGGCGAGCTTCGTTACGATCTCTTATGGAACCGCGTTCGGAGAACAAAACCCTTGGATCGCGCTAGTTCTTGCCAGCGTCATCGGTTTGATCGTAGGCCTGGTGATTCACTAGAACCTCATAATCCATTTTACGGAAGCTTCTTTGCGAACTACTTTCATGGGTCAGAGGAGCTCGCCATGTTCAATCGTCTGCTTAAAACCGCATTCTTCTGCCTTTCCCTGGTTTCGACATCAGCCTTCGCCTCTGGCGTCATCGTAATCCGCCATGCCCAGGGCGAGCACAACGTACAGCGATTCTTTAGCTCCAATCCCAAGAACAAAACCTACCGTGTGGCGCACCTCACAGATAAGGGCAAGGAACAGGCCGCTGCGGCTGGTGAAAAACTGCGCGCTGGCGGATTAAAGCCCGAAGCGGTCAGCGTCATTTACGCCTCTCCGCTACCGCGCACCCAAGAAACAGCGCAGATCATCGCCGGCAAGCTGGGCGTTTCGGCGTCCAAGATCAAGGCGACTCCCGAGGTCATCGAAGTGGATTTTGGTAAGTATGACGGCACGCCGCTAGATGCCTTTCCCTGGCCTAACCTCGACCTGAGCCACGCCCACGAATACGGCGGCGAGACCTACCAAGACGTCAAAAAGCGCGTCTCAGCCTTCATGCAAAAAACTCTGCAAAAAAACTGTAAGCGCGATGACACGGTCATGATCGTTTCGCACGGTGACACCATCACGGCGATCCGTGAGCACCTCACGGGCAAGCATGAAGCCATGTTAGGCAATGCCGAAGCGGTCGAGTTTTCGTGGGAGCAGGTCTGCGCAAAGCCTGCGTCCTGAATTTATTCCACCGTCTTGCTGACTCGCCCCCAGCGGAACTTCGAGTTTTTTTCGTCCAAAGATAAGTAGATGTACTTCACCTTGCCTAGGACGTTAGCCGCGGGGACCATTCCCCAAAATCGGCTGTCGTTGGAGTAGTCGCGATTGTCGCCCAACACGAGATACTCCCCTGGCGGAACGGTATAGGGTCCAAACCCCACGCCTTCCTCAATCAAAGGATCCAACCAGATGGTGTAGGTGTGGGAGCCCAGAGTCTCAGCAAAGCTCTCAGGCTGCAGCTTAGGCTCCGACGGACTCAAGCCTCGCTCTGCTTTGGCAACCGGGACTTGAACGCCGTTAATCCAAAGACGTTTTTTTCGAATCTCCACCTTGTCGCCCGGCAGCCCAATGAGCCTCTTGGCATAAGTCGTTGAGGCAATCTTGGGGTGTTCAAAAACGATGAGGTCCCCCCGTTCGGGCTGAGCCTTGAGGTAGGCCCAATGATCTACGTAGATATTGTCCCCGAGCGCCAGAGTCGGCTCCATCGACTGACTCGGGATTTTATAGGACCTGTAGGGAGCCAATCGATAAATGGGCCAAAAGACACAGATGACGCAGGCAAAATAAAGCAGGTAGTAACCGAGCTTCTGAAACCTCTTGGCAGGCCCGGGCTTACTGCGCTTTGCACGCACGACAGCCCACACGCAGTTTGCGATGCGCAGCCCAGCTATCGAAAAAAAATCGACCCATATGAGGCGAGGCTCCCGAACGACAAAAAAACTCGAGAGCAGGTAGATGCCTACTTGCGCACCGAAGACGGCCCCGGTGAGACTTAAATCGCCGTTATACAAATGCCCAAGCCCAGGCGAGAGAATCGAAAGCAATCCTGCGAGCCAAGGTCTTCGGTGGGGTTGCATTCCCCAATCATACTTTACGAACCCGCAAACTCAAAAACCACGAGAGCGATCAATCCGGATGTCGCGATCAAACCATGAACCACTGCAAGCCACTTGGGTACGGAATTTCCGGTGAGGTCTTTAAAAATAAGGACAATCCCGCCTAAGGCAGCAATGGAAAAAAGCACGATCGCAGTCCAAGGTGCTACGCCGTGCGCGCCGGCGTAAAAGAGAAGGCACATCAGACCCACGCCCCCTAAAGGTCCGTGCAGGAAAGCGACGTTCTTAGGCGTCTTCTTTCCTTTGAGAACATAGACAAACAACAGGTACAGCCCAAGCACAGCCCCCAAAGCAAACAAAGCCGTAGCGGCATAAGTAAGTTCCATTTTTCCCCCTCACGCTTGCAGCGTTTTGCATCACGAAATTGCAAACACCGAGCCATTGACCGATTGCGTTAATGCTTCTATAGACCCCGCATGAACGCTAAATCGCTTTGGGTCGCGCTCGTATTAGCCGCAGGACTTGTTTTCGTGACAACCCCGGCTCTGGCCGTGCCTTTTGAAGTAAAAATTACGCTGCGCGAGAGCGACGATGATTTTCAAGATCACATGGCAGACGAAGAAAAGTGGAAGGGCAACGACGAAGGCGAATACACCAAGACCTTCGAAGTAAAACAGCTCCCTTGGAGCATCGAGGTTTCGCGCACCACGTTCAAGATCGATAGCCAAGGCGCCGTATCCGCAAGCTACGAGTACGGCGACACCGACGGCACCGTAAACGGCAAGATGCGGCTCCCCATGGTGAATGGCAAATTCGTCCTCACCGACCATCCCTGCGAACTGATCTTAGGGGGCGGAGACCAAGCCAGTGGCGTCTGGGGAATGGAAGCTACCGTCGTCGTAAAGCCTTTGAAGTAACGGGTTTAGGTTGCTCAAAATATAGTTGACTATTCAAGTTCAAAAACCTAAGAACTCCAGTCAACTACTATGAAGTTCCTAGCACCCCTTGGGTTATTCGCAGCTTTTACAAGCCTCTCTGCCTGGGCCGGACCCGGCGACAAATCCAAGAAAGAAGCACAGGGTCCTACGACCCCCGAGCTCACGACTCGAATATCAGCCCAAGCTTGGGCTCACTTGATGCGACAGGGCTTGCTTGAGCTCCCAGGTAACCAACCCGAAACCGAGGCCTACGCGAAGCTTTGGGAAGAAGCCTACGGCGAAGAGCTGCTAGCGGCCGAGAAAATCAAGAGCTTGAACGCCAAGATTGCTGAGTTCGCGAACGGCACTGCCGAGCAAAACGCCCTTCGAGCCCAGCTCGAGTCTCAAGTCAAAGAAATCGAAGCGAAGACCCAAACTTTGCAAAAAGCGGCTCTCAAGCTCAAAACCCAGATCTCGGCTCCCTTGGAGCAGATGCTCGCCGAAGACCTCGGTACGATCGAAAAAAGCCAGATCTACAAAGAGTTCGCTGACTCGGTCCACTACACCTGGGGCGGGGCGGATCGAAAGATCGAGGCCGCCAAGCAAGCACTCAGCAGGCTAGGCACCCAGGGTGCAGAGCTCATGGATCAAATCACTTTCATGAAAAAACGCATGGAAAGCTCCAATCGAGACGCAGGAGAGTATGGCGCAGCCATCTCGTCCAAACTCCACGAGCTCAGACTCAACGCTTTGACTGCTCTGCTTGTCGTAAGCCACGACCGATTGAGCAAAGGGATTCTTGAGAACCTCAAAGACAAGATCGAAACACGCGGCAAGCTCATCACCACCGCCACCATCGCCACTGCTGCGATTGCCGAAGCCGGTGCAGCGCTCTACCTGGGTGCGACGGGGCACACGGCAGGAGCCATCGCCGCGGGCGTGGTCTCAGGCGGATCCATTATTTCGGCGATGGTCGGAAGGAAGTTTGGCGGCGAGAGCCAAAGCAGGGGCATGGAAATGGTCGAGATGATCATTTGTATTATCTTTCCTCCCCTACTCGTGATCAAGGCGATCCAAGAGCTTCCTGGGATGACCTTGGACGTGGCTTCGCTCCCGAATCGCGGGGTCGGAAAACTCGCTGCTAAAGTGGCTGAGCTGCCCTCCAAGAGCCCCGAGTCCCAGCTTGAAGGCAAGCTTGATAAATTTGCCAACATCTACTTGGGTGCACTCGAAAAGCACATCAAGATCCCTGCAGATGCGAGCCTCAAGGACAAAGTCCAGGCCCTCACGCGACTCATCCGTTTCGGTTTCACCGATCACATCCAGCTCGTGACCGAGTTGCCTGAGGTCGAAGAGCTTCGCCGGGCCCGCTGCGCGGATCCGCTTGCCAACAAGCTGCCCTGAGCGTCCTTGCTCCTTGAACACACCCACGTTATGTTGCGGGGATGAAAAAAATCGCCATCGCATCGGACCACGCGGGCGTCGCATTTAAGGCAAAACTCCAGCAGCTTCTGCCCGAAATGCAATGGACGGACCTAGGCCCGCAGACCGAATCCTCGGTGGACTATCCTGACTTCGCAGCCAAGGCATGCGCACTCGTCACCTCCGGAAAAGCGGACGCCGCTGTGTTGATCTGCGGAAGCGGCGTGGGAATGTCCATTGCCGCCAATAAGATTGACGGAATTCGTGCCGCTCTTTGCACCAATCCTTTCATCGCCGGGCTCGCCCGCCAGCACAACGACTGCAACGTGCTGTGCTTGGGCGCACGCTTCTTGGCCCCTGAGTACGCCAAGGAAATCGCGCGATCCTTTTTCGAAGAAAAGTTCTGCGGCGAGGAGCGCCACAAGCAACGCGTGCGCAAGCTTGCCGATCTGGAGAAGCAATGACCAAGACGCCCACCTGGTTTCAGGACTCGCTTTCGAAATCCGATCCCGACTTGTTTGCCGCCATCGGTCGCGAAGCCACCCGCGAAGAAGAAGGCCTCGAGCTGATTGCGAGCGAAAACTATGTTTCGAAAGCCACTCTTGAGGCACAAGGCTCGATTCTGACCAATAAGTACGCCGAAGGATACCCCGGCAAGCGCTACTACGGCGGCTGCCAGTTCGTGGATGAGGCCGAGCGACTGGCCATCGACCGAGTGACAAAACTCTTTGGCGCAAGCGGCGCTAATGTTCAGCCTCACAGCGGTTCACAAGCCAATATGGCGGCTTACATGGCCGT
>JBGAWT010000024.1:0-22946 GCA_044227445.1 Bdellovibrionia bacterium | reverse complement strand
TTGACGTCGATATGCGGGAAGCGCTGATGCTTGAGCTTCATGGCGGCAAGCTGCAGCACGAGTTTGGTCTGGCGAGCCTTGTCCTGGAATCGCACCTTCTTGACCTCACCTAAGATGAAGGCCTGCATCTCGCGTGGGTGAAAGCAAAAGCCGCGGGAGAACTCGTACTTTCCGCGAAACGGAATGAGCCTGGCTTCGAAGATATCGCCCCGGGAAAATCCGCCCGATAGCTCATTGGGCTCTACGGCAAATGTCTTGTGCGAGAACAGGTCCTGCACGACCAGCGACTTGGAGAAGATCCCAAAACGCTTGAGCCGAAAGACCGAATGGATGGTCGTGCAAAAATCGCGGTAGATTCCTTGCTCCTCGGCCGAGAACTTCTCTTTGCCCTTTCGGAAGAAGAGCTTGATGGGCGGAAGATCTACGCCCGGCAGATCTCGATCAAACAGATACCAGTCCATGAAGATGGACATGCGCTGCTCGAACTCCGAGTCGTCTTCGTAAACGACGCCCGATTTCTCGAAGTACTCTTGCTTGGCGTTGTAGACCTCGCGGTAGTTCTCACCTGTTGTGAATTCTTCGATGACCGGGTCGAGGTATTTTTGGAACATGACGGCTCTATCCTATCACAAGCTAAACGCCAGGCGCCCACCTACCCAAGTCATTCGGGCTTGCCCTTGAAACTCAGTTCCTAAGAAAGGCGAGTTGCGGCTTTTTGAGACCACGGAGTCGGGGGAGAAGGTGAATCGTTTTTCGTTTTCAAACAGCGTGAGGTTGGCCGTTGCGCCCACAGCGATGCGAGGAGTCTCAAGTCCTAGGAGCTTTGCAGGTGCATCCGTCCACGCATCGACCCAGCGAGCGAGCGAGAGCTTGCCTTCTGTGACAAGTTTGAGAGTGGCGGGAAGCGCCGTCTCAAGACCAATAATCCCGTTGGCAGCTTGGTCAAACTCCACGCATTTGTCGATCGTGCCGTGAGGAGCATGATCGGTAGCAAGCAGGTCCACCGTGCCGTCGGCAAGCGCCTCTTGAAGGGATTTGCGGTCGCGCTCCGAGCGCAGGGGTGGGGCCATCTTAAAGTGCGTGTCGTACGAGCCTACGTTGGCGTCGGTGAGCGAAAGATGATGTGGCGTAGCTTCGGCTGTGATGGGCAGGCCGTCTTCTTTGGCGCGTCTGACTAAGCGAATGGCTTGCTCCGTGGATAGATGCGCGATGTGGACTCGGCATTTGGTGAGTCGGCAAAGCGCGATCTCGCGCGCGACAAGGATCTCCTCAGCTGCCGCGGGATTTCCGCGCAATCCAAGCTCATTGGAGAAAGGACCTTCGTTCATCACGCCCTGGCCTACGAGGCATGCGTCCTCAGCATGGCTGATGATCGGCACTCCGAAGGCTCGCGCGTAGTCCATCGCCTTGCGCATGAGGTACGAATTCATCACCGGCATGCCGTCGTCGCTGATCGCTCGCACGCCCTCGCGGACCATGCTGCCGATTTCGGCAAGCTCTTCGCCCTTGAGACCTTTGCTGAGCGCTCCAATGGGGTGCACCGTGCAATGCCCGTGGGCTTTGGCCTTTTCACGGATGTAGGCTGTCACCGGACCTGAGTCATTGACCGGAAGCGTGTTGGCCATGCAGGCCACGGCGCTAAAGCCGCCCGATACCGCCGAGCGCGTGCCGGTTTCGATCGTTTCTTTGTATTCGTGCCCAGGCTCGCGCAGGTGAACGTGGCAATCCGTCACGCCCGCGAGCAGCCAAGCTCCGCGCGCATCGATGGTTTGGGACGCTTTTGATGCGGGGATCTTTCCGGAGCCGTCGACTGCTGTGATCTTTCCGCCTTCGATCAAGACGTCGCCCAACTCCTGTTTTGCCGCGCGGGGGGAATCCAGAAGGCGAGCGCCTTGAATTAAGACTGAAGCCATTTCTGGGTCTCCTCTGGGCGAATCGTCCATGCCAGCACGGCCATTCGAACGCCGATGCCGTTGTGAACCTGATCTAAGATGACCGATTGCGAGCCGTCGGCCACTTCGGGGTCGAGCTCCACTCCGCGCTGAACGGGTCCGGGGTGCATGATGATTGCGTCGCGCTTGAGCAGTTTGGCGCGTGCCTGGTTAATTCCCCAAAACGTCGAGTATTCCTGGACGGAAGGGATTTGCATGCGGTTTTGCCGCTCCCACTGAATCCTCAGGGCCATGACCACGTCGGCGTGAGGCAGCGCCTCTTCGATATGCGTCGTAGCCTGAACGCCCAAGCGAGCAGGGTCGGGCGGAAGCAGCGTCGGTGGGCCGCAAACGGTGACCGAAGCGCCTAGCTTTCGGAGCAGATGGATGTTGGAGCGCGCCACGCGTGAGTGGGCGATGTCGCCCACGATGAGGATCTTTTTTCCTTTTACGGAGCCCAGCTTGCTTTGGATCGTGAACGCATCGAGCATCGCTTGCGTCGGGTGCTCGTGAAATCCGTCGCCCGCGTTGATCACCGGGACTTTGACTTGTTGTGCAAGCACCCAGGGGCTTCCGGCCGAGACGTGGCGCACGACGACGGCCTGCGGGCCCATCGCAAGCAGGTTCTGAGCGGTATCAAGCAAAGTCTCGCCTTTATTCGTGCTGGAGGTCGAAGCCGAGAAATTCAACGAAGTAGCGCCCAACCTCCTTGCCGCGATCTCAAAGCTCGAACGGGTGCGCGTGGAGTTCTCGAAGAAAAGATTCGCCACCGAGACGCCCTGAAGGAGAGTAAGCGATCGGTTTTCTTTCACGACCTTCAAGAATCTGCGGGAGAGCTCAAAGAGCTCTTCGACTTGAGTGAGCTCCAATGCCTGAGTCGAAAGAAAATGCCTGAGCATTATTCAACCCTCCTGAAAAATCGCTCGATGCGAAGTTGCGGAAAAAATCCGCTGCTCGTGCGCGAGGTCGGCCTTCCCCAGCTCACCCAGATGCGCGAGGCGCGACCCTGGATGCCAGAGATAGGAAGGATGGCGCCCGGCGGTACGCCGCCCAGGCCGGTTCCGATGGGAATAGAGCGCAGATCGCTCACAGCGAAGACTTCGCCAGCCCCTACCTTCTTGGGTCCCCAGCTCTCCCAAAGCGGAGGCTCGCGGCAGATGCCATACTTTTTTCCGCCCGGAAGCTGTTCCTCGATGCAGGCCGGGCCTTCTAGGGGCGAAGAAGAAAGCTCTTTGCCGTTGAGCACAACCAGGCCTTCGCGGATTTCGATGGTGTCGCCCGCGATCCCAATCACCCGCTTAATAACGAAGCGGGAGCGATTGGAATCAGGCTCTGGAATCTTGAAAACAAGCACGTCACCGCGCTCAGGTACGATTTTTTGAAGATCTCGGTAAGCCCATTTTTGTACGAAGAGCGTGTCGCCTGCTTCGAGCGTGGGTCGCATGGAGTCGCTGGGAATTCGAAATACTTCGACAACGCAGGAACGAAGAAGCAGAGCCGCTGCTAGAGCAAGACCAAGAGCGATTGCGTAATCACGCTGCCTTCTCTTGATTTCAGCCCACATTTAAAGGTCCGCCTGGCTGCACGGTTCTCCAGCTTCGTTGTCCGCGCTCGCGCTCCCGCGACATAGAACCACTATGCCTTGGTCGCGCTCGCTTGTGCCGCCTCGCTGGAAAACCGTTCGCTCAGGCGTACAGCTCGGAGTTTTTGTAAACTTCTAGTCGACCTTAAGCACCGCCAAAAACGCTTCTTGTGGAATTTCCACAGCGCCGATCTGCTTCATCCGCTTTTTACCTTCTTTTTGCTTTTCAAGCAGCTTCCGTTTTCTCGAAATGTCGCCGCCGTAGCATTTGGCAGTAACGTTCTTGCGCAGTGCGGAAAGATTCTCGCGCGCAACGATCTTGCTTCCGATGGCGGCTTGGATGGCGATCTCGAACATCTGGCGCTCGATGAGCTCACGCATCTTCTTAACTAGCTCGCGTCCGCGGTTAGCGGCTTTGTCTCTGTGAATGATGAGCGAAAGCGCGTCCACTGGATCGCCGTTGATCAGAACGTCGAGCTTAACGAGGTTGGATTCGCGGTAATCCGAAAGCTCGTAGTCCATCGACGCGTAGCCCTTGGAGATGCTCTTGAGGCGATCGTAGAAGTCGAACACCATCTCGTTAAGCGGCATATGGTAGTGCAGCGTCACGCGATCCTTGGTGAGGTAATCCATTTTTTCTTGGATTCCGCGTCGATCGTTCAGAAGCGCCATGATGTTGCCCACGAACTCCGACGGAACGTGAACGTTGAGCTTAATGAAGGGCTCTTCGATTTTGAGAATGCGCGTCTGATCCGGAAGTTTGGCAGGGTTGTCGACGAGGATCTCGTTGTTATCCGTCGTCGTGACTTTATAGATCACCGAAGGCGCTGTGGTAATGAGGTTGAGCTGATACTCGCGCTCCAGGCGCTCTTGGACCACGTCCATGTGAAGCAGCCCCAAAAAGCCACAGCGGAAACCAAACCCCAGCGCGGTCGACGTCTCAGGTTCGTAAGTGATGGCCGAGTCGTTGAGCCTGAGCTTTTCGAGCGAGTCCTTAAGGTCGTTGTACTCTTCGGCGTTCACCGGATACACGCCGCTAAACACCATGGGCTTGCTCTCTTTAAAGCCGCCCAGAGGCTCTTTGGCCAGGTTGTTGGCATCCATGATCGTGTCGCCCACACGCATGTCGCGAACATCTTTAATGCCGCAGACGATGGCGCCCACTTCGCCGCTCTTGATGCCCTCGACGTCCGAGAACTTAGGAGTGAACACGCCCACGCGCTGAACTTCGAACTCTTTGCCCACATAGTGCAGGCGGATCTTGGTGCCCTTTTTAAGCGTGCCCTCAAAGATGCGGCACAGTGCGACCACGCCTTGATAGGGGTCATACCAGCTATCAAAAATCAGCGCGCGCAGCGGCTCCGAGTCAGCGTCTTTGGGTGGCGGAAAGTACTTCACTGCGGCTTCTAAAATATCGTCGATGCCTATGCCCGTCTTGGCGCTGCAGTAAACGGCTCGTGTCGTGTCGACTAAGCCGATGGTCTCGTCGATCTCAGCCAAGACGCGCTGCGGGTCAGCGCTGGGCAGATCGATCTTGTTGATGGCCGGAAAAACTTCCAAGTTGTTCTCAAGAGCCATGAACACATTGGCGAGAGTTTGCGCTTCGACACCTTGAGACGCGTCGACAACGAGGATCGCTCCTTCGCAGGCGGCGAGCGAGCGCGAAACTTCGTAAGTGAAATCCACGTGCCCTGGAGTGTCGATGAGATTGAGAATGTAATCTTGGCCGTCTTTGGCTTTGTACTTGAGCCTGGCGCTCTGCGCTTTGATCGTGATGCCACGCTCGCGCTCCAAATCCATGCTGTCCAAAACCTGGGCTTCCATCTCACGAGCGCTGATCGTGCCCGTGCGCTCAAGCAGTCGGTCTGCGAGCGTGGATTTGCCGTGGTCGATGTGCGCGATGATGCAGAAGTTGCGGATATTTTTGGACATCTCGAGTGCGCGGAACCTACCAGAGGTGAGGGCGGAAATCCAGGAGGGACCGGGCTAAGCAGCATCTCCTGCTTGAGATCCCCTGGTGTTAAGCCATACCCAACAGAGCTCCTCAAACGCGTCTCAAATAATCAGACACTACAGAGCAGAGAAACAACAAGAGCCTCACTAGACTTCTGAGAAGCTAGGTCCTGTGTTTCAGTTTCTCCAACTTGATCCGATAAGAATAGCAATTGCTACTATTTCTCATTTGCGGATCACCCCCTTTCTCTTACGAAGAAGGGGGGTGAGATTGCTCCCGTCGTGGTCGCAATTTGCTTGGAAAGTACGCTCGCTTCCCGCTCGCAACACTTTATCGCTAGGCTTGAGCCTAGCTAGCAAGACGGTCCCTTTAATGCCACCTAGCCCGGCAGCCCCCTAAAGCTAGCTTCGTGCCATCCAAAACCCTTAGATTATTAGCTACTTAGAAAATAGCTCGCGTCTGGATCTCGGACCCTGTGTCCGGCTCTCAGACCAATGTTTGTGATCCCCTCTCGCATCTGATAACCCCTGCCCGTGGCACTACAAAAGATCACCATCACCGACCTCTCCCGAGGGGGCGCCGGCGTCGGCAAGCTCCCCGACGGCCGAACGGTCTTCATTCCGTTTACCGCCCCGGGCGATGAGATCGAAGCCAAGATCACTCGCGACGAGAAGCGCTACGCTTGGGGAGAGGCAAAGGAATTCGTCAAACGCTCCCCGGAACGTTTGGAACCACCATGCCCCGTCTTTGGCATCTGTGGTGGTTGCCAGTGGCAGCATCTGCCTTACGAAGCTCAGTGGAAGACCAAGTCCGAAGGCGTGCGCTACGCCTTAGAGCGCGTGGGTGTCACCGCCCAAGCCGCTTGGGACATGCTTCCTGCGGCGGAACCTTACGGCTATCGCAATCGCGTTCAGTTCAGGGCTACTATCAAAGGCCTCGGGTATTTCAAAGAAGGCTCGCGCGAGATTGTCCCGATCGATCGGTGTCCGATCGCGCGCGCGGAGATCAACGAACGCATCCCTGCTCTTAAAGAAGAAGCTCGTGCGCGCCTTGCCCGCGGCGAAGGGCAAAAGGGCGAGCTCAAAGTAGAGGTCGAAACCAGCGGGAAAACCACTCGCGAAGCTTGGAACTCCGGGCACGGGGCCTTTGGTTTTAGGCAGGTCAACGACGCGCAAAACGAAGCGATGCGCGCATGGATCGCATCTCAGTGGAGCGGGCGAGCTGCTTGGGTTTTGGATCTCTATGGAGGCAGCGGCAACCTGAGTTGGCCGTTGGCTCCCAACGTAGGCGCAGTGCATTGCGTAGATATTGGAACGCCGCGTGAGCGCCCGCAGGGAACGCCTTCGAACCTGACGTATCATCGCAGCTCGGTTCTGATTGGCTTTTGGCCATCCAGCGGGGGGCAGGCCGTTTCAGGCGGATCTCGCCAAGGCGCGCGGCCCAAAGCGAGTCATCCTCGATCCGCCGCGAGAGGGCCTAGGCACTGACTTTTGCGCAGATCGCTCAGACCCTCGAGACGCTCGAGTGCACACAGATGATTCATGTCGGATGTGATGCCGATCAATTTGCCCGAGACATCAAGCGATGGATCGATCGCGGTTGGGTTGTCGCAGCGGCTGGCGGTGATCGACTTTTTTTCCCCGGGACACCCCATGTCGAATCGCTGGCTTTCCTTGTCAAAAACCAGGGGGCCTCGTAACCTAAACAAAGCATGAAATCCTTCAAACGAACTGTTGTCTCGCGTGTCGTGGTTTTGATCTTCGGCGCTTTGGTTTTAGCGGGGTGCGCAACGACCGAAACAAACGATGCGCACGAGGAAAAACACGTCTACACCAATACTGAAAAGCGCAGATCTATCTGCTGCCATTGGCAGCCTTTGGCGAGAACGACTACGCCTCGACGTTTCAGAATCTCGACAAAGCTAAAGAGTTTGATTCGAGCCTTCCTGAGATCGATCACCCTCCGGGCACTCACTTTTTACCGAAAAAAGAAATGGAGCGAGCGCTCTATTTTGCCAAGAAGTCCATTGAGTTAAAGCCGGATTACTCCGATGCAAACAATACGGTGGGAAAATTCTTGTTGGACATGGGCCGTAGCGAAGAAGCGGTGCCTTACCTGCAAAAAGCGGCGGGTGATGTGAAGTATCAAGACGCCTATAAGCCGCTGACCAATCTCGGGATTTTGTATTATCGAAAAGGCGATTTCGAGCAGTCAAAGAACCACTTCAAAAAGGCTGCCCTCACCGACGCCAATCGCTCCTGCGTAGCGAGCTACTACCTAGGGCATCTTTCGATGCGAACCGGAAAGCTTCAAGACGCGGTTCAGAACTACGATCGCGCCACTCGGCGTTTTTGTGGGGCATTTGCCGATGCTCACCTCGCTTTGGGAATTGCATATCAGCGAGGCAAACAGTTTGATTTGGCCCGTAAAAAGTTTTTGGATCTCAAGCAGCGTTTCCCCGAAACGTCAGTTGCTGAGCAGGCGATGAAACACCTGCGCGAGCTCCCTTAGACCAAAAAAAGGACGGACGTGTCCGAGACGGAACTGACCTTAGGGCAGTATTTGAGGACCGAGCGGGAGCGCCGCGGGATCACCATTGAGCAGGTGGCCTCGGCGACCAAGATTACGGTCAAATACCTCCACCTGCTGGAGGCGGACCAGTTTGCGGAGCTTCCTGCCAAGCCCTTCATTCGGGGGTTTGTTACTTCCTATTCGCGGTTCATCGGATTGGATTCGCGCCAAACGCTGGCGCGCTTTGAGCGGTTCATCGACGAGCGAGCGCACGATCGCCCCAATCGCGAGGGGGGTGCCACCGGGTACGCGTTTGAGCCCAAAGACTCCGAAAAGCGCACGCGCCTCTTCTTGGCCTCGACCCTGGGTATAGTCGTGGTTGCCGGGATTATCGCGTGGGCTCTCAAGCCCAGCTCTCATCGCAACAAGCATGGCGGCGTCGAAAAGCTTAGGGCTGGACATCATGCCGAATCCGAAGCTCCAGCGCCCCTGCCTGCCGCTTCGCCGGCTCAATTGGTGGCAGCTGCCGAGCTCGCCACTCCAACTAAAGAGGCAAAAGAGCCAGCTAAGGCGGCAGAAGCTTCGCCTCAGCCCACCAAGACTCCAAAGACTCCTGTCGCCACGCCGAGCCCAAAGCCTTCGGCGACAGCTCCCGTCGCTTCGGCGACTCCAGAGGCCCCAGCGCCTGCTGTTACTCCAAGCACTCCACCGTCGCCAGATACTCCTCAAGTAGCGGGAGCCAATCCGGCTGATCCGCTAGATACGGGCAAGGACTACAAACTTACAGACCTCAAAGAGAAGGTTTTGATTCGCACTCTGGCTCCGATCTGGGTGCGTTATCAGGTGGATGGCAAGCCGATGCGCAAGTTCACGATGAAAAAAGAAGGCACTCTCGTGCTTCGTGGGCTGCGCTCTATCAAGTTGCAGGTTTCGAATCCAAAATCAGCCACGCTGAGTCATAATGGCTCGAAGTCTTTTCTGATCGAAAAAGTTGATGGTTTGCGTCAAGCCAATGACACTCCAAGCGTCGTTTATCCACGAAAACCCTCTGAATCTATTGGTGAAATCTTCCCAGGCGAAGGGCCTTTACCTCAGACGCCAGACCCCTCTATAGAGGCCCCGGCGGCATCTCCAACCCCATCGGCTGAGTTATCAACACCAAGCAGTGAAGTTATCAACACGCAGTAACTTCTTGTAATCATTTAATATTTTTCCTTATATTGGCTTATTTGACGCAAGTTAAACAAAGTTATCCACAAAACCGCTCCAGGTGCGGGATTCCAGGGGTTTGTGTTTGAGAATGTGACAAAATTGTCACTGTTTTGGCCGAAAACGACACGAGCTGCGGTTGAGGATCATTGGGTTTCCGCGTCAGGAGCGGCGCACCGCGAAATTAAACAAAATTTTAATATGCGTTCTTGTTGATGAAACCCTTCCACAACGTCAGTAGAAGAATCTTCCAATCCAAACCGTAGGACCAATTGCGGATGTAATACAGGTCGCATTCGATGCGCTTTTCAAGTGACGTGTCGCCGCGCCTGCCGTTGATATGCGCCCAACCCGTGATGCCTGCTTTTACCTTGTGGCGGAGCATGTTGTTGGGGATCTCTTTTTGCGGTAGCTCATCCAAGCTCGTGGCTCTGAGAAAGGATCCGAAAGCCGTCTTTCGGTTGTCATCTTTTTTGGCAAATTGAGCGCCTCCCGATTCGGCATCCAGTTTCATGGAGCGGAACTTGATCATCTTAAATGTGCGCCCATCGAGTCCCATGCGCTCTTGCGAATAGAATATGGGGCCTTTTGAAGTAAGTTTTACGAGCGCCCCGATGACCAGTAGCAGCGGAGAAATCAGAATCAGGGTGATCGCCGAAACCAGGACATCCGTAGCGCGCTTGGCCAGCGAACCCCAGCCATCTAAGGGGGAGTCGTTGAGCTTCACGATAGGAATTCCGTCGAAGTCCTCCACCGCGCACCCTAGGGTGATGTATTCGTGCAGATCCGGAACCAGCTGAATATCGACTGCCTCGGTCTTAAGTACCTCAAGCGCTTGATCCAGGGCATCTGAGAGCCCCCTTTCGAACGAAAGAACCACGAGGTCCACGGGATCTTTTTTTAAGATCGCATCGAGCTCGGAGATGGTCCCTAAAACAGGCTTTCCCTGAATGCTTTTGGGCGCATCCTGAGATGCGGTCACAACCCCTTTAACCCTCAGACCCAGCTCCGGAAATCGCTCCAAACGGTAGATGAGGGCTTCGATCGCAGGGCCCTGGCCCACCATCAGGGCGTACCTGAGGTTATGACCCCTCTTGCGAACCTGCCTCAGGAGGTTGCGCAGCAGGAGCCTAAAGAACACCAGGAGGGCAGCGCCTAAAACCGCAAAGTAGATCATGACGGCGCGTGAGTAGCGGTATTCGCTAAAAAGGTAGGCTAGGGCCAAAAACAGAATGGTGGCCACGGCGTGGGCTTTTAAGATGCGCTGGATTTCGTGCGTTCGCCTAAGCAGTCGGGAGGATTGGTAAACCCGCATGGCCGAAAAAGCCGCCATCCAAAAGAGGATGATCAGGGGGGTTAGGGCAGCATAGGTTTCGAACGACGGAAATCCCTTGGTCACTTCGATGATCGGGACGTTGAATCGCAACCAATAGGAGGCCAGCCAAACTAGCCCTACGACGGAGGCATCCACTAGCCTAAAGAGGATCGATACGAAATGTTGGTAGCGCTTCAGCATGCTGGGGTCTTCCCTTGCCCGGAACCTAGAGTATGCGCTAAAAAGCTCGCATGTCGAACACGCTTCCTCGCTTTGAGCTCCGAAACGCCTCGAACTCGCGCTCCCAGTCCACGGACGTGGTGGCCGTTTACCAAGACCAACAGAAAAAAGCCACGGCCCCGAAGGGCGCCTACGGCTCATCTGTAGAGAAGCTTCGCAAGGCCGAAGCTTTCACCGCTAAGTGCGGATCAACTCAGTTTTTGCGCTTCGGTGGCCACGGCGGCGCTGAGAACGCTGTGCTCTTGGGCCTCGGTCGTCCGCAGGACGCAACCGAAGAAGATTTCAGGAAAGCAGGCGGCGCGCTTTGGGCCCGCTTGGTTGCCGAACGCGTTGTACATGCATCCGTTGATGTCGATGTCATTTTAGGTGTCGCGGGTCTCAAGAGCGAGCATTCCGAAGAGCGCCTTGTGCGCGCTTTGGCCGAGGGTTTCTTGCTTCCTTACCAAGATTTGGATGAGCACAAGACGGCTAAGAAAGACGCCTACACCGGGCCTGAGTCCGTAGAGTGGGTATGCGGCAAAGCGGGATTGCGCGCCAAGCTTCAAAAGGAATTGGCCGAAGCTCAAGCCACCGCAGAGTGCGTTCGCATCACGCGCGCTTGGTCCAATCAGCCTTCGAACGTCGGTACGCCCGAGTACTTTGCGGCTCAAGCCAAGAAGCTTGCCCAGAAGTACAAGCTCAAGTGCCGCGTTTTGACCGAGGCCGAATGCAAGCGTGAGAAAATGGGTCTGTTCATCGGCGTGGGCCAGGGCTCGGTTCGCGACGCTCGGTTTGTGATCGTCGAGTATGTCCCGGCGCGCGCTAAGAAGAAGGTTTGCTTGGTCGGCAAGGGCATTACCTTTGATAGCGGCGGCATCTCGATCAAGCCGTCCTTGAAGATGGAAGACATGAAG
Source organism: Bdellovibrionia bacterium (assembly GCA_044227445.1). Classification (GTDB taxonomy): domain Bacteria; phylum Bdellovibrionota; class UBA1018; order UBA1018; family UBA1018; genus JBGAWT01. The sequence continues at coordinate 11,311 of JBGAWT010000024.1, read as the reverse complement.
CACGACATGACCGGTGCCGCCACCGTCATGGGCGCAGCGATTCTGGCTTCGCTGTGGAAGTCCTCCAATCACGTGATCGCCATCATGGCGTTCACTGAGAACATGCCTGATGGCGACGCGATCGCTCCCGGCAACATCTTAACTGCTCGTTCGGGCAAGACGGTCGAAGTCATTAATACGGACGCCGAGGGTCGCTTGATCCTGGCTGATGCCCTGGATTACGCGCAGGACATGAAACCCGATTATCTCGTGAACATCGCGACGCTTACGGGCGCCGTGTCGGTCGCTTTGGGCAAGCAGGCTTGCGCCGTGCTAGGTAACGACGAGGCGCTTATCGAATCGGTGCGCTCTGCGGGAGCTCGCAACGGCGAGCGCATCTGGCAGCTGCCGCTTTGGGACGAGTATTTTGAAGATATGAAGTCCGATTACGCGGACATGCGCAATTCGGCTAATGATGGAAACGGCGGCACGATTCGCGGCGCGATCTTTTTGAAGCAGTTCATTCGCGAAGGGCAGCCTTGGGCGCACCTGGATATCGCAGGCACCGCCTATTCGATTGGCCATCTGTCTTATATTCCAAAGAAGGGCGCCAGTGGGTTGTGGGTTCGCACGCTCGCGCAGCTGGCGATGGATCTATGATTCGTAGTTCGTTTTACATCAGTGATGCAGGCAAGCACGAAGGCCAGACGGTAACCGTCCAAGGCTGGGTCTACAACAAACGCAGCAGCGGCAAGATCAAGTTCTTGGTTCTGCGCGACGGCACGGGCCTGATGCAAGGCATCTTGTTCAAAGGCGAGTGCGACGAAGCGGCGTTTGTAGGAGCAGACCAAGTCACGCAAGAATCCGCCGTCGAAGTCACGGGTGTCGTGCGCAAAGAGCCTCGTTCGCCTGGGGGCTATGAGCTGGGCATCCGGACTCTGAAGATCATCTCGGTAGCAGAGCCGTATCCTATTTCGCCCAAGGAGCATGGCGTTGAGTTCTTGATGGAAAATCGCCATCTGTGGGTGCGTAGTCAAAAGCAGTGGGCTGCGCTGCGCGTTCGCTCCGAGATCATCCGCAACATCCATGATTTCTTTTTAAAAGACGGGTTCGTGCACTTTGATGCGCCGATCCTGACTCCTTCGGCCTGCGAAGGCACGTCCACGCTGTTTTCAACGAACTATTTCGACGAGAAGGCTTACCTCACCCAGTCAGGTCAGTTGTACGGCGAAGTGGGTGCGATGGCCTTTGGCAAGATCTACGTGTTTGGGCCTACGTTTCGCGCCGAGAAGTCTAAGACACGCAAGCATCTGACCGAGTTTTGGATGGTCGAACCCGAAGTGGCGTTCGCTGATCTAGAAGACAACATGGTGTTGGGCGAGCGCTTCATGGAGTACGTCGTTCAGACGACGCTCTCGCGCTGCGCTTCGGAGCTTAAGACGCTAGAGCGTGACCTCACGAAGCTCGAAAGCATCAAAGGCCCGTTCCCGCGCCTCGCATATGATGATGCGCTTAAGGTTTTAGAAAAGCGCGGAGTGGCGATTCCTTGGGGCGAAGACCTCGGCGCGCCGCACGAGACGGCTTTGGGCGAAGAGTTCGGAAAGCCTGTGTTCCTGCACCACATGCCCGCGCAGATCAAAGCGTTTTATTTCAAGCAATCCGACTCAGTAGGTGGCCCAGGGGTCACGGGCACTGGCAAGTACGCGCTGGGTTGCGATTTGATCGCTCCGGATGGTTACGGCGAGATCATCGGCGGCGGTCAGCGCGAAGAGAGCGCGGATGTTTTGAAGCGCCGAATCGCTGAGCATGGGCTCAACGAAGCGGATTATAGCTGGTACTTGGATTTGCGCAGGTTTGGCTCCGTGCCGCACTCGGGCTTTGGCTTGGGTGTCGAGCGCACCGTGGCCTGGATCACGGGCGTCGAGCACGTGCGCGAGACCATTCCATTTCCGCGAATGATCCACACCCTTCGTCCGTAGTTTATGCCCCACGATTTACACGTCGTACTGGTGGAGCCTGAGATCCCGCAAAACACGGGATCCATCGGGAGGCTTTGTCTCGCTATCGGTGCGACTTTGCATCTCGTGGAGCCTCTGGGTTTTGAGATCACCAGTGCGCGCGTGAAGCGAGCGGGCTTGGATTACTGGGAGCACCTCAAGGTTGTTCAGCATCCGGGAATTGATGGGTTCATGAGCTCGATGCCTCAGGGAGCCCCTAAGGTCTTTTTGACGAAGAAGGCCGGACACACGATTTATGAGCACCGCTTTGAGCCGGGCAGCTATCTGTTCTTTGGGCGCGAGACGATGGGGCTGCCTGAATGGCTCGTGAATCGCTTCCCTATGGATTGCGCGCGCATCCCGATGTTCGATGCGCGGGTGCGTTCACTGAATTTGGCAACGGCTGTGGGGATCACTGCGTACGAAGCAGTGAGGCAGCTAGGTGGATCAGTCGAACAATGAGCTATTCGGCGATAGTGCCTTCGGCGTCTCGAGCCTGAGACGCTTCTTCTTCGGCTCTGCGTTTTTCTGCTAGATCAGCTGCTTTTTGCATTTCGAGTTCGGCTTGGCTAAATGGAATGCGTGGGCAGGTGAGAATGAATTCCTTGCCGTGAGCTTCTTTAGCGATTTTAGGAAGCTTGCGCCAAACCGTCTCGCGCTCGCAGAGCCAAGTAACATCGGCGCTTTTTTCGGTACCGCGGCAGTTGTCGCCAATGTTGGCTTGATTGATCGTATATTTGCAGATCGATTGCCCTCGGCATTCGTTTTCGACGTAGTATCCGAACTCTTTGGCGCCCGAGCCGTAGTAGTTGTTTGGCGCGCCGACGCATTCAGGACCGTAGGTCGCTTTGACGCTCTGAATGACGCCGCGACGGGAAACTTTATCCAAAGCGAGTTGTCTCAGTTCTTCTTTCTTTGCCCATGCATCCACGACCGCAGGTTCGGTGGAGCTAAAAAACTTCTTAATGACATCGGATCGGTCGCTAAAGAAATCCGAGTAGGGCCTGGCCGAGGTTGACGGCTTTTCGTACTCGATCCCACCCGTGAGGAGCATTGTTTCGACGGGAAGGCCTTCTTTAGGGGAGTCTTCTCTAAGTGCATCAAAGCGACTGAAGCGCATCACCGAGTGCTTAGAGCCCGAGCTCTGGGGAGTGATTTGAATTGAAAGAAGCTCGTAGGGCTCGATCTGTTCCTTGTAAGTGAGCTTTCGAAGCTTAGAGAGGTCCTTCATCCAAGCGACGACCGCTTTATTGGTCTTCAACATCAGGAAAACCGATTTTCCGTCATCGTTTCTTTCAAAATGGGCCACGGGTAGATCCGAGACGACGAGCGGCTTGTCTGGGTTTGAAAACGTGCTGCAAGTGGAGCTCAGTTTTTTGCTCTCTCCGGTTCTAGCAAACGAGAACTTGCACGTAACAGGCTCACCCTCCGAATAGCCTCCGGGCTGTGGGATGGCGATCTGATAGGTGCGGCCCGTTTTGGTCTCGATCTCATAGGCATGCAGCCCTTCGTTGTACGTTTGAACCGAGATGTCGCTGGACTTCACTCCGAAGCGCGCTTGAATGAATTCCGAAGCGGACTCCGTGTTGTTGAGGAATTGCGCGGGAGAGCCGTCGCATGTGAAATGCTTTCGCGAAATGAGGGGATAGGTCGCGCAGGAATAATCCTCTTTACCGCGGTCCTTAGAATCCAAGCGATTGCTGTAGCTGACATCGACTCTGAACTTTTGCTTGATCGGGAGTTCGGGCATCTTAACGGTGAAGAAGATGGGCTCTTCTGCCACGGTCAAAGTCGGCACAGCGATCAACGCAAGGGGAAGCCATTTCAGGGCGCGCGCGAACATAGACCATTCTCCTCAACGAAGAACACTTCAATGTCCGTGCCACGCGTAAAAGGCGTGAATTCAGGTATTTAGGTAGCGATTAAAGAGGGGAGGTTAGGCAGGTGTCTAACTTTTAGGCAGCTTTTCCGCCGCCACCGCTTCCCATGCTGTTGATCGCGCCAAGCGCTGCAGCAGTGGAGTTTTGAACAGTTTTCGCCCCTGTCGAAGGCTGTTGATTGGCAAGCTCCATGGGCATCGTCTTTTGGATCTTGCGGATCATCTCATTGGCTTTGCGCAGGCGGTCCGCCAGCGCTGCCATGATGGTCTTGAGGTATTCGGGGACCTGAGAATAAATCTGATCCAACGATTCGAAGGTGATCTCCATTACTTCGAGGTCGGTGGCGGCAAACGCCGAAGCGCTGCGCGGAAGACGATCAAAGAACGTCATCTCGCCGATGACTTCGTTGGTGTAGAGCTTGGCGATCTCTACGTACGAATTTCCCTTGGCCTTACGAATGGAGACCGTGCCCTTCTTGATAATGAAGAGGGACTTCGAGGGATCACCTTCCCTGAAGAGCACTTGTCCTGTTCTAAAGAAGCGCTGCGTTGCACCCATGATAGATAGCTCGGGGCCCTCTCCTGTCTGACTTCTCGGAGTGCTCGGGGGGAACTTAAGATAAAGATGAGCATCTGATGCGCTGCTACAGGGTTCAAGTCAGTGGGACAAAGGGTCGACAATGAAATCATGAGGTTTTCTCTCGTCGCGCTCGCCGGAATTCTTTTTTCGACTCAAGCCTTGGCCGAGGACTGCCCCTTTTCGGTCACTCAGATCAGGATCAAAAAGGATCGAGCCCTCACGCTTCCGGTCGATGCGGATGAGCTGTACTTCAAGGACGGCAAGCAGAGCACGGAGCCTCCAAGCGCTCCGTACTGCCAGCTTTCGCTCAGGCGGGTGCTTAAGAAGCCGCTTCCGCTTTCGCTGACGAGCGTCAAGAAGGCGGGCAAGACCGAGTTCGATGGCACTGGGGTTGTGCGGCTTTCGGGCTCGTGTACGCCTAAACGAGGGAAGACGCACTTTATCTTGGATTTCGAGGTCGGTGAGACCGAGAAACAACGCTCGGATATTCACTCGGGAGCTCAAAAGGAAGAGATCTTTCACAAGGTTACTTGTGTCGTAGCTATCGATAAGGAAGCGGAGCTCGGCCCCGCGACGCTCACGCACGCGTTCGAGGGTGTTTTTGATGTGGTGGGCGAAAATTCGGTTTCGGATTCCAAGCAAGCTTCGCCGCAAAGCGCCACGGCCGAGTAAATTGGCGGAATTGCTCAATATCCCGGCAGTTTTTGCCGATCTTAAGAAGCCATGTTTCGCTTCTCCATCGTAGTCGGTGTGCTTCTTTTTCTGGCGTGCGCGCCCGCGAGGAAGGGCCCGGCTCCTCAGGCAGCCCAGGTTCTTCAAAAGGGTCCTCAGACGACGCTCCAATACTGGCGACAGCTTTGGAGAGGTGAGTCCACGACGCTCAAGCGACTTCCTGGCAATTTGCGCCGCTATGTCCTGAGCAACCCAGGGCGGCGCATGCAGGTGATTTACGATTCAAAAACGGACCGCGTAGTCGAGGTGAAGCAAGATGCGTCGTCGTAGGCTCACGAGCAGGCAGCGCGCATGCTTGAGGTGGGGCTATGGCTCGATGGCGGCGCTCGCGACAATCTTATGCGTTTGCCTAGCGGCCGTTCGACCGATTGAATTAGAGCAGATCCTCTCGCGTCTGCAGCGCGCAGATCTTTCGCCCACGTTGCTCGAGCGTTGGAGATCCAACAGCCAGGCGAGCCAGAACCGTAGGATCGCCGACAGCGGCGTGACCTGTTTTAAGGACCGATTTTCGATCGAAGGATTGAGAGCCGAGGTGACGAGACTTGAGAGCGAATGGACTCAAGGAGCCACCGCGCCCGCGCCCTTTGTCGGCAAGAGTTGGTATGGCGTCGATCTCAGCAAGCAGTCGCTCCCACAGAGGCTCTTCGCCGCTCGCAGCGAGGGTTTTTTAGGAATGGATCTCATGATGAGGTCTTTTAAGGATCAGTGCTCGGATGTTCCCTGCGTTCTTTCGGGTTTGTATAACGACCAATCGGGTGCCGTAGGCCTTTTGCTCTATGGCTGGTTTTTGCAGACGGGATCTATCCTGGCGATGGGAGGAGAGATCTCTGAGAGTTTTTACCGACTCTATGATCCAGATACGGACGTGACGAGCACGGTATCTTCCTTGAGGTTCACGGCCGAGGAACTCATGCGGCTTTGGACGGTCGCTTCGTTAGCTCCTGAGAGCTTCAGGCGCCTTCCGCATTTCGTGGTTCACAAGATCCAATCCAACTATTCGCTCGACACCGAAACCGAGGAGGAAATCAAAAAGCGCCTTCAGTCCGGCATGCAGAAGCTGCAAAGCAAGTATCGCGCTTGCGCTCTGACTCTCACCGGAAGCGCCGGAGATCGAATCCTGATCCATTCGGAGTGTCTCAGCGACAAAGCCAATGACCCTGTGTCCCTCCTCAGCGGAAGGGCCGGCCAGTATTCGACTTGGGCCATGCTTCACGAGATGACCCACCTGTTTGATTTCTCTCGAGCCAACTACCCGAACGGGTTTTCGACTCACCAGGAGTCCGGCTGGGCGGCGCTCATGGCAAAGAACCCTCAGATCGTGGCTTCGGATTACGTGAGTTCCACGGGTGGGGTAATGCAAGAAGACTTCGCTGAGAGCTTGCCGGCCTTTAGGCTCAATACGCCGCTTTTCGTGAAGCGATCGGCAGATCGAGCGAATTTGATCTCGAAGTATTTCTTTGATTCGACTTACTTTGGGGCCTCCGCCGAGCTCTTGGCCCGTTATCAACGGATTGCGCAAAAGAAGATCTCATTGATGCTACTGGATGCTCAGGCGGCATGTGGCGCGGATCCGGATTGCTGGCGTGAACGCAGCGAGGCGGCTCAAGCGCAGGCACTTGTTTCTATTCGTCGTTGGGAGCCCGAGGCGTGTGACACCTTAGGAAAGACAGGCAATCTCGAAGTGCTTCAGCGGCGGCTCGCGCAGTGGTCCGAAAAGGAATCAACGGAGCTCAGGCAGACTCAAAAAATCTCCTTGCTCATGGAGAAGGTCGATCCCAAAGAGGCGGTGTTGGAATGCCTAGCAGAGAGTGACGTTGAGAGCTGCTTTTCAAACTCCTTAAACAAAGCTTTCGCCGCTGCGGGGGCCAGCGATTCAGAGCGCAAGGTGCTCATCGAGCGCATCAGTTATTCGCAGCTTCTCACTCAAGTCGAAGAACTTACCCGCGACGCTTCAGCACGCGCGCAAGTCTTGGCGCTCCTTCCGCTTCAAAAAAGTTGGGAGTCTTGCTTTCAAGCTGCGAGATCGGCAATGAGCTCGGGTGCGGCTTTGGATTCGGCTGAGGCCCTGGCGTATTGGCCTGTGACGGGCGGTCTGCGATTTGTCGCGGCCCCGCTGCTCAATTGCGTGAACGCCGAGAGCAAGTCTTTGGCTGAGGTAGCTGTGGGCGTAGCTCTCAATGGACAGGAGGCTAGGCCTAGCGCAGGGCTCACCCACGCTCTCGCAAAACGGGTCACGGCGATTGTTGGGGCGGCTTTTCAGCGCGAAATCGACGCGGCAGCCGCCAGGGAGGAGTCCGAGATCAAGCTCTCCAAGGCGCGATTGCTAAAGAAGTTAGAAACCCAAGCTCAGGATACGGGGTATTGCACTGTTTTAGAAAAAGCTGCTTGGTCCGACACAGTGCTTAAAGAGGTTCTGTTTGCCAATCCCAAGGAACTCATCGATGCTTGGATAAAGGACGCGTGCCATGGCTAAATCCAACCGACTAGAGGCGCTTTTCAAAGATTACTCAAGTTACCACCGCACCAAGGGCAATCAGATGACCCACTATGTGGGCATCACCCTGATCGTGCTCAGCCTGCTCGGGCTTTTCGGATCGCTTCAGATCGGCCCGGCCTCTTGGCAGCTCTCGCCAACTGTGAGGCTTGACGGGGGGCTCGTGCTTTGGGCTGGGGCGATGCTTTGGTACCTTCTTTTGGATTGGCGCTTGGCTGTGCCCTTTGGCTTCATCACTTTAGGAATGTACTTCGCATCGCGCGCCATTCCCGTGCCCGTACTTTGGGGGCTGTTTATCGGAGGATGGATTCTTCAGTTCTTGGGTCACCTGATCTACGAAAAGAAATCTCCGGCGTTTTTGAAGAACGGCCAGCATCTGCTTATCGGGCCGTTTTGGATCTGCGCCAAATTTCTTGGCTATCAGATTCGCTAAAATCCGGACTTTCGCGTCGAGCGAACCTTCAGCAGCTCCCGCCCTAAGAACACAGCGCCTAGGACTTCTAGCGTGATGCTCACGGGCGAGACGTATTGCTTGAGGTGCTCTCCTGCTGAGGCATGCGGAAAGACCGGAAAACCGGTTCCCAGCGCAGGCCAGAGCAGCGATTGGGGAGTGGGGTAGAAAATATTGTCCAGAAGCAGGTGTGTGGCCATTCCTAACGCCAGAGCTGCGAGCAGGGGTTGCTTTCGAGCTACGGCTGCAACAGCGATGCCCAATGTGAGAATAGCGGTATGACCCAGTGTGCGCGTGCCGCTGATCCACATCTGGGCTGTTTGCTCCCCGCCGTAGATCGCGCGCGCGATATAGTACAGCGGCTTATCGATCAGGTCCGGAATGAGCGTTCCCCAAAGCAGCGCTCCTCTGGGCAATCCTTTGGAAAAAGGTTTAGCCAGTTGAAGGCCTAGCCCCGAGTGAGCGAACAAGAACATCGGCTAGCGAGCCTCCCTCATCTTGGCCGAAACCCGCTCTGCGATGGCATGCGCTGAAAGTCCAAACTTCTCGTAAAGTTCCGCTGGCTCTCCGCTTTCGCCAAACTGATCTTGCACGCCGATTCTAAGCAAGCGCGCCTGAGTGCCCGCCTCAGCTAGAGCTTCGGCAATGCAGGAGCCGAGACCGCCCATGACGGTGTGATCTTCGACGCTCACGACGAGCTGGGTGCGTCGTGCGATTTCGGTAACGGTCTTTGCATCAAAGGGCTTGATCGCGTGGCAGTTCCAGACTTCGGTATTGAGTCCTTTTTGCGCTAAGGCCTTGGCTGCCTCATGCGCCTCGCCAACCACGCCGCCCGTGGCGATGAGTGCGACTCGAGCGCCTTCGGAAGGCAGGACGCGCAGGAGTTTCAAAGGTTCGAATCTCGCTCCTGAAGGAAAGAGATCCGGAAGGTTCTGTCGGGTGAGCCTCACATACGCTGGGCCTTTCCAGTCGGTGGTGAGATAGCGCATAAGGTGAGTGGTCTCAGCTGCGTCCATGGGCTGAAACACCCCCATCGTCGGAAGCGCTCGCATTAGGGTCAGGTCTTCGAGGCCCATTTGGCTGTGGCCGTCATCTCCGATGCCCACGCCCGCATGCGTGCCGATAAGCCTAACGTTGGCTTGCGAATAAGCCACACTCAGCCGAATCGTGTCGTACCGGCCGGTCAAAAAACATCCGAAGCTGCAAAGAAAGGGAAGCTTGCCGGTAAAGCTCAGGCCCGCGGCGGCTCCGATCATATTGGCTTCGGAAATTCCCATTTCAAAAAATCGATCCGGAAATTTTTTGGCAAACAGATCCGACTTCGTGGATTTCGAAAGGTCCGCGTCCAGCACGACGATCTCAGGATGAGACGCGCCCAGCTCCGCTAGCGCTTCGCCAAAGGCTTGCCTGGTGGACTTACCCATTGAGAATCTCCTTCTTCGCGCGCTCGGCTTCTTCGGGCTTTGGAGCTGCTCCGTGCCACTCGATCTTGCCTTCCATAAACGACACGCCTTTGCCTTTGACTGTGCGGGCGATAATCATCTGAGGCTTGCCGGGGCCTGCTTCTTGGATTTTGCGGCAACGCGCGTACGCGCCCAAGATCTGGTCCAAGTCGTGTCCATCAATCTCGATGACTTCCCACCCAAAGGATCGCCATTTGTCGGCAATCGGTTCCAGAGGCATGACCTCAGAGACGGGCCCATCGATCTGCCCATTGTTGGCATCTAAGATCGCGCACAAATTCGAGAGTTTGAACTTCGGGGCTGACAGGGCGGATTCCCAGACTTGGCCTTCTTGGATCTCGCCGTCGCCGAGCATGCAGAACACGCGCCAGGGTTTCTTGTCGTGAGCAAATCCCATGGCCATGCCTTGAGCGACGCTCAGGCCTTGGCCCAGCGAGCCTGTCGAGGCTTCGACGATGGGCATGCGCACGCGATCGGGGTGGCCTTGAAGCTGGCTTCCAGTTTTTCGGAGCGTGCCCAGTTCGGAGCGAGGGATGAATCCTTTTTTGGCTAGCACTGCGTATAGTGCCGGGACCGCGTGACCTTTGGAGAGGACGAATCGGTCGCGCTCTTGAGCGGGGGATGCGCCATTGACTCCACGCATCTCGCCAAACCAAAGGGCCGATACGAGGTCGATCGCAGACAGGGAGCCGCCAGGGTGGCCGCTTTTGGCCTCCGTGAGCATGTCGATAATCCAGACGCGAAGCTCACGCGCGATGTCGCGAATCTCTGGGGCAGTAGCCGGGCGGGTCATAGAGGTCCTCCGCATCGAGGTCTAACACAACTCGCCAAAACCCGTCGCCTGGATTTAGGTTGCGGTGCGTCACCGTTCGTTGAGCGCGGATGGCTTCCACGGTAGACTCATTAGATGCGGAGCAAGTGGTGGGTCTTGGCTGCTGTAGCTTGCGGAACGTTCATGGCGACGCTCGATACGAGCATCGTCAACGTCGCGCTTCCCACCCTGAAGATCTGGATGAATACCGATCTTCAGCACATCAAGTGGATCGTCGTCGCCTACTTGGCTGTCATCACCTGCTTACTGATGCCGATGGGCCGAATCTCGGACTCCTATGGCAAAAAACGGGTCTATCTCTCTGGTTTTCTGATCTTTAGCTTGGGCTCCGCGCTATGCGGAATGGCCACCAGTCTGGGTTCGCTCGTAGGTTTTAGGATCACCCAAGCCGTGGGGGCAGCGATGCTCATGGCCAATGGGCCCGCCATCATTACTTCTGTTTTTCCTCACCGAAACCGCGGGGCGGCCTTAGGCATTTTGGCGATGGTCGTGAGCCTGGGGCTTGTCACTGGGCCTGTGCTCGGCGGTTATCTGCTCTCGCGCTTTGGTTGGCCGACGATCTTCTGGGTCAATCTTCCTGTGGCGATCCTGGGAATGGCGCTGGTTTACATTCTCGTGGAGCCTGATCAGCCGCTCAGGCGCGTGTTGCCCTTTGATTGGGCAGGCGCATTCTTGCAGATGATCCTGGTCGTTATTTTTATGGTGCTCGTTGATCCGCCTCGCGTGCTCTTTGGCACCGATCAAGCGGTGCAGGTGCCGCGTTGGGCGCTGCTCATAGCGTTCGCGGTTTTTGCGGCCATCTTCGGTCAGGTAGAACGTACCGCGGTAGCTCCCGTATTTGATTTTTCGCTGCTCAAGAATCGAACATTCGCGTTCTCCAATCTCTCGGGCTTCCTTTTCTTCG
>JBGAWT010000023.1:0-24386 GCA_044227445.1 Bdellovibrionia bacterium | reverse complement strand
ATGTAAAGGCCGAGTACTTTGGCAACCCTCTCCTCGATGAGCTCCCGCTCTCAAAGACCAAGGAGCAGGCTTGGAGCGAGCTGAAGCTTCCGCAAGAGTGGAAAGATAAACCCTTGATGCTTCTAATGCCCGGCAGTCGACCCGGTGAGCTTAAGAGGCACCTGGGAATCATGTGGGAAGCGGCTTACGCGTACCGAGATCGCTTGCGAGTGGTGATTGCGGTTCCTCCTACGCTCCAAGGCCCTGAACTCGATCAGGCCATCGCTTTGCTCAATCAAGCCCAGCCACTCGAGTACCGGGTTTTTGCGGGCAAAGCCTGGGAGTGCATGCGCGCAGCTGATTTTGGTTTGGTAAAGTCAGGCACGTCGACCCTAGAGGCCGCCTGCCTGGGCTTGCCTCATGCGATTGTTTACAAAGTGAGCGGGCTCACGACCTGGGTGTATCGCAGGTGGGTGCGCTATAGCGGAGCAGTAGGCCTTTCGAACCTAATTTTGCGGGGACCGGATCAATCTGTCCGAGGCTCTGCAAGCCAGGTCAAACCGGGTGGCACGCACCTTCCGTTTCATGAGCTTCTTTTGGAAGAAGCCACAGCAGAGAATCTGAAAAAAGAAATCGCCTCCATGATCGAGCCTGGGTCGCATCGTGTTTCGGAGATGCGAGAGCATTGCAAGCAGGCGCTCGCTGCGCTTTCGGTAGGTCAAAGCTCGCCTAGCCAGGCTTTGGCGCGCAGAATACTCGACATCGTGCTCCAAGAGGATAAAGTCGCCTCGTGAACCCCATCGCAACCCTCGCCGCGTCAGCGCTTTGGAGCTCAATCAATCGCGTTGCTCGACCTATTTTGTCGAGGCGGCGCTTTAGCTTCGGGCCGCCGGTGATCAGCGTTGGAAACCTTGAAGCCGGTGGCACGGGAAAAACGCCTGTGGTGGCGCTTTTGATCCGCAAGCTTCGTGAGCGCGGAATGAGTCGCTTGCTCGTGCTTTCGAGAGGATACGGGCGAACCACTGCGGAGACCCTGGTGGTTTCGCCGCAAATCGAAGCGCTGCCATCGCAGGTCGGCGACGAGCCCGCGCTGCTGAGGTTGCTTGAACCTTCGATTTGGCTAGCCATCGGATCAGATCGCCGAAAAGCTTTTGCCCAAGCCCAGCAGACCGCCAAACAGGGATTTGATGCCGTCATTTTAGATGATGGATTTCAGCAGTTTGGTCTAGCGCGCAGCGCAGATCTGCTTTTGTGCACTTCAAGCAAACCTTGGGAAAAGGTTTTTCGTGAGTGGCCCGGAGGCGCGTTGTTTCGTAGTGCAACTCAAGTTCTTTGGACCAAGGGCTCCGAGGCTCCCTGGGGGGCTCCATCAGGGGTAGATCGCGTCAGTTTTGAATGGAGTGCATTGGAAGGCCAGTTATACGGCGGTCCTTACTTTTGGATCAGTGGGATCGCTGACGCCGAACGTGGCAAAAAGGCACTTATGGAGGCGGGTTTTGACATTCGCTCGATCAAAACCCTTGCGGATCACCATGCCTATACGGATTCGGAGGTGCGGCAGTACCTCGCCCAAGCCCAATCCATGGGACTGCGTACGCTGCTGGGCGGCAAAGATTGGATCAAATGGAAAGCCTTAGGAGTGAGTCGGTCGGAGGTAGACGTGATCGAGCCCCGGGCAGTTTGGCAGGGCGTTGATCGGTTTCTAACCGAAGCGGTGAAGCAGAAGAGAGTTGAGACTTAATGGGCGCAACCCCTACAATGATCAAGAGATGAGTTCCTTTCGATTGTTTCTCAGCGCCGCGTTGGCGGGCGTACTGGGCGCTGCTTGCGCTGGCGGTACATTGGGCCGTATTTCCAAGAACGATGCCCTTCCAACGGACCTTCCCAAGGAGCTTCAAGACAAATTCACGGTTCGCGATTCGAGCTCTCCAGGTCCATCCGCCTCTCCCACTCCTTCGCCCACGCCAGATTCCAAAAAGAAGGGCCGCAAGAAGGGGAAGAAAACTCCGCAAGCTGTTGCAAGCGAAGCTCCGTTTGTCATTCCGAGTCGTAGGCCCGCACACGATCCTATCTTGGTGGATGAGGAGCATGTCTTTAGCATTTCTTACTTAGGGATCCCGGCTGCGCAGTTTTCGGCAACCGTGCTTCCTTACAAGATGGTTGGTGATCGCAAGGTCTATCACCTGCGCGGAACGCTGGTGAGCTTGAGTGTGTTCAACATGATCTATCGGCTCAACGACCAGATGGAAAGCTACGTAGATTACGATGGCTTGTTTTCGCATCGCTATCATTTGGTGCAAACGAGTCAGACCCAGGTATAGTCGAGGGTAATAGACTTTACGACAGCGAAAGGCGCCGAATCTTTTTGCTGGAATCGGCAGCAGAAAAAGATCAGCCCATGACCGAGCAAAGAGTTTTTCGCCGATGCAGCGCTTTCCGCTCGATTATCTGTCCTCGTTTTACGTCGCTCGCATGCAGCCCTGGGATCCGGGCTTTGAGTTCGTCTTTCCGTTGAGTCACGAAAAGAAACAAGAGCAAGGCGTCGTGAGCTTCGTGAGCGCGAGGCTTTGAACACGATCTTCGGGAGAATTCCTACGATCGTGGTTCGCCCGACATTGAGGGTGGACGGAGTACCCAAGCCCAGCGGCGAGATCTACATCTGGCTCTCGGACGACGATCGACGCATCATCCTGAAGCTGGAGGCTAAGGTGAAGATCGGAACGGTGATCGTTTGGCTCAGGGAGTTCAAGCCCGGCACTCCTCCGGAATCGCTCCCTCAGGTCGCGCCCACGCAAGCTTCAAGCCCGTTTCCGGGAGGTTGACTCTGCGTATCTTAGTCAGATCCCCAAATTGGGTTGGTGATCAGGTGATGGCCTACCCTTTTTTCTATTGGCTCAGGAAGCATTTCCCAAAAGCCACAATCACCGCCGCTTGCGTACCGTGGGTCGAGTCCATCCAGTTTCGAGACCTCGTGGATGAGGTCGTTGCATTGGATCGGCCGACGGATGATGGCTTAGTCGCCAAATGGCGCGCAATCGAGAGCTCTACGGCCAAGCTAAAGAAACAGAAGTACGCCTTGGCTTTTACGCTACCACCGAGCTTTTCTTCTGCGTGGTTTCTCAAGCGCGTCGGAGCCAAGAAGCGCGTGGGTTACTCAGGCGACGCAAGAGCATGGCTTTTGACGAGCGCAATCAAGCCGTCTTCGCAACCTCCGCATCGCGCTCAGGAGTATGTTGATCTCTTCGGTGAGCCCGAGCTTAGAGCGATGGATTTTTGGCCGCAGGCTCCCAATCCGGAGTTCAAGGACGACGATGGCAAACCGGGAGTGATCAAGAAGTTTGATTCCGCCAAGAGCTGGCCTGGCTTCGAGCGATTCAAGCCGCCATTCAAGGACTATTGGGTGCTAGCTCCAGGAAGCATGGCCGAGTCCCGGCGTTGGAGCGAGGATTCCTTTGCCGCTCTCGCTGCTCTCATTCAGGCCGAGACGGGATTGCCCGGAGTGATCGTCGGAGGCCCGTCGGAGGCACCGCTTGGGCAACGACTGGTTTCGAGAGGCGGCCTGCAGCTTTCGGATTGGACCGGACAAGGCGCGATCCCGAGTTTTTCGGAGATTTTTTCCAACGCGCGGTTTACCGTCTCCAATGATTCGGGACTTGCACACGTCGCGGCTCTTCTGGGGTCTCCCACCTGCGTGGTTTGGGGGGCTGGCAACCCGAAGAGCACCGCACCCCTGGGGCCGGGGAAAGTAAGACTTGTTGCGAGCGCCCCGGATTGCTGGCCTTGTGAGCGAAATACTTGCGCGCTTCCCGGCGAGAAAAGGCTACAGTGCCTTCGAATGATCGAACCGGCGCGCGTGTGGGAGGAAGTGTCCAGTGGACTCCTCGACCGTTGAAAAAAAATCGGCGCTCAATGCGCAGGACCTCGAATCACCCTTGATTCAGAATGTGCGCGAGCACGTTAGGCCTCTGCTGATTTGCCTCTCTAAGTCATGGGGAGGCCTAGAGCAAGTGGCTGCAGCCGATGCGCTTGATACGGGCGCGGTGTTTAAGGGCGGCGAAGCGCCCGTGCACCTGCCGCAGATTCTGGTGCTCGCAGGCAGCCCGATCCATGAACATCTGGCTCATCGACCCGAGGTGAGGGTGGTGCCGCTTGAGTATCGCCCGCGTGATTTGTTGGACTTCAGGCTGAGGCACGATCTCGACAGTCTCATGGATGCGGGCGTGAACCTCGTGCACGTGCACCAACCTACGCTTTTGGCCTCGATCGTTCCGTGGGTTTGGCGCAAGCGCAATGTCGGTTTGATCACCAGCCGCCACATCATGAGCAAGCACCAGAAGCGTGACCTGTTTCACCGCTTGCTCTATTCGCGCGTCGACGCGCTGCTGGCGATGAGCCAGATGCTCAAGCGCAATATTCTCGAGACGCATGCCATGAAGGAGCGCAAGATTAGGGTCGTGAACCTGGGCTTGGATTTCGAGCTCTTCGATCCGGACCGGGTCAATGCTGATACTCAGCGCGCTAAATGGGGAGCAGATTCGGATACCTTGGTGATCGGCCTGGTGGGTCGAATCGATCCGGCCAAGGGGCAGGCGACTTTTATTCGCGCGGCAGCAAGCCTCATCAAGGGAAAACGCGCCGGTGAGAAGTTCAAGTTCGTGATCGTAGGCGAAGAGACCTTGGGCAGCACCAAGGGCTACGTCGACGAGTTGCAAGCGATGGTGAAGCAATTTCATCTCGAGGACAGCGTCGTGTTTGCGGGCTATCAGGAGAACATCCCCGAAGTCATGCGCGCGCTGGACTTGTTTGTGATGCCATCCAAGCAAGAGGCGTTCGGTCTGGTTGCCATCGAAGCGATGGCCATGGAGTGCCCGATCGTGATCTCGCGCGGAGGCAGCGCCGAGGAAATCGTGGGTCAGGAAGAGTTTGGACTGACCTGCCGGCCTGAAGACGCGTTCGATCTACAAACCAAGCTGCGCGCGCTCATCGATCAGCCGCTGAAGCGCATGGAAATGGGCCGCAAAGCGCGCGAGCATGTGCAGAAGCACTACGACCGTCGCAGGCGCTTGCTCTCTCACTTGGAGCTGTACGCCGAAGTCGCTGAGAAGCGGCGCAGGCTTCGGGTATAGTCTATAAATTAAATTAGTTTATCAAAGTGTGTTGGGTCTTTATTTGTTGACGTTATTGATCAACAAATATATATGCCCTTCAACAAATGAAGGAAGCTTTCGCTATGAAAAAGACCTTAGGTATTTTGATTGGCTTGTCGCTCATCTCAGTGGCTTTGGCTGCGGATTCCGGCACCTCAGTGGATGCGGGTGCCGCTGTCGAAACGAAAGCAGATGGCGCTGTAACGGCCGAAGAATTGGGACTTTCGCCTGACAAAGAAGAGAAAGCCCCCGAACCGACACCCAACGTCTTGGTCTTGTCTCTGAAGCAAAAGTCCTACGCCTGGTACGAAAGCTTGGACAAAGCAAAGACCGTTGCCCAAGTCGACGTCTACGCTTGTCAGCAAGACCCGAATCGTTCGGGTTGCACCCCTCGCATCGAAGTCGACGGAAAGCCCATCGTCGCTTCAAAGAAACTTTTGAGCCGAGTAAATAGCCTGCGCCGCAGCTTTAGCTATGATGCCTTGAGCGGCACGATCGAAAAGGGCGGAGTAGACTACGGCTGCAAAATGGGCGGCGATGCCATGGGGCTGGTGCTTGAAGCGCGCTACCTCACCTACGGAGATTATAAAATCGTGAAAAGCGAGATGGTTCCTGTCATGACCGAAGCGTTGAACTGCCTGTTCCACGATGAGACCTACTCTCCAAAGAACGCCGGAGCACGCGAAGACGCCCGGGTAGTGATGGAGCTGTTGAACGTCCTGTCTTCGGGCGACTTGTACTAATGGGAAAACCGCTCTTTATCGCCACAATAGCTGCGGCTCAGCTGCTTTTGTCTGCTCAGGTTTTTGCGCAAGATTCGGCCCGAAAAGGCACGGAATTGAAGGAGCAAAGGCGAAAGAACCTGCTCGCCCTCTTTGATCATTACCAATGCTCACTAGGGAAATTGAAGCTGAACAAAGAGGCTGTAGATAAGTACTTCTCTACGGTTGGTCTTGTGATTCCTGGAGAGCCTGTGCAGGGATTCCCTCTACCGAACTCCTATTTGTTGAGGTTGGATTGCCATACGACTCGCGATTCGGATGATCGATTGGGCGTAGGCGTCGTCCCGTGCAATTTTGAGGACGACAAAGAGTACGTCACCGCGAGCCTGGAAGTTTTAGAGCCGGGCGTTATTTACGGGATGAACGTTCTCGCTGGGGCCCAGCTTCACACTACCTATAAGGGTTTCGAAAAAATCAACTTTGGTGTCGGGCGCGATACCCCAAGTACCAGCGATCTCTATAGAACGGGCATTGAATGCGGGCCCACCAAGCACCCCTTTTATCCTGAGAGCCTCAGGACCAAAGACTAGCGAATCCCATGGCGTTGACAGCCATTGCGAGCGCGACTACTTTCCCTCCATGGAAAGAATCAAGAAGGTCGCGTTCTCGGTTTACCCTGT
The DNA here is from genome assembly GCA_044227445.1 of Bdellovibrionia bacterium. Taxonomy (GTDB): domain Bacteria; phylum Bdellovibrionota; class UBA1018; order UBA1018; family UBA1018; genus JBGAWT01. Next base: position 17,858 of record JBGAWT010000023.1, on the reverse strand, counting down.
AAAAGATATGGCTCGCGCTCGCGAGTTCTACGAAAAGACCCTAGGCCTCAAGCCCTGCGACGATTTCGACGGTAGATGGCAGGAATACGACATCGGCGGGACGACCTTCGCCGTCAGCGATTCGATCATCGAATTCGTAAAGCCCGGCACCCAGAGCGCTGTGAGTTTTGAGGTGAACGACCTCAAGGCCACCTGTGCAGAACTCGGTAAGAAAGACGTCAAATTTACGATGCCTGAGATCATGGAGACCCCGGTCTGTTGGATGCAATTTATCCTCGATCCGGACGGCAACACCATCGGCCTGCATCAGTGCAAGTAGCCGTAGGGAAACCCTAATTCCGCATTGACTTCCCGGTACGCTCCCCCTATACCTAACCGGCCTTAGCAAGTATTTCCTACAGGCTAGGGTGGGTCCGATTTCTCCCATCAGGAGCGCTTTGCGTTCCGGGCGAAACAGGCTCGGGGAGCTCCTTCAGAGCCGTCCCCACGAAAGGCAAAAAAACAAATCGAATGAATATGGTTAACCAACAATCACAAGGCACGGGCGCCAAAAAGCTCACTGCTCCGAAGAATCAAGACTGGATGAGCGAGTTCTCCTCTTTCATGGGCGAGGACGAAGCTGACAGCAAGAGCAGCCGCTCTGCTGGGGACAATTTCGCGGAGCTTTTCGAAGCTTCCCAGCGCAATAACGAAATCCGCGAAGGCGAAGTCATCGACGGCACCGTAGTGGGCCTCGGCGACGAATTCGCTACGATCGACATCGGTTTCAAATGCGAAGGCTTAGTACCCCTTCAAGAATTCAAAGACGCTGCAGGCGTCGCGCACGTCACCGTGGGCGATGTGATCAGCGTTTACGTCGAGCGCATGGAGCTCGACAGCGGCTTCATGCTCCTCTCGAAGGACAAGGCCGAAATCATCCGCGCTTGGGACGAAATCTCTGCAGCGTGTGAGAAGGACCAACTCGTCGAAGGCACCGTGATCGCCAAAGTTAAGGGCGGTCTGTCGGTGGACATCGGCGTGAAGGGATCATCAAGTTCAACAAGAAGCGCGGTAACATCGTGCTTTCGCGCCGTGCAGTTCTGGCGCATGAACGCGAGATCCAACGTGCTGAGACCCTCTCCCAGCTGACTGAAGGCATGGTCGTGACCGGAACGGTGAAGAACATCACCGAGTACGGCGCGTTCATCGACTTGGGCGGCATGGACGGATTGCTTCACATCACCGACATGGCCTGGGGCCGCATCAAGCACCCAAGCGAATTGTTCTCGGTGGGTGATGAGATCAAGGTCAAGGTTCTCAAGTACGACCGCGAGAAGGAACGTGTCTCGCTGGGTCTCAAGCAAGTTAGCCCGAACCCATGGGATGATTCCGAATTCAAATATCCTGTCGGTAAAAAGGTTAAGGGTAAGGTCGTTAGCCTCAAGGACTACGGCGCATTCGTTGAACTGGAAGACGGCATCGAAGGCCTCATCCACGTTTCCGAAATGTCCTGGACGGAACGCGTTAAGCATCCTTCCAAGGTCATCAACGTCGGCGACGAAGTTGAATGCCAAGTCCTCGAAGTCGACGCCAAGAGCAAGCGCATTAGCCTCGGCCTCAAGCAGCTCCAAGACAATCCTTGGGATCAGCTCGAGATCAAGACTCCTGTCGGCTCTATCGTTGAAGGCGAAGTCAAGTCGGTCACCGACTTCGGCATCTTCGTCGACATCGGCAGCGGCATCGACGGATTGGTTCACATCAGCGACATCGCTTGGACCAAGAAGTTTGCTCACCCTTCGGAGAAGTTCAAGAAGGGCGACAAGGTCCGTTCTGTTGTTCTCGGTATCGACAAGGCGAACGAAAAGTTCAGCCTCGGTATCAAGCAGCTTGAGCGAGATCCTTGGGAAAACATCAAGTCCCGTTACCGCACTGGTCAAGGCGTCGATGGCGTCGTGACCAAGCTGACGGACTTCGGTGCTTTCGTTGAGCTCGAAGAAGGCGTTGAAGGCCTGATCTATGTGAGCGAATTGGCCGACCACCGCGTCGAAAAGCCTTCGGATGTTCTGAAGGCCGGAGACAAGGTTCGCGCCGAGATCCTCTCGATCGAGCCAAAGGAGCGTCGTATCGGTCTTTCGATCCGCCAGCTCTCACGCTCCGAAGAGCGCGCCAACTACGACCAGTACGTCGGCGAGAAGTCCAAGAAGACGTCCATGGGCGATCTTCTGGGCGACAAGCTCAAGGCAGCTCTCAAGCCAGGCAGCGAAGAATAAAACGCTCCGGTCTGATTCTGCGGGTACCGCGCTTCGTGCGCTCCGTCACTTGGGGACGTCATCCTGACGTGACGAATACCCGCAGAATCACACCGGTCGCGTTCCTTATTTAAGAGAAGAGTAAGAGCCGCGGTCCTCGAAAGGGGATCGCGGTTTTTTTTCGTCCGGTTTTCGGCTTTTGAGTTAGAACTATTGCATCATGACCGACCAACACCATCCGACCCACGAGATTCCTGGCAGCGAAACGGTTCACATTCCGATGTCCCATGGCGCATTCGGAACGCCCAATGGCGAGGCTCGCGGGTGGCGTAAATGGTCGCCTCTGACTTGGGTGCTGGGATTGTCGGGCGCTTTTTTCATGATCTTCTTGATGATCACGGGCGTTCTGATGATCAAAGGCTCCTCGATGAGCGGCAAGAAGTCAGCCGGAAGCGCGCTGTTTGGAGGCGGTGCCGTCGGCATCGTCGAGCTCAGCGGCGTCATCATGGACTCCAAGAAGGTGCTCAAGCGCCTGGAGAACTTCGAAGAAGATCCTGAAGTCAAAGCTGTCGTCATGCGCATCAACAGCCCAGGCGGCGCAGTGGCGCCTTCGCAAGAAATTTACGAAGCCGTTAAGAAAATGAAGAAACCCGTCGTGGCTTCGATGGCAAGCGTTGCAGCCAGCGGCGGCTACTACGTGGCTTGCGGCACACAAAAGATTTTCGCCAACGCAGGGACCATTACCGGTTCGATCGGCGTAATCATGGAGTTCGTCAATCTCGCAAAGCTTTACGACTGGGCTAAGGTCCATCGCTACGCGCTCAAGACCGGTAAATATAAAGATGCTGGCGCCGAGTACCGTGAGATGCAGCCCGAGGAAAAAGCTCTACTCCAAGGCATGATCAACGACGTGTTGGGGCAGTTTAAGGCAGCCGTCTCAGCAGGGCGCAAGCTCACGATGCAGCAGGTGGATGCGATCGCCGACGGTAGGATTTTTTCGGGTCAGCAAGCTAAGGCTGCCAAGCTCGTAGACGAAGTCGGTACGTTGGATGACGCCGTCAACGAGGCCGCCAAGCTCGCAAAGATCAAGGGCAAGCCCGAAGTCGTTTATCCGGAGAGGGGCCGCCGCAAACTCATCGAGATGTTGATGGATGATGGCCGCAGCGAGGACGCGGAGTCCGAGACGCCTTCGCGCGGAGCGGGCGCTTGGATAGCGCGTTGGCTTGGCCTCCCTGAATCGGTGAATCCGATTCGTCCGATGCTCAACCCTGGCATCTATTGGATTTGGACCGGCGGGATGTGAGCTGGAAACCACCTCGCGCACTCGCGCGCTTCAAATCAATCAACGTGTTCTGACCGAGCATCAAACGCTCGACGACGCATTAGAACCGGCATTCGCGCAGCTTAAGGATGGGCGTGATCGCGCCTGGCTTACCGACGTAGTAACCGGAACCCTTCGATGGAAGGGGCGGATCGATCTCGCTATCGATGGCCTCGCACTTAAAAAAGAAGCCCACAGGCTGGCTCAGACGCGCGCTTACCTTAGGGGTGTACCAGCTGATGGTTCAGGAGAAATCCCTGCCTGCAGCTGTCGTCTCCGAGACCGTGGACTTTATCAAGTCCAAGGAGGGCGACGCGCCAGCGAAATTTGCCAATGCTCTTTTGAGACGAATTGCCGAGCAGGCCGGTGAGTATCGTGTCCTAGGGTTTCCAGGTGAGGAGCAGGCGGCCGCGTGGGCATCGCTGCCTCAATGGTGGTGGAACAAACTGGTTCACCAGCGCGGGCTGGAATGGGCCAAGCGCTACGCCGTTGATGCGCTCGAGCGTCCCGAGATCTGGGCCAGAGCCAAAGCGGATGCGCAGCAAGACATGAAGTCCGCAGGATTTATGCCCGGACCTGTTGAAGGAAGCTGGGGCTGGGCCGAAGGTGGGGCGGTGCCCTCATGGCCACTTTTTGAAGCAGGAAGCTGGATTGTCCAAGATCTTTCGAGCCAGCGTCTGGTCCGTGAAGTCGCGGCGGCACTCAAAGCGCGTGGTTTGAAACGAGGACTCGATCTTTGTTCCGCTCCCGGAGGAAAGGCCATCAGCCTCAGCCGCGAGGGAATCGAAGTCGTGGCAAGCGATCGCGATGCGGGCCGGCTGACGCGGCTTCGTGAAAACCTCAAACGAACGGGAGCCCCGGTCACTGTGGTTTCGCCCGAAGAGATTGTGGGACCTTTTGATTGGGTGTGGGTAGACGCCCCTTGTTCGAGCTCAGGCATCATTCGAAAGCAGCCCGACGTCAAATGGGTCAGGCAGGAGTCAGAGATTCAAGGGCTGGTCGTCACGCAATCCGAGCTTCTTAAAAAAGGACTGTCTTTAGTTAAACCGGGCGGCCTTTTGATCTATTCGGTTTGCAGCGTATTTGACGACGAAGGGCCGCGACTCGCTAAGCAGGCGAAGCTCGGAGAACCGCTTCAGGTTTGGAATTTCGCTCCATTCGAGGAGCCTCGTGGCGATGGGTTTTGGGCCGCCGCTTGGGAGCGATCTTCGTAGCGTTATTTTTCTTTGCACGAAAAAATCTTGCGCGCGCGCTCATGTCCTAGGACTCGCACCACCTCATCATGGATCGCTACGGTCGAAAGGGCTGAAGTGAGCTGCTCTTTTCCAGTGGGGATCTCCTCGGTAAAAAAACCGCGCGTCGTCATTCCGATCATCTGCCCCATTTGATTGATCATCATCCCGCCGCTCATTCCAGGCGTGCCGTCGGCATTCGTGGCAAGCGCGATATCGGACGCATAGACTGCGTCTAAATGCGAGATCGCCTCGGGGGTTTCTTGGGAGTACTGCTTTATCTTGCTGACGCTCGAGAGCAGGTCTCCTTGGGTAAAGTATTGCGAGACTCCGTCAGAGGATCGAGTGCCCGTGCGCTCGATTTTTTTGGGATAGCCGACTAAGTAAACGCGGTCGGTGAGCTTGGCTGCTGGATCGATTTGGACGCATCTGGGTTTTGATTTGAGCTCGAACTTAAGAATCGCGAAGTCCATGGTGTAGGTTTTGGCTATTTTGGGATCCGCCGTAGACGTGTTCTGAATCGCAGAAAATCCACTACCTAAAGCGACGATCTCGGCGCGGCCTCGGTGGAAGCCGCCCTGTGGGAAAAGTACGGCGGCATTTTCAAGAATGGCTCCATCGGGGGCTTGGTTTTCGATTTCGTACCAGCTCGTGTACTTCGGAAATCCATTTGCGTCAGGTTTGGCGTTGATCGTTTTTTTCGTGACCCCAATGAACCACGAGAGCGGTTCGTTGATGAGGGCCCTTTTGATGCAGTGGCTTGCGACCAAGAGATACCCGTCATCCGAAAGAAATAATCCCGAGCAGCTCGCGCCGAAGTGTTTTCTTTGAATGAGTTCCTTCTTCGTGTAATCCGCCGCGTTCCAGAGGAACCGCACGGTTCGAGTTGCAGCTTTTTGAATAGCGGGCCCGTCAGGGTGGTCGCGCAAATCCGAGACGCGAAAAAATCCTTCCTCTGCGAGAGCAGAAAAGGACAAAGCATAAGCTCCCAGGAGAGCGAGCAGGTACGGTCTTGCACTTCCCACGTGCCTTGCTTAATTAATTAAACTAAAGAAGTCAACTATCGGAGGGCCTTAAATCACTACTCGAGGCAGACCATCGCCGAAAGGCTTGGATAAAACGAATCGCTGGTTCCCGGCCCGATAAAGCCATCTTGGCCATTAAAGAAATTCGCAGAACGTGCGTGAGGTCCTGGCGTGCTGGACCAAAGCCAATTGAGGCACCATTCGCGCGGACAGACGTAGGACGTATTGTTGAAATAGAAGTCTACGATCATGTCACCGGCTGCGTTCATCGAATTGACGGGAGTGAAGCGATTGGCATACATCGCGTAGATCTCGTGCTGCACTTCGGGCGAGCCCCAAAGCTTGCCTGGGTGCTGAGTCTTTCGCACCCTCATCCCGAAGCGTTGAGCGAAAACCGCGAGATCCCAGGCGGTGGGAAGCTGCAGGCCTTGGTTATCGCAGAAAGCACGCGCTGCGATTTGAGTGGGGCGATAGACCGCGCCGCTCGTCGTCTCGACAAGCGCAGTCACGTCTCGTGCCGGAAAAGCTGGGTAGCGTCTCGGAGCGTCAGCTAAAGCAGGCGCGCATAAGGAGACAAACAGCAAAAATGGCAGAGCTTTTTTCATTTCCCACCCCCGTGGTTGTTCCTTTTGCCTACAACACCTGGCGACTCAAATACAAGGACCTTACTCGGTTTGCGGAACGGCGTAAGAGGTGCCCCTCGCCAGATCCACAGATGTGAGCGGATTGATGCTCAAGTCTTTGACGTAGGGCTGAACGAGGTAGCGGAGCGATCGGTAGTAAAGCGGGATGAGTGCTGGCGTGCGCCACTGGGCGTCTACCAATGCTTTGCTATAAAGCTCCGCGCGCTTCTCTTGTTTGGGTTCCTTCTCAGCAGCCGCAATCAGGCCGTCGTAAGTCTGGGATTTCCAGCGTCCGAGATTTTGCGGGTTCTTGCTTCCAAAGAGATCAAAAAATGCTCCTGGATCCGGATAGGAAGCTCCTTTGGAATTCAAGAACACCGGCGTGGGGTTGGTTGCGAGTTGCTTCCAGTAGCTCTTGGGCTCGGAGCCCTCAAGCACGACGCGGATGCCGAGCTCTTTTTTCCAGCGGGATTGAATCCATTGGGCGAGCTCTCGGAGCGAGGGCCTTTCGAAGTAAGCGAGCTTAAGCGGAGGAAGGGATTCGGGATCGGCAAAACCTCCGCGCGCCAGCCACTGCTGTGCGGTCAAGTCCAGGGCGCCCAGATCCTCATCCTTTGCGGCGGCTGCGAGCGAGGCCATCGTCGGTGCGTCGGTTCCCAGCATCTTCCAGATCTCAGGCGGGCACATGAGAGCGGCCGGACGATGAGCTGCTCCCAGAATTTTAGGGACCTCATCCAGAGCCAATGCCTTTTGGAGAGCCATCACGCCCTCGCGTTTTTTTGTAAGCGGGTGCGAGGCATGAATGCCCAAGAAGTAAAGAATGGGGCTTGGGGTTTCAAAGAGGTGAGGCTTCACCGCATCGGGTACCCATGCCGATGGCTCCATCACGAGCTCCAGCTGACGCGTTTGGAAGAGATTGGCCGCCGTGTGGTCATCGGCGATGATCCAGGCTTCGACCTTTTCGAAAAACGATTTCACCTCGGCATTTGGATTGGGAAGCAGGATGATCCTCAAGCCCCTTTGCCAATGGTCAATCAAGAAGGCTCCGAGAAATGCCATGTGCTTGGGGTTGGACCCGTAGTCTCCCCACTTCTCGATGAGATCTGTCCGGACGGGGTAAGTCACCCAGTGCGTCAGGATCGCAGGCAGTGTGGGAAGCGGCTGCTTGAGCCTGACTTCGAGCGAGACGGCATCCGTGGCTTTGGCCGACTGAAGGTCATCTAAGAATCCTGAGTAGCCGCTGGCGGTCTTGGGATCGACGAGCCTGCGCAGGCCCGCCGCGAGGTGCTCGGCTTTAAGAGCTACCCCATCTGACCAAAGCAGCCCGGCCTTGATCTTAAAGTTCCAAACTAATCCGTCCGCGCTGGTGGATACGCCATCGGCTAGGTCTGGAACAACGGCCCCCTTGGCGTCGACTCGGTAAAGTCCACGCATCGTATTCTGGGTGACGATGATCGGAATGTCCCCCATGGTCTAGTCCTGTGTGGGGGGGTCGAAGTTGTGGCGTGTGCGAAAGACTTTCCCTGAAGGCGCAACAAGCGCTGTAGGAGCGGCAAAAAGGGGTGTCACAACGACCCCAAAAGAGGCAAAAAGCGCCCAGATGAGAGGTCGAAAAAGAGCGTTTGGCACGAGGCAGGCGAGCTTTGAAAGTCTCATTATTAACTCCGTTGTAGTGCCTTCGGCGGGGCTAAGGGGAGGATTTTTTTCAAAGATTTTCATTATGTGATTCTCAACACAGGCCTTGAAGCGGGGTGCTGAAGCGGCGCGACGAGCTTGGCATGGCCTCTGCAGTAGGTAGGCGCGGGACCTCTCTGTTTTTGCAGTAGTGCGGTACGTTTTTAGAAATACAGAAGAGTTAGGAGAGGGACCCTCAATAGCCCACCACCAACAACACCATATCGGCTACCTTCGGCCGGCCTGAGCGAAACCCCGGCCGGTCGGTCTTTTTAAGCGGCTTTGAGCCGTGTCCTCAAGCGGTAGTTCTTCTTTGATCTCATCGACAGCTTTGAGTCCTTGGTTAGCTGGCCCAGTGATCACGCTTCCGTCGAGCGCCGAAAAGCGCGAGCCATGGCAAGGGCAGTCCCAAGTCTTCTCGCTTGAGTTCCATCGTACGAGCCCACCCAGGTGAGGGCAGGTGGCTGAGAACATATGGGGGCTTCCTTGAGAGTCGCGGTAGACGGCCACCTTGCCCATGCCCTCGCGAACGATGGCACCACAATCCGAGCCGATGTCCAGAGCCGAGCGCACCTCCCCTACGGTGAGGTAGTCGCCGTAAGGTGCGATGGACTGCATGTTTTCAGAGAACCATTTGGGCATAGCCCGAAGGGTTCGGCGAGTGGGTGAATAAAGCTCAGCCCAATCGTTCGTATTTCCTAGATCAGATCGCTAATGATTCGCCCCGCGATCGTTCCATGGGTCATTCCCATGCCGGAGTCGCCGCTGGCGATGTATACGTTTTTTGGTCCAAGTGGGTTCTTACCGATGAACGCCAGGCCGTCGACGGTTTCGATGACCTGACCCGACCAGCGCTGGCGAACGCGGCCGGCGGTCGGAAAATGCTCGCGAGCCCAGTGCTCCAGCTTTTCGTGGCATCGCTCTTCGTCAGGGGATTGGCCGGTGCGGTGATCTTCGCCTCCGACGATGAGGAGTTCTTCGTCCCCTTGCTTGTGAGTGCGGATGTAGTGATACGAATCCAGCGTGTCCCAGAAGAGCGCTGGTGGCACGGAGCCCTCGGGAATTTCAAAGGCCATCGCGTAAGATCGATACGGCGCTTGCTTGGTGTGAATCACGACGCGATCGATGATGGGCGTGTTGGTGGCAACTACGACCGCGTCAGCGATGATGGAAGCGCCTTGCTCAGTATGGACCTCCAGAGCGGATTCCCCTTCGATCTTTGTCGCTCGGGTTTGCGTATAGATCTCGCCTTCGTTCTTGAGAATGGCGTGAGCGAGGCCTTCGAGATATCGTGCGGGATTGAGTTGGCCTTGGCGCGGAAATTTGAGGCAAGGTCCGTTGGACAGCGAAGCCAACGGAGTTCTCTTGAGAATCTCTGCGTCTCTCACGCCCAGTCTGTGGGCTGCGGCGCACTCCCGCTTCAGCAACTCAGGCGAATCTCCTGGTGCCAAGAAGAGGTAGCCTGGAAGCCTTCTGAAATCGCAGTCGATGCTTTCTTGAGTGCAGATGGACTCGATTTGGTCGATCGCTGAGGCGTGGCTCTCGGCGGCTAAGCGCGCCCCTTCGAGCCCATGGAGATACTCGATGTTGAAGAAGCGATCGTCAATCGCGCTAACCAAGTGGGCCGTGGTGCGCGCCGTTTGGCCTCCGGCGATCGCACCCTTGTCGATCACGACAACTTTTTTTCCAGCGAGGCTCAGCAGATAGGCTGTGGTGAGGCCCGCGATGCCTGCGCCAATGACGCATACGTCGGCCTCGGCATTGAGCTTCAGTGAGTGTGAAGCGATCTTAGCCGGACGCTCCATCCAGATTGAGCGAGAGGTTTCGCCGTCTTTTTGCATGGGAGGATCCTCCGAGCTGCGGAGTTGCTAGAAACATGCCGGCTCGAGAAGTGACTTGGAGGTTATGGCTGGGAGTCCGTGACAGATTTGGCCAACGGAGTGCCAGACTTACTTGGGGGTAACGAGATCTCCGCGTCCGATTCGCTTATCCGTCGGCGCTTCGATTCTGAGAGGCCGATCAGGTTGGCAGAGCAGGATCTGTCCGTTCATCGGATCGCTGATGGCTCGGTAGACCTCGGGTTTGCGCGGTCTAGGCTTTTGCCCCGGGCTGTCGATCCAGAGGTAGGAGTACTTAAGCCACTCGCGCACGGAGCCCAGAGCGACGGAGAATTTCTTGAACCATTGACCGGGCACGGTTGCGCGCGCGGATGTGTGGCACCAATCGCGGCCTTGAGCCATTGGGCATCGTTCCGCGTGTAAGCACGGCCCGATTATGGATTGCGGGCTGATCCAGCCTTCTTCCAATCCCTCGTCACGAAGCTGAGATAGGAATTGCGACATCCGCCGCTCGGCAGGCTCCACCCACAACACGCCTGCGGTTTGAGTTTGCGCGAGAAGGTCGCCCCAGACCGAGTTCTCGCCTCGGGCAGAGCCTTCGTTTAGGACGTTTCCGCACAGCACGAGGTCCCAGGGCTGGTCAGGAGCTTTCTTGATAAATGCTTTCCAGTCGCTTCGATGCAAAATAATCTTGGAGCCAGGAAACTGCTCCAGCAAAGGCTCTAAGATCGCCTGACCATCGCGCATGATCTCAGGCTGGGTGTCGACCCAGTGAAATTCTATAGCGCTCTTTTTGGTGAGTTCGACCAGCGCCATCGTGAGAGCGAGGGAAGCGGTTCCGGGCCCCCGCGCCGAGGTCAAGGATGCGCAGCTTGGGCTTGGATGCGAGCCGCGCCAAAACATCGGGATACCGCTGGAGCAAGGCGAGGAATTTGGCGCACTGCAGAGGCAAAAAATACAGCAGGTAGCTCGAGCGGTACTTCGGGTGGTTGAGGTAAGTTTGCAGGTCGCGGGCCGTCCCGTTTTGGAAAAGCTCTGAGAGCTCGCGCACTCCCTTTGAAAAGAACCGCGAATCTGCTTCGGAAAACGGTTTATCGGCCCATTTTTCCTTCGGGCTGTACTTGGCTTTAACGCGTTGCGTGACTTCGTGATCGAAAAAGTCGCTCCAAAGGCGCGGAAAGCGGACTTCGGGCTCGAGCACCTTCTGGACTTTCATGGATTTGGAACCTTATCCTAATGATGTGGGAATGGAAGGCAAAACCCTCTGGGAGCCGCGCTACAAGGAGATCTTCGAGTTTTATTGCCCCGTGTGCGGGACGCCCAAGCGCTTGCCCTTCAAACCCCAGCCTCAACTGCGCCATTACGCTCAGATGGCGCTCACTTCGATTGTCGTAACGATCGCCACTTGGCCTCTTTTTGGAGCCAAGGGAATCGTATGTTTTGTTCCTCTGTGGGCTGCATTTGAGACGGTGTATCGCTTAAGAGTTCGAAGGCGCATGCAATGTGGATCATGCGCGTTTGACCCGTATTTGTATTTGGTCGACGTCCAAAAAGCGCGAGCCCAGGTCGATGCGCATTGGCGCAAAGTCTTTGCTGACAAGGGAATTCCGTTTCCGGAGAAGAATGTAAAAACTCGCTCCGAGGGAAAATCCGTCGTTGACTCGACCCTCCCTTCACGTTAGCTCTGCAAGCTCCTGTTGTTTGCTGTGAGTACCGGACATCCTGTCCTACGTCACTCGGGGACGTCATCCTGACGTGACGAATACTCACAGCAAACAACAGGAGCTTTGCGGGAAGAAGGGAAAATTAAAAAGCATGTCAGTGAATAAAGTCATTTTGGTGGGGCGGTTAGGACAGAACCCAGAAGTGCGTTACACGCCATCGGGTGCTGCAGTAGCCAATTTCAGTATCGCAACCAACGAAGCCTGGACCGACAAGAGCGGTCAGAAGCAAGAGCGGACCGAGTGGCACCGCATCGTCGTTTGGGGAAAGCAGGCCGAGAACTGCGCGCAGTATCTCTCTAAGGGCCGTCAAGCTTACATCGAAGGCCGTCTGCAGACGCGCCAGTGGCAGGACAAAGAAGGTCAGACCAAGTACACGACCGAAGTCATGGCGCAAACCGTTCAGTTTCTGGGCCAAGGCACAGGAGTGGGCGCAGGTGCAGGCCAAGGCGCCTCGGCAGGTGGACCGCTTGCTGGAATGGGATCCGTTCCGATGGGCGCTTCCGCTTCAGGCGGACCGCTGGCGGACTCGCCCAGCTTCACTGAAGAAGATATTCCATTTTGATCCGCGCTCGTAAGGCCTGATGAAAACGCTCATCTGCATCCCGACTTACAACGAGATCGAGAACATTCCGAAGATGATCCCGGCAGTGCTGGGTTCGTCTCCAGAGAGTGTGGATGTTCTAGTCATTGATGACGGCTCGCCCGATGGTACGGGTAAATGGGTTGAGAGCTTTTCCAAGTCCAATCCTCGTGTTCATGTCCTGCATCGCCAAAAGAAGATGGGGCTGGGAACGGCTTACGTCGCAGGTTTTGGTTGGGGCTTGGAGCGGGGCTACGAAGCTTTGATCGAGATGGATGCGGATTTTTCGCACGATCCTCGTTACCTGCCTACGATGCTATCTAACCTCGAGTCGCATGATTTCGTCATCGGTTCGCGTTACGTTCCAGGTGGCGGCACCGTCAACTGGGGCTTGGGTCGCAAGATCTTGAGCCGTGGTGGGAGCCTCTATTCGCGCATTATTTTGGGCGCTCCGATCCGTGATTTCACGGGTGGGTTCAACGGCTGGAATCGCAGGGTTCTGCAGTCTGTTGACCTTCCAACGCTGCGATCCGATGGCTATTCCTTTCAGATCGAGCTCAAGTATCGCGCGTTCTTGAAGCGCTTTCGTTACACCGAGTTTCCGATCGTGTTTGCTGACCGCAAGGTCGGCAAGTCCAAGATGAATCGCCGAATCGTGCTAGAAGCGCTCCGTCGCGTATGGGGGTTTAGGCTCAATGCCTTGCGATTTCTCGCGCAATCTCCCGCCCCGATAGCAGATAAACCATCGGTTAAATTGAACTAATCCCTCGCATTCGGCTGTTTCGCCGCCCTGCTTTTTTGCTATGACTAAAGGGCATGCGGACGATCGTGTGGATCTCGCTTTTATTTGTTTCCGCCCCAGCTTTTGCTGTGGTCGCTGACGCGCCTACTCCTGTCATCTTAGTCGATAAGAAAACCAATACGCTGGAGCTCGCTGAGTACGTCGACGGCAGCTACCGCACGCTCAAGAAGTTTCATGCGACTCTAGGCCAGGTCAAAGGCGACAAAGAGGACGAGGGCGATCTCAAGACTCCCGAAGGGATCTACGTCTTTACGGCAAATCTGACGCCACCGAGCTTAAAGCCCAAATTCGGCGAGCGCGCATTTTATGTGAGCTTCCCGAATTCGTACGATAAGCTCGCAGGTCGCACGGGCCGTGACATCATGCTTCATGCCACCAACGAGCCCGAGCGCCTCAAGCGCGCCTTTGATAGCCAGGGCTGCGTGGTCGTAAAGAACGAAGAGATTCGTGAGATCCAACGCCACATTCGCCTGAACATGACACCGATCTTGATCTTTCCGGAGAGCCCGGGCCTGACTTCGGAGTATCGGAATCCCGGGAATAACTCTGCGTTGCGCGCATTTTTCGACGGATGGCTCAAAGCCTGGGAAAGCAAGCGCATCGAGGATTATATCAGTCACTATCACTCGGAGTTCACCTCCAAGGGGCTGACGCGCGAGCAGTGGAAGGCTTATAAAGCGAGCCTCAACGCCGTGTACGAAACGATCGAAGTCGGCATGGAGCGCCCGCGTTTTTACACTCATCCTAAATATTCGGTGGTGACCTTCATTCAAAACTATCGCTCGCGGCTCAAAAGCGGCGGCTGGGGACACGTTTCGCGGGGAACGAAGACTTTGTTCATTGCTGAGGAACGGGGCGAGCGAAAGATCGTGGCTGAGGACTATTCGGAGCTCACATGGTGAAGCAAGCAGGCGTGGTCGTCATTGGGGCGGGTGTCATCGGGAGCGCGGTGGCTTGGCAGTTAGCTGAGCAAGGTGCCCGCGATGTCGTAGTCCTAGATCCGGATCTGAGGGTTCGGAGCAGCTCGGAGCTCAACGCGGAGGCGTGCGCGCGACGTGGATTCAGCCGTTGAATATCTCGCTTTGCAAAGAGACGATCGAGTTTTTAGAAGAGCATGCCGAGGAAGTGGGTTATCGGGCGTGCGGCTATCTTTGGCTCAAGATGGAGGCGCGCTGGAAAGCCGGTTTGTCGGCTTTGGAGCTCCAGCGCAAGATGGGCTGGGAGGTTCGGGAGCTCAAGCCCGCTGAGATCATTGAGGCAAGTGCGTTCTTGGATCGGCTCGAGGGCGTGTATGCGGCGGCGACGTTTGCGCCGCGCGACGGCCAGTGAACCCAAATCGCCTGAAGAACCTTATGCGCGACCGTGCGCGCCGCGGGTGTTCGATTTTTGGATCGCACCCTAGTTCGGGGGCCCGGAAAAAAGGCGCAGCCTGGAGATCGAGGCGCTCGCATTGCCTCCTTCAGTTGGACGCGAAGAAGTGCGTGCGATCTTAGGAAATCCAAAAGCTTCGCATCCGGGCGAAGCGGTTCACTGGCAGTCTCCAAAGATCATCAATTGCGCGGGGCCGTGGGCGGGCTGGATGGCAGGCAAGCTAGGGTACGAGAGCCCTGCGCGCGCGGTGCGTAGACAGATCTGTCTTTTCGATTCGCGCGACGTCGATTTGTCTCCTTATGGAATGATGGTCGATACCTCGGGAGTTTACTTTCATCCCGAAGCGACTAACGGGATGGCAGGATTTGGTAGCCCTCTGGAGCGCGAGGGGTACAACTACGCGTATGACGGCGAAGGGTTTTTCCAGGATGTGATCTGGCCTGCGCTGTACGAGCGCTCGAGCAAGTTTGAGCGCCTGAGGCATTTGACCGGTTGGGCGGGGCTCTATGAAGTTTCGCCAGACGAAAGCGGAATCATTGGCGCCACATCGCTTGACGGGGTTTTTGAGGCCCACTCGTTTTCGGGTCACGGCGTGATGCAAAGCGTGGCTGTAGGGCGTGCGCTAGCGGAGAGAATTTTGAAGGGGCGGTACGGAGCTTTGGATTTGGAACCTCTTTCAGGAGAGCGTTTCAAAAAAGGGGAGCAAGCTTGGGTACGCGAGACTCAAATCATTTAGAGCGTCTGCCGCTTGATCCCGAGCGCTTTGCGCACACCCTAGGGCTCATGCATCGCGTAGTCGATTCGGGGGGCTTGCCCGGTGTGGCTTTTGGATACTGGGATGCCAGGGAGCCGGGGCGAGTTTTTGAAGCGGCCTTTGGTCGCGCTCGAGTCGAGCCCAGTGCGCAAGCTCTGACTCTGGAACACTTTTTTGATTTGGCTTCTTTGACTAAGCCTCTTGTAGGCGCTCTTTTGGCGGCACGAATGGTGGATCGTGGTTGGCTGAGGTGGAATACTCCGGTGCGCGAAATTCTCTCGGATTTTCCAGAACGTGTGGGAGAGCAAGGCACCGTCCAGGTCGCCCACCTGCTTTCGCATACCGCTGGATTCGAAGCCCATCACCCTTTCTACGAAGCGCTCCGAAAGCATGGCTCGCTGCCCGAGTTCTCGCGCAAGCAGCGCATGCAGTGGATGAGAGAAGAACTCAGGCGCCACCCACCACTAGCTCGAGCTGGGGAGCGCGCGCTTTATTCGGATCTCTCGTTTTTGTGGCTGACCTATGCGCTGGAGACTCTCTCCGGCGAGCGCGTGGATCAATCGGCGAGGCCGCTTTTTGAGTTAGTCGGTGCTGACGGACTTCATTTCCGTTTGACCGAAGCTCTTGAGCTCAAGCGCGTAGCTTTAGAAGAGGATCGCTACACAGCCACCGAAAAATGCCCTTGGCGCGGAGTCGTCTTGCAGGGACAGGTTCACGATGACAACTGCTGGTCGATGGGTGGGGTCTCGGCGCACGCCGGATTGTTTGGTCGCTTAAGCGACGTGCTCACGATGGCAAGCGCTCTTTATGGCAAACAGCTTCTTTCAGGCGAGGTGCGCTCGGCGTGGTGGAGCCGTGTTGCGGAACCTGCCGGATGTTCTCGCACTTTGGGGTGGGATACGCCGGCGCCTACCGGATCTCTCGCCGGTGACAAGTTCTCGTCTTGGGCAGTTGGGCACACTGGTTTTACGGGAGTCTCGCTTTGGATGGATCTGCACCGAGGCGTGGCCGTCAGCCTTTTGACTCAGCGAGTGCACCCTTCGCGCGACGCGCCTGGGCCTCAAGCCGTTTTGAAGGAGCTTCGCCCTGCCATTCACGATGCTTTTTGGGGAGATTGGAGCTAAAATTTTCTACTCCCCAGGGGGTGGAACGGGATGGCTTCGCAGGTATTTCCTGAGCTCAAGCAACTCAAGCATGTCCACATCATCGGAGTTTGCGGAACCCTGATGGGGGCCTTCGCCGCGTTCCTTAAGCGATCCGGAATGCGCGTCACCGGAAGCGATCAGAACGTCTATCCACCGATGAGCGACGTGCTGTCCAAAGCAGGCGTCGAGCTGTTTAGCGGGTACAGTGCGGATAATTTTACCAAGATGGGCGGGCGGCCGGATCTCGTGGTGATCGGCAACGTCATTCAGAAGGTCAACCCCGAGGCTCAAGCTGCGCAAGAGGGCGGCTACACGTTTACGTCGCTTCCTGAGGCGATGGAGCGCTTAATGCTCCCAAAGACTCACAATCTGGTAGTCGCTGGAACGCACGGCAAGACCACGACTTCAAGCCTGCTGGCTCATACGCTGAGCGTGGCGGGGCGCGATCCCAACTATTTTATCGGCGGAGTGTCGCACGATCTGCCTTTTAGTTTTCATGCGCCCAACGTCGAGGCCGGCAAGTTTTTTGTGCTCGAGGGCGACGAGTACGACACGGCATTTTGGGACAAAGTGCCCAAGTTCAATCACTACTTACCGGATTCGGCGATTCTGACTTCGATCGAGTTCGACCATGCCGACATCTACAAAGATCTGGATGCGGTGGTGAAGGCGTTCGACGGATTGATGGACCGCATTCGGCCCGGCGGCCGCTTGATTGCGTGCCTCGATTTTGCTCCTGTGGCGCAAGTGATGAAGCGCTCCAAGGTTCCCGTGCTGACTTACTCGGGCAAGGGTGTTGCGGGAGCCCGCTTCGGCGTGGGCAAAACCAAGCAAGAGGGCGAGTGGAACTGCTTTGAGATCACCGATGGTGGCAAGGTGATCGACGAGCTGAAGCTCAGGATTCCCGGCGCGCACAACGTCTCAAACGCGATCGCGGTCTATGTGCTGTGTCGCGAGCTCGGGCTTTCGGCAGCCGAAGTGAAGCGCGGGTTTGAAAGTTTCAGCGGCGTGAAGCGTAGGCAGGAAGAGCGCGGCGAAGTGCGCGGCGTTCTGGTGATCGATGATTTTGCCCATCACCCAACGGCAGTCAAAGAAACGCTACAAGCTTTGAAGCGCCGGTACGCAGGCCGTCGCATGACGGCGGTGTTTGAGCCCAGGAGCGCGACATCCCGACGTAAGATCTTCCAAAAGGATTACGCTGATGCGTTTAGTGAGGCAGACCAAGTTTTTATCGCAGCGCCCTATGATCAGACCAAGATCCAGGCTTCGGATCAGTTCTCCAGCGACCAACTCGTGGGGGATCTCGCAGGCCGGGGCAAGAAGGCGGCTGTGATGCCCACGGTCGAAGAGGGCGTCGCTGCTGTGGCGCGCGCGTCCCAAAAAGGCGATCTCATCGCCGTGCTCTCCAATGGCGGGTTTGGCGGGTTTATTCCCAAACTGCTCGATGCGCTGAAGAGCTAGTCATATTCGGGTCGGGTTGATCCGATGCATAGGCGTGAGAGTTTGGTCGGTTTTTCTCATAACGCTATGCATTTTGTCCT
>JBGAWT010000022.1:0-22551 GCA_044227445.1 Bdellovibrionia bacterium | reverse complement strand
CAGGTGTGACCGGTGCAACGGGTGCTACTGGCGCAACAGGCGCTACTGGTGTTGGAGCAACGGGTTCAACAGGCGCTACCGGCGCAACCGGTGTGACCGGTGCCACTGGCGCGACGGGCGCTGGAGCAACGGGTGCTACCGGTGCAACAGGTTCGACGGGCGCGACTGGCGCTTCGGGCACTGGACCTACGGGCGCCACGGGTGACACCGGTGCAACAGGTTCGACGGGTGCAACAGGATCTACGGGAGCCACAGGCGCGACGGGTGCTACCGGCGCAACCGGTGCAACAGGAGTTGGAGCGACGGGTGCTACCGGCGCGACAGGCGCAACTGGATCTACGGGTGTAACTGGCGCTACGGGAGCCACTGGCGCGACAGGCGCTGGAGCAACGGGTGCTACCGGTGCAACGGGCGCGACGGGTGACACAGGAGCAACGGGTGCTACTGGTGCGACAGGTGCTGGAACTACAGGTGCAACGGGTGCGACAGGTAATACGGGCGCGACGGGCGCGACTGGCTCGACGGGTGCCACTGGCGCTACCGGTGCAACGGGTGTTGGAGCGACAGGCGCCACGGGTAACACCGGTGCAACTGGCTCTACCGGAGCAACGGGATCTACGGGCGCAACGGGAGCTACGGGCGCAACGGGATCTACGGGCGCAACGGGAGCTACGGGCGCAACGGGATCTACGGGCGCAACGGGAGCTACGGGCGCAACGGGAGCTACGGGCGCAACGGGATCTACGGGCGCAACGGGATCTACGGGCGCAACGGGATCGACGGGCGCAACGGGATCTACCGGAGCAACTGGATCTACCGGAGCAACTGGATCTACCGGAGCAACGGGATCTACCGGAGCAACTGGATCTACCGGAGCAACGGGATCTACCGGAGCAACTGGATCTACGGGCGCAACTGGATCTACCGGAGCAACGGGATCTACCGGAGCAACGGGATCTACCGGAGCAACGGGATCTACCGGAGCAACTGGATCTACCGGAGCAACGGGATCTACGGGCGCAACTGGATCTACGGGCGCAACGGGATCTACCGGAGCAACGGGATCTACCGGAGCAACTGGATCTACGGGCGCAACGGGATCTACCGGAGCAACTGGATCTACGGGCGCAACGGGATCTACCGGAGCAACTGGATCTACGGGCGCAACGGGATCTACCGGAGCAACTGGATCTACGGGCGCAACGGGATCTACCGGAGCAACTGGTGCCACTGGTGCGACTGGAGTTGGCGCCACTGGCCCAACCGGCGCGACCGGGTCGGTTGGTCCTACCGGCGCGACAGGCCCAAGCTGCTTCGGTGCAACATGCGCGGGCAATACCACGATTTCGGGCAACAACACCTACAGCGGCACCTCGAGCTTCACAAGCTCGGTAACCATGGCAAATGGAACTGGCACCACGTTAAGCGTCACCAGCGGCAGTGTCCTTTATAGTGGCACCAACGGCGACATTCCTGCGACTGGAGCGGGCACTCGCATGATGTGGTACCCAGCCAAATCCGCTTTCCGCGCAGGACTTGTAACCGGCACCCAATGGGATGACGCCAATATTGGTGCGGTTTCTGTCGCAATGGGAATTGATTCAAAGGCTTCGGGAATATTCTCGTTGGCTCTAGGTGCCTATGCGACGGCGACCGGTGCATCCTCCAACGCGATCGGATTGGCAACCGCATCGGGGGATGATTCGCTAGGCATCAGCAACGGACCCGGCGGCGTCGTTGCGAGTGGGCTGCGTTCGATGGCTATTGGCAATGGAGTAACTGCAAGCGGGGACTACTCGTACGCCATTGGGTACGACTCAATCACGAGCAACACAGGTAGTTATGTATTTGGCAGGTACGCGAGCGCTACTGCGGCTGGAGCGATGACCATCGGCGTGGGCGTCGGCACTGCTGGCAATCGCCTAGTTAACAATACGGCCAACTCCTTGGGCATCGGCTTCAATACGACCGTTCCGACCCTAAGCGTCGGTCCCGGCTCCGGCGCCGGCACCGCCGGCTCAGTCTCGATTAACGGTACGCTCTCTGTAAGCGGAGGCATCACTGGACCAATGGTGGTCGACGCTGCTGGCGCGAACACCGGAACAGTTGCAAACTCCCTGCGATTTGGCTCCGTGACTTCGGGCGAAACAATCGGATCTAAACGAGATGCCGGCGGAAACCAATACGGCCTAGACCTCTACACCAATAGCGCTCAGCGCATGTACATCAAGAATGGTGGCCAAGTTTACATCAACGGCGGCAACAACTGGAACGCCGCTGTCGAGGGTGACTTCAATATCGGCACGACCTACGCGTTTAGCATCGGCATCGCAACTAGCGGCGGTGGCTCTGGCGACGTCTATATGACCGCTCACGGCAGCGGTACGGACCGCATCTTCCTTGGAACCGAAGGCAATACCCAAGCTCTGACAGTCAATGGCACTTCGGGAACCATCGCTCTCAACGGCGGTCACCTGATCTTGAACAACGGCACGAGCAACGCAATCGAATTCGGCGCAAACGGCGTTGCTGCTCCAGGCGTAAATAGCGCGGGTGCCAAGATCATCCTTTATGGAGCTGGCAGCGGAATGTCCGCCGTCACCAGCTACGCCATTGGTATCGAAGGCAATACCATGTGGTTCAATTCCGATGACTACTTCAAATGGTATGTCGACGCCGCCCTCGTCATGAGCACGGATAGCACGGGCGGCCTCACGCTAAACGGCGGCCTCAACAAGGGTCTCAATATCGTCGGCACCTCGCCTACGATCATGTTTAAGGATACGACTCCAGAACGCACGAGCTACATCCACGTAAACAGCAGCAGGATGTACTTCCTCTCCGGCGTCGCGGGTTCGGGCGAAGTAGGCTGGACGCAAGATATCACTGGCTACTACCCGCTCTACATCGACATGGCGACCAACACGTCTTACTTCGGCGGAAATATTACGACCTACGGCTACAGCGGAATCAGCATCGCGCAAGATACGGCTGGCTGGGGCGGTTCGATAAGCATGGGCGGTACTCAAGTTCTTGCCATGAGTGGTGGCGCCGCAAACGACGTTTACGCCAACATCCGCGTCCGTAGAGGTGCGTCGATGACCGACGGTATGTACATCGGTTACGGCGGCGCTGGCGGTCCTCTACGTTTCTTCGGTAACGCTGGCGGCACCGAACATATGACGATCAACTCCAACGGTAGCGTGCTCATTAATAGCGCCGGTGGCCTGGGCGGTAACGTGCCTCACGGATGCGTGCTCCGGTTCTGGAGCGCTACGGCAGCGGTCGCCTCTGGTGCGGTCGCTAGCGCTACGGTCTGCGCGGCTGGCGAGTACATTATGGGTCCTGCCGCAAGCTGCGGCGCCGGAACCATGGCTGGCCTATATCAAAACAACGCTGACTACGTGGGCGTACGAGTGATCTGCTCGGGCTACGGCGGCAACGTCGCTCACTCCGTGGGCGGCATGTGCTGCAAGATGTAATTCAAAATCCGCTTACTTGGCTTTACCCGCATTTAGCTTTGCACTGGCCTTCGGGGCGATTTTAGCCAACACGTCTTTGGTATCTTTAGAAACTTGGCCCCAGGTCGCAGATGCTGCCTTGAGTTGAGCTTCGGCGGATGCCGTATCGGGCGAATTGAGGTACGCCTCGGCCATCACCACAGTCACCTGAGTCGGGACAGATTGGTTTATCAAGCGAATGCGATCAGCTCCACCCCTTGCGGCGGCCCAACTTTTTCGTTGAACCAAATAGAACAAAGTATCGATTTGCACACTGAGGTTCTGAGGAACCTCCTGTGCTGCCATGACTAGGTTTTTCTCTGCTTCGTCATACAGGTTAGCCTTCGCAAAAAGACGGCCGGCCTTGAATTTCAAGGAGGTATCCTTAGGAAACTTTTGGAGAGCGCCTCGATAGATAGAAATCGCCTCTTCTTGCCGCCCTGACCCTTCTCTCACCCCTGCCAATGCGATGAAAGCCTCTGGAATTTCCACTCCCGCTGCCAAACACGCCTGAGCGGCCCAATCGGTGCGTTCCGAATTTCGCGATTCGAAAAAAGCGATCAACATCACGCGACATCCCTTTTCGCGATAAACATAGAGATGGCGGTAAGGATAAATCATCTCCGCAGCGAGGGTCGTAAACCCTTTTTCGGTCATGAACTGGTTAGCTCGCCACAAGACATACTCTGCGCGAATACCCAGAAGAACCGCGAAAGCGGCTGCGATGATAGACCACTTTTTTGTCTGGCGGGTAAAGACGAGTTTTTTGAACTTCGTCCAGTAAGCCTTGAGCCTTTTGACCATGAATTAATTTTGAGGGGCGGTGTGGATTATTGCAACGCGGAAGGGTGACTTACTGGCCAACAGTCCACAGTGCGCTGCGTCTACGCTCGAAATCTTCGCGCGCCAAGACCATCTCGTGCTCGCGCGAAAAACGCTCCTGCGCTCCCAACCGAGGAAATCCTGCGCGAGACTCGCCGCCGTCGCCTTGCATGATCTCTAGAGCTCCGGCGCCGTAGCGAGACCAGAGCTCCTCGGGCACCTGCAGACCTTCGGATGCAGCCAAAGCCCGCGCTCGCAAAACGACCGAGCTCACTGCAACAGGGTTGATCGGGTTCTTGGTTTGAGAGCGCCCCACTTGAGGAACCGCGGGCGCGCTACCAGCAGCGGCTGCCTTCTTCCAACGCTTGAGAGCAAATTCCACGATCTCAGCTGCCATCTGCCGATAGGTCGTGTACTTGCCGCCCGCGACAAACACGGAGCCTCCAGGACCTGCGTCGATGTGATGCTCGCGCGAGACTTTTCGTAAAGCCGCGCCCCCCTGCCCGCCTTCGATCGCAGGATCCACGAGAGGCCTTACGCCAGCATACGAGCTGAGGATATCCGAAGCTTTAAGATCCAAACTCGGAAAATAAGAGCGCAGTAATCCCATCAAATAATCGATATCCGATTGATCCACCGAGACCTGAGCTGGATCCTCGGGCGCGGGCCCATCCGTCGTGCCTACGATCGTCACGCCTGCACCCATGTCCGGGCGCGGAATCACAAAAGCGATGCGACCATCGGTGGGATGGCTCATGACCATCGCCCCCGGAACGGGAATACGCTTGAGATCAAAAACCAGATGAACGCCCTTGCTGGGCTTAAGCCAAGGCTTCCAAGGTGCCGGCCCGCCTTGCGCAAGCAGGTGCCCTAGGCGATCCGTCCACGGTCCCGCGCAAACGATAACCTGTTTGGCTTTGATTTCGACTTCACGCGGAGCGGCTCCCGGTGCCACGTCGCGCACTCGCGCGCCCCGCAGACGGCCCTCGACCCAAAGGGGCGCGAGTACTTCGCTGTAGTTAGCTACCGCCGCTCCGTCGGTGTGCGCGCGTCGCGCGACTTCGACAGTCATCACGTCGTCCCACATGGAGGCGTCGGCATACCTAAAACCGCCCTTTAAACCATCGGAGTGTAAAAAAGGAATTTCCTTCAAGAACGTCTTAGCCGACATCCGTCGGTGAAAAAACGGCGTGCGAAACAAAGCCAAGAAGTCATAGAGCCACAACCCTAGACTTAAGATGTTCTTACCGCGCTTATCGCCCTTGTAGATCGGCAGATAAAACGCCAAGGGCCGAATGAGGTGCGGAGAGGTTTTGAGCAAAAAGGCGCGCTCAGCCAAAGCCTCAAACACCAACCCAAACTCCATGTTCTCGAGGTAGCGCAGCCCCCCGTGAATGAGTTTAGAGCTCCGAGAGGAAGTCCCGCAAGCAAAGTCCCCTCGCTCAACAAGAGCCACCTTGAGTCCGCGCGAAGCCGCATCGTGCGCAACGCCTGCGCCCGTGATGCCGCCGCCGATGACTAAGATGTCGAATTCTTCCGCGCCGAAACGCTCCCACGCCTTTTCGCGGGTGCGGGCAGAGAACTCCGGAACCTGGAAGTCTGCGGGGATTTCGCCCACTCTTAGGCCTCTCGCGGGCGCGTGGAAATACCCAGCTCCACCAACTGCTCAGGCGTGACAACCGAAGGAGTCTCGGACATCAGGCACGAACCCTTTGCCGTCTTAGGAAATGCCATCACATCGCGAATCGCGTTGGTGCCGCAAAGCAGTCCCGACAACCGATCCACGCCAAAAGCCATGCCGCCATGAGGAGGCGTGCCGTACTTGAGAGCCTCTAAGAAGAAACCGAATTTGAGACTCGCTTCTTCGGGCGTGAGTCCCAAGATCTTGAACATCGCGGCTTGGACATCGGGGCGATAGATACGAAGACTTCCGCCACCGACTTCCACACCATTTAAGACCATGTCGTAGGCCGACGCTTGCACCTTGTCCAAGTTGCGGCTCGCTACGAAATCATCAAAATGTTCAGGACGCGGCGAAGTGAACGGATGGTGACACGCGTAGTAGCGCCCATCGCGATCATCAAACTCAAGCAGCGGAAAATGCGTGATCCACAAGAACGCCGGATTTTTGCTGCCATCGGCAGGAACCAAACCCAGGCGCTCGCCCACTTTGAGGCGAATGGAACCCAACGCGTCGAACACGATCTTGTTGCGAGCGTCAGCCACGATCAAAAGCAGGTCGCCATCGCGCAGGCCAACGACGTTCTTCAGCGCGGCCTTCTCTTCATCCGAAAAGAACTTGGCCGCTGGCGATTGCAACTCGCCGCCGGGCTGGACCTTGATCCAAAGCAAGCCCTTGGCTCCATACGAAGCACCCACCGCGGCCAAATCATCGAGATCCTTGCGCGAGAACTTCTCGGCTTGCCCCTCGACACGGATGCCACGCACCGAACCCCTACGACCGCGCGAGGAGGTCTCGAGCGCCTTTTGGAAAACCTGAAAGCCGCTCTTCTCGAAAATCGGTGTGAGATCCTGAAGCTCGAGCCCAAAGCGAACGTCCGGCTTATCGCTCCCAAATCGCGACATTGCTTCGTCAAACTTCATGCGCGGAAAAGGAGTTTTGACCTCGACGCCAAGAATTTCCTTCCACATCTGAGCGACCATTCCTTCCATCAAAGGAAAGAACGACTCTTCGTCCAAAAACGACTGCTCGATGTCGATCTGCGTGAATTCCGGCTGGCGGTCAGCGCGCAAGTCCTCGTCTCTAAAGCAGCGCGCGATCTGGTAGTAGCGGTCCATGCCACTGATCATCAAAAGCTGCTTGAGGGTCTGCGGCGATTGAGGCAGAGCGTAAAACGTCCCGGGATTGAGGCGCGAAGGAACGATGAAGTCGCGAGCTCCCTCGGGCGTAGACTTATAAAGAATCGGCGTCTCGACTTCGACGAAGTTTTGGCGATCCAGCCAGTTACGCGCGATCATGAGCATCCGATGGCGCGTGAGCAGATTGTGCTGAAGCGCAGGACGGCGCAGATCCAAGTACCGGTATTTGAGGCGAGTCGTCTCAGCGACATCGATCTCGTCTTCGATGGCAAACGGAGGCGTTTCGGCTTCGGATAAAATAATGAGCTCCGTGCACACGACCTCGATCTCGCCGGTGGGCATCTTGGAGTTGGTCATGCCCGAAGGGCGCTGCCTGACTTTGCCTTTGCACCAAATGACGAATTCGCTGCGCAGGCGTCCTGCCGTATCATGCGCGGCTTTGGCGCCCGGAGACGCCGGATCGAATACGACTTGCGTCAGACCGTAACGATCTCGCAAATCCCCGAAGACCACGCCTCCGTGGTCACGCCGCTTAGCGATCCAGCCGCAAAGCTGGACCTCTTTTCCGGCGTCGGTGGCTCTGAGTTCTCCGCAAGTATGGGATCTTTGAGTGCGCTGCATGGCCGGGCGAATCTAGCAGAAGTACTTGCAAAGATCGAGGGCCGCGCGCTCCCCTTACATCGAAAATTCGTAGTACGGCGGCCAGTTGTCTGCCTCAGGCTCGGGCTTTGGCTTGGGCTGCCCTGGCTTGCCTGGATACGCGAGGCCTCGCCGAACTAGGCGATCGTAGACCTGAGCTCCATTGAGCTCAAAAAAACCCGAAGCACGCTCCTCGGAGTCATGCCAGCGGATCGCGCGAACGACACTACGGGGAACCATCCCCGCTACCGGAGGCTGCTCCAAAGGGCGAACCAGGTACTTGGAGCCGTCAAAGTCGTCCGAAATCACTCGGCCCTGAAGCGCAACCATCTTCCACTGCGAGGGCTTGTTGGCCGCAGGTCCCGGCATGACCCAGTAGGTTCCCCAGCTGAGCATGCGCTCGGCGTTGGCCTTACACTCGGCGACGTCTTTAGCTGGACCGACGCCGTAAACCACGTCCGCTTTCATTTGGTTGTTAAAATTCTGCTGATACGAAGCCCAATGGTCCAATCCACTATCGGCGCCGCCCGAGTAGAAGACAAACCACAGCCTCTTCCAAGCGGTCAGATCGTTATAGGTTTTGCCTTCCCAAAGATCCCCCCAAGGCGCTGCGGGATCCGGATTGTCGCCTGCGACGATGTCGAGCTCGCAAACAGCGTAGGCGGACGAAAGATTGAAGACCAAAACCCCTAGGATAAGAACGAAACGTTTCATACCAAAGGCCTTAGCCGAGGAACGCGAACTAGACAAGGGGGCCTGATTTTTAGAACGGGTAGCGTTGAGGCTTATTACAAGCCGGGAGCTCGAGGCTTGTTTCGGGAATGAGCGGAAAAACCGGCTGCTCGTTGATCGTCTCGCTCATATCCGCATTGAGTTTAAAGCGCCGTTCATCCACGGTGTCCGGATAGTTGGGGTTGTAGAGCGTGAGCACGGCCTCAAACCCATCGGAACCAACAGGTTTTACAATCTTCAGCCCCGTGACCATGACCACATGGTAGGCGTAGTGCATCAGGGGATAGCGCCCCTTGCGAAGCTCTCTCAGAAGCGTCTGCAGGGTGGCGACATTGCGCTTGGGCGTTTCGCGCGTTGCACCCATCAAAAGATAAGGCAAGTCGGGCAGGATCTTACGAACGGCAAGCTCCGCATTGACGTCAATGGCCTGAGACTCGAGCAGCCCGCGATGGTCGTAGCAAAGGTCCTTAAGCGAGCAGTACCCGGGAATATCCACGGTCTGCGAGCAGTTCTGCCGCTGAATCTGCCTGAGCTGCGTGATCTTACCTAGAACCTGCGCGCGATTGAGCTTTTCGCCATCGCACCGAAAACGCGCGTAGAGCTTAAACGCGCGAGACAGGCCCACCATGCCCTGGCAGGCGCCGTAACCGTTGGCGATGTTTTGAAGCGGAAAAGACCCGCCTGTGAATCCCGAATTGCCAAAGCACAGGGCATCTTTCTTGATATCAAACGGCAGCTGCGTATTGATGCTGACGGCAAAAGCAGAATTTGAGGCTCCCAGCATCCAGGCTAGGAAAACGATGAATCCATTCATCGCCTTTAGGCTACGGGAAAAAAACTACCTTAGCAACCAGGCCCCAGACTATTCCGTGTCCCCGCCCTGCTCGTCGCCACCATCACCTGAATCCGAGCCCTCCGCCCCACCCGCGTCAGCGCCCTCTTCGGTCTCAAGCTCAGGATCTGCGTTTGGATCGCACCCAGGAACCCCCGGAAACTCACCCAGCCTCACATGGAAGTGGTTCTTGTGGTTGGGCATATGGCGGATATAGCGCCTGAGCTCCCCCCACTTGGGATCGCCGCGCGCCGCCTTCTCAAGTTTAGCGATCAAGCGATGATCAACGAACACGACCTTCACTCACGCGAAGGGGTTTTTAAATATTTGCTGTAGAAACCACCAATTGACCTTGGCATCCAGCTGCTTGTGAAACATCAGAGGCGAGGCCTTGCCTTTAGTCGGCGTAAGGAATCCCACGTCCGCATCCAAGCCCGAAGTGTGAGAGGCGTGACCCCTTCGACCCGAGCGACCCCATAGGCATCCGCCTCGGGGAGCTGCAACGTCGCCGATGAGCACGTGGGTGCGCTTGAAATCCGCATCCGAATACTTCTGCGCGACTTGCCTGCCGACCCACTCGAGCATCCCCGCCATGCCGTCGGTCCCGAAGTTCAGGCAGCGCGAAGGAGAGCGAAGCTCCAAACGATTGCCATCCGTGGGGATGATCTGGCGACCATGGGCCAAAAAGCCGTTGTTCACCGTGCAGTAGGCTTGCTCTCCCCTACGGCCGATCTCGCGCTTGATATGCTCCAAGATATCCTTGATGCGACCGGATTTGACGTCCGCTGCGTATTTGACCTGCTCAGTGGTCATTTCGTTGCAATAGCTCGTCTTGTAGCGCGAGGGCGGACACTTGTTTTGATTCCGATTCCTACGCCCCGGCCTGAACACCGCGCAGCAGCGCCGTTTGTTGAACGAAAAATCCGGATTCCACTTGAAGCAGAAATCCAGATTGACCTGCCGCTCCTCTTTTTTGATCGGATCTTCGAAGCGAAAAACCTGGAAATCGGACTCAGGCTCGCAGCCCGGCCAATCAGAGGCAGGAAATTCGTGCTGAGGCGGCTGCGCTACGGCTGGAATCACCCAAAGGAAGAGGGCAGCCACGAAACGTAAGGTCACTTGGGGGAGATTAGTCGAGAGTGACGGGCGAATCAATCCACCTGAGCTGCTCGCGCAAATCTTCTAGCTCACTTTGCCAATAGCCAAAACTCCCGAACTCCGGAAACGCGATGGGAAACGCCGGATCTTCCCAACGACGCGCAAGCCAGGCACTGTAATGGATGAATCTCAGAGCCCGGAGTGGCTCGATGAGCCTCAGCTGCGAGCGATCGAATTTACGAAGCTGCTCGTAGCCCTCGAGCATCAAGCGCATCTGTTCGCGCGCTTGTTCGTCTCGACCCGGGATCAAAAGCCAAAGATCCTGAGCGGCGGGTGCGGTGCAAAAATCGTCGAAATCCAAGAAAAACGGCCCTTCGCTATTCCAAAGCAGGTTGCCCGGATGGCAATCCCCGTGCACGCGGTGCCAGGCTTGGGGCGCAAGCGCGTCAAAACGCGGAGTGATGCGCTCGATGAGCGCGAGCGCCGTCTCCTCGTACTGACGCTTGAGCTCGAGAGGAAGAAACCCCCCGTCGAGCAGAAACTTGAGCGGCTCGCGACCGTAGGTCGTAGGATCCAGGCGTTTGCGCAGCGGGGCTGGTTTTGCTGCCCCCACGCTGTGGATACGCGCAAGCAACCGTCCGAGGCGTGGCAAGGTCTCGCGCATCGCGGGTTCGACCCATTCCTCCGGAGCGCGACCGCCCACCTTGGGCCAGAGCGCAAAATAAATCGGATCAGAATCCTGCTGCTCGGGCTGGAGCGTATGAAGCGTCTGACCGTCGGGAAAGCGCTCCGGAGCGATCACCGGAATCTCATTGTCGAGCAGCTCTTGGAGGAACTGATGCTCTTCGGAGATCTGCTCTTTGGTCCAACGCCTGGGCCTGTAAAACTTGATCACGCGGCGTCGGGAGGAGAGCGTCTTGTATTGCTGGGGATCCAAGTCGAGCTCGACTTCGTAGACCCGATTCTCGTAACTATTGAGCGTGGCGCAGTAGCCCGTGCAAGGAAGGCCGGAGGCCTCCACGGCGCGCATCACGCGATCGGGGGTGAGAGTGAAAAAATCCTTCATTCTTTTTCTTTCTTAATCTGCTCAAAAAGAGCGTCTAGGGGCGAATCCAGCTTTTTGGATTGGTTGCAGCTGCGGCACGCGGGAACGATATTGCCCTTGGTCGATGTGCCGCCGCGAGCGAGCGGAATCACATGATCCATCGTGAGCTCGTCTTTGGAAAACTTGTTCTGGCAATAGTGACAAACACCGCGGTTAAGCTGATCGAGCCACCACTGGGTTTTCTTCAGCTCGCGCGCTTTTTCGCGCTCGGCCTTCAGCCGCTTGGGGTCTGTGTGCTCAGCGGAGAGCTCATGGTACTTGGGGGTCATCTGCGCGGGAGCTTAGCACTATGGACGCGCGCTGGCGAGTCGCGTAGCCTGCGGCCATGATCACAGCCTTCCTCCTCGTCCTAGCCACTGCGCAAGCCGCGCGACCTGACGGTGCGTTTCTTGAGCAGGCGATTCGAAGCCTCCAGGCCTACATCAAAATCGACACGACCAATCCCCCGGGCAACGAGGCGGA
This sequence comes from Bdellovibrionia bacterium, assembly GCA_044227445.1. Taxonomy (GTDB): domain Bacteria; phylum Bdellovibrionota; class UBA1018; order UBA1018; family UBA1018; genus JBGAWT01. Next base: position 10,541 of record JBGAWT010000022.1, on the reverse strand, counting down.
CGGCGCCCGATTTCTCAAACGGCTGCTCGATCAGGAAGAAATCCAAAATGAAGTCTTCGATCTTGGAAAAAATCGAGCCAATCTCATCGCCCGGCTGCCAGGCGATGGCTCGAAAAAAGGCGCCATCATCCTCCTTCACCACATCGACGTCGTACCGGCCGAAGCGAAGTTTTGGAGCGTGCCGCCTTTTTCGGGCGAGATGAAAAACGGCGCGATCAACGGACGGGGCGCCGTGGACATCAAGGGCAAAGGTATCACCGACCTCATGACCCTCATCTGGTTTAAGCGAAAAAAGATCCCACTCAAACGCGATCTCGTCCTGCTTGCGGTTTCGGATGAAGAGAACATCTCCGTCGGATCCAAGTGGATGATTCAAAACAAGGCGGACCTGCTCAAGGGCGCAGCGGCGCTCATTGACGAAGGAAAACCAGTCGACCAAGACGAAGCAGGCCAAGAAGGAGACTACTTTGTCAGCGTGGGTGAGAAGGCACCGCTCTGGCTCACCCTGATTTTTGCGGGTCCCCCAGGGCACGGCTCAGAGCCCATCGAGGATTCAGCGGCGAACCAGGCGATCCGAGCGGCCGCGAAGATCTTGGATTTTTCGAAAACCATAGAAAAACGTCCTCCGCCGCCCGCTCTCGCCGCCCTAACTCGGGACCCTGAGACTAAGAAACTTCTTCACGACACCATCGCCATCACGGGCCTTAAAGGAAGCGACAAGACCAACACGATCTCCAACGAAGCCACGATAAAACTGGACTGCAGGCTTCTGCCCGGGAGAGACCGCGAAGCTTTTATCGCTGAGCTCAAGAAAGCGGTCTCCAATGACAGAATGAAAGTCGAGATCGAGGAATCCTACGAAGCTCGATTTTCTCCCACCGACTCCGAGTTCACCCAAGCGCTCTCGCGAGTCGCCAAGAAGGCCAAGAGGAAGATGATTCCAACGATCTTAACGAGCTCGACGGACAGTTCCCGTTTTCGAGCGATCGGAATTTCTTCTTATGGATTTGAGCCCTACCCGCTTTCCAAGAAAATCATCGACCTCGCGCACGGAAACAACGAGCACATGCCGATCAAGAGCTTTCATCGCGGGATGGAAATCATGATCGACCTGATTACCGAACTTAACTAACCGGCGAGTTCATTGACGAGAGTCTCAAACAGCACGAGCGCGTCTTCGTTGGCCTTGCGCAGCCGTTTGGACAGAAGGCCTGCGATCTCAGACAACAGGTGCCACCCTAGCTTGGGGTTCTTCTCACCGAGCGCCGAAAACCGCGCGCGATTCAGCACCAGCAGATCGCATCGCGAAAGAGCGCGCACCGTCGCCGAGCGCTTGTCCCTGTCCACGAGCGCAAGCTCCCCGAAGAACACGTTCATCCCATCGTTGAGCTTAGCGACCGTGTAAGGCTCGCCCTCGGTCGTGTGCTTCAAGATCTCGATCTCGCCACGAAGCAGGATAAACAACTCGTCTCCGTCCTGACCTTCTTCGATGATCACCGCGCCTTGTTCCAAAGTCTTTTGCTCCAAGCTCTCGCGCACCTGTTGAAGCTCCTCAGGACGGTTTACTAGCGCCTTGAACAAGGCAATGTGCTTGAGCTTCTCACCAATCTCATCGCTCATACGGACCTCCCGGGCTCCGGCCTGCGCGCTACGGCGACAAGGCGGCTATAAGGTTTGACCACATAATCGTTTCCAGGGTTGAGCAAGGGCATATTGGGCCTCAGCTCCCGCACCGCTTTGAGGTTGCGAAGCACCGTGCGCGTATCGGGATTTTTTTGCGCGCTTGAGAGCGCTTCTTTTTTCATGCGATGAGGGTTTCCGGTGTTCTCCAGCACGCCCACGACCACACCACGCGATCGGTAGCGCTTGCGAAGCTCGCCAAAAGAGATCCCGAAGTCTTGCGCCGCCAAATCGATCAACGCGATTTGAGTGGGCGTCTCAGGGCTCAGCAGATCGTACAGGACGTGGGACAAGCCACGAGACACGGGAATGCGGCTCATCATCGAGCGATGGATCTCACGCGCCGTGAGGATTTCATCGCAGTGAGAAAGACGCAGGTAACTCTCGAACTTCGGATCCACGAGCTCAGCCGTGAGGTGAATCTCAGGAGCGAGCTTTCGGATCGCAAGCGCTGCCATCACCGTTTTGGAATCGACCGAAGTGACTGACTGCCCAGGGTCGCTCCAATCAGCCAGGATGAGGGCTTGGCGCGCGGTGCGAACGCACGCGTGCTCCAAGGCCTGCGGAGAGAAATAATCCGCTCGAACCACGGCGACCTCCCTGAAACGCTCATCCTGCCTGAATGCGTCGAGCGTCTCGATCGAAATGGGAGCTACGATCACCAGGTCCGAGGCTTGCATTCCTGAGTGAAGCTTCAAGATCTCGCCTAACACCGTGGTCATATCTCGGCGCCAGCCGCAGATGACCGTATGCCGCGACTTTCGGCCCAGATTGACGAGGCCACGGCCTTCCTTGAGCTTTCGGTCCACGAGCCACGAAGCGATGTTACCGGTGACTAACCCCGCGCTTACGATGCCCATGCACATCGTGAGACCCGCAACCAACCTTCCGCCCAGGGTTGCGGGAAATTTGTCACCATAGCCCGTCTCGTGCTCGAAGAAGTACACGAGCACGCCCGCGCAAATGAATGTCCCTGCGAACATCCAGACGATGCGGGTATTGGAACTTCTTCGGACTCTGTTGAGGAGCGCCAGCAAGCGGGTGATCACGCGCTCCCCGCTTTCTTGAGCACCAAGAGCATCGAATCCCCGGGGATGCGGTAGCCCATGGGCGGGGCCAGCACCGGGCGATTTGCCTCGATCTCTTTGACTCGTGCTAGCTGGGAGAGGATGTCGCGCATCTCGGGATTTTTCTGCGCGCTTGAGAGCGCTCGCTTCTTGAGAAGCAGAAGATTCTCAGTATTCTCCAGCACCCCGACGCAGATTAAGGGTCGCGTGGCGGCGGATTCCACTCGCTCAGCAACTTCTTCGAAGGGCTTGCCGATGTCTGCGTCCAAGGGAGCAAGCACCGAAAGCACCGAAGCGGAGCTCGCGTTAAGAAGCTCCGCCACCACATGGCCGACACCCGGCTGGCCCACTGATCGAGCCAAGAGAGTGCGCGAGTACTCACGCGAGTAGATGATCTCATCGACCCGAGCCATTCTGAAATACGGCAGGAAATCCGTGTCCAAGATTTCAGCCGAAACATAAAGCGAAGGAGCCAATCGCTCGATGGCCATAGCGGTCATCACGGTTTTTGCGTCCGTCTCCGTGACGCTGCTTCCGCGGTCCGACCAATCGGCAAGCAGCATGGCTTGCGAAGCCTCCGTTAGCGGCAGTTTTTTTAAGAGCGCGTCGCTGTAGGCGTCTCCTTCGTGAACCGAGAAACTGCCCGCCGAAATTCCCGCTCCAACGCACGCTTCGGCCACGCCTTCTTTGCGCTGAGTGACGATGCAAAAACCGACGTCCGGTTGCTGCACGCGAATGTCAGCCAGCACGCGCTCAAACTCGGGTTTCCAACCGCAGATGATCAGGGACCTGGACAAAGACATCGTGCTGAGCTTTTCGGCATCCCCGAAGCAGCTTCTTTAGAAAAATCGCGCGCTTCGCTGTCAGGCCGCCAGGACTTTGACGCGAAGGGTTTACAGTAGTTTTACCCCTATTGCAGCGATTCTGTTCCACACTAGGGGCATGCAAAAACGACAGGAGTTTGACTGGGTGGGAAGTATTCCTTTTTTGAGCTTCCACGTCTTCTTTGTCGTCGCGGCGATCCTGACTCCGTTTCGATGGGAATGGGCAGCTCTCGCCGTTGCAAGCTACTACGTTCGGATGTTCTTCGTAACGGCGACCTATCACCGTTACTTTTCGCACCGGTCGTTCAAGCTCAGCCGAGCCGCTCAATTTATTTTTGCCTTCATCGCTCAGACCTCGGTTCAAAAAGGCGTGCTGTGGTGGGCGGCTCACCATCGGCACCACCATCGGTTTAGCGATCAACCCGAAGACCTGCATTCGCCCAAGCAAGACGGCTTTTGGTGGTCCCACGTTGGCTGGATCCTCGCTCGCAAAAATGGCGAAACGCACTGGGATCAGATCCAGGACTTCGCAAAGTTTCCTGAACTCGTCTGGCTCAATCGCCACTACATCGTTCCGGTGGTGGCTTACGCCATTCCGTTTGCGCTTTGGGGGTGGGGTGCCTTCGTGTGGGGATTCGGGATCGGCACCATCCTGCTTTGGCATGGGACTTTCACGATCAACTCCCTGTCTCACGTGTTTGGATGGCAGCGCTACAAGACAACAGACACGAGCCGCAACAACCCTCTGCTTGCCGTGATCACCTGCGGCGAGGGCTGGCACAATAACCACCATCGCTACATGAGCTCCGTGCGGCAGGGTTTTTACTGGTGGGAATATGATTTCACCTACTGGGGACTCAAGGCGCTGTCTTGGGTCGGCATCGTTCGAGACATGCGCAAACCGCCAATGGAGCTGCTGGAGCAATCAAAGGTTGGGGTTGCTGGTTCGGGCGCAGCGCCGGTTGCGACCGTATCGGAGTCAGAGGCGTTTCAGAAAACGAAACGTCCTGGCAACCTGGCCTGAGTCGGACTCAGAGGCATCTCACAAAATAAGTCGTCTGTTGAAGCGGGTCTGACTCTGGACGCGATATTCAAAATAGGGGTCTGATTTTTATCTTTTTGTGAGTATTCGTCACGCCAGTTTAATTGAGGGAATTTCTGTGAGTATTCATCGCGCTAGGAAGGCGCGCGCGCAGCGGGCGATGAAGCGCACGATGCGCGGTACTCACAGAAATTCCCTCAATTAAACTTCGATTTCCTGCCCCTCAAACGCGAACGCCCACTCGACTTCGTGCAGGCCCATTCCGGAGCGCTTGGAGACCTTGAGCTGGTTTTCGTAGTAGCGGCGGGCCTGAGCTTCGGCGGCCGCAACCTTGTCGTTCGTCGAAGCTGGATCATGGTGCATGAACAGCACGCGCTTGATGCCCTCGCGCATGGCGATGTCCAAGCCAAGCGAAGCTGCGGCGTGGCCCCAGTTCACCTTCTCAATGGTTTCCATCAGCGTGTACTGCGCGTCAAAAACCATGAAGTCGACACCTTGGTACAGCGGCAGATCGGCGCCCAGATCCTCTCGCGAAACGCGCGTGCACTCGGTGTCCACACAATGCGAATACGTGCGCTGGCCGCTCTTCACTTTAAAGCCCCAGCACGGATCCGGGTGATCCAGCTGATAGGGCGTGATCTCGATGTCCTTGAGCACGAACGGCTTACGCGGCTCGAGCTTATGATAGTGAATCTTGGAACCTAGGTCCTTGAGAGGCACAGGAAAATAAGGCTTTTGGAACACTGTTTGGAAAACCTGAGGAAGATCCTCTTGTACGCCGTAAACGTGAATATTGTTTCCTGGGATGAAAATCGGCGTGAAGAACGGCAGACCAATTAAATGGTCCCAGTGGAAATGCGTGAAAAAAATATGAACCTCGCCCGTGCCTTTTCCGCAGGGGCCTTTCAGAAGGTCGTAGCCTAGGGGTCTGATGCCGCTTCCGCCATCGATGATGATCTGCTGCTGAGCGCTGCGAATCTCGATGCACGGCGTATTGCCGCCGTAGCCGCCGAGTTTTTCGCGCGGGCGTTCGGCCAAAAAAGAATCGATATCGCTTTTTCCTTTTTTTCCCTCGTCAAAAAACGACTCGAAGAGAGTCTTCACCTGCTCTTCCAGAGCGGCGGGAGTCTGAGGTGCGGGAAGGGAGCCTCTGGCTCCCCAGATCTTGATCTTCATCTGGCCTCTGGGACGACTCTTTTAGTGTGTCATTGAAATCAGGGCTTGGCAAATCGCAGCACCTTGGGTTAGACGCATTGCCTCCATGAAAAATACACAACGCAAAGCGAAACAGAATCCCCTTGGTAACTTGATCCGCTCCCGTCGCATGGAGTTGGGATTGGGCTTGTCTGATGTAGCGCGCTCCTGCCGCTGCTCAGTGCAGTTCATCTCCAACATCGAGCACGGCAGAGCCCCCCTGCCCTGGACGAAGGTTGCTGGCCTGGCCAAAGTGCTCAAGCTGCAACCAGCGCGCCTTCAGGCCGTAAACCTGAGCGTTCGCTCGGATTTCAAGGGCTTCGCAGCTGGCGAAGTACTCAAGCCGATGCAAGAAGCGGTCACCACATTAACGCTCACCGCCAAGGACCCCGGCCTGCGCCGCGTGCTGGAAATGTACCAGTGGGCCGGTTCGCAGCGCCGCAAGCAGTTTGTGCAAACCGCGCAAAAGCTGCTCAGCGTTCCGCATATCTAGATTTTTTCGCGCTGTATGAGTGGGTACCGGACATCCTGTCCTACGTCACCTGGGGACGTCATCCTGACGTGACGAATACCCACTCATACAGCGCTCAAAAATTCTCCCTGACAATATCCACAAGTCCGTCTACGGTGTTTCCGTGAAAGCTTATCAAGACCTCCTGCGCAGAGTTCTGGACGAAGGCGTCGAAAAACACGACCGCACCGGCACGGGCACCAAAAGCGTGTTCGGCCACCAGATGCGCTTTGACCTCGGCAAAGGCTTTCCGCTCGTCACGACAAAAAAAGTTCACCTCAAATCCATCCTCTACGAGCTGCTCTGGTTTTTGCGCGGCGACACCAACACGGCTTGGCTCAAAGAGCACGGCGTTTCAATTTGGGACGAGTGGGCTGACGAAAAAGGGAATCTAGGCCCGGTCTACGGCGCCCAGTGGCGCTCCTGGCGCTCGGCCGACGGCAAGACCATCGACCAGATCCACCAAGTCGTGGAACAGATCCGAAAAACACCCGATTCGCGCCGCTTGATCGTCAGCGCCTGGAACGTGGGTGAGATCGAAAAGATGGCGCTGCCTCCGTGCCACGCATTCTTCCAGTTTTACGTGGCCCAAGGCCGCCTGTCCTGCCAGCTCTACCAGCGCAGCGCGGATCTGTTCTTAGGCGTGCCGTTTAACATCGCAAGCTACGCGGCTTTGACACTCATGATCGCGCAAGTGTGCGACTTGAGGCCCGGGGATTTCGTCCACACCATGGGCGACGCACATATTTATCTCAATCACATGGAACAGGTGAAACTGCAGCTCACGCGCGAGCCTCGCTCTCTTCCCCAGATGAAGCTCAATCCCGCGGTGCGCAGGCTTGAGGACTTCAAGTTCGAGGATTTCACGCTCGAGGGCTACGACCCGCATCCGCCGATCAAGGGCGCGGTGGCGATCTGAGGGGCGCCAAGCGAGTCAGAACCATTTCAACAGACGATTCGGTTCGTGAAGTGCTCGTGAGTCCGACTCAAGCCGGGTTGGCCAGACTATTGGTCTGCTCAAACCCCTCTGACTCCCCTTCCCACTTAGCGCATTTCAAACGGCGTCACCCACAGGCCGCTATTCTTGGCTAACGCCGAAAAGAAGAACGCGCTTGGGCGTGGCGTGCGCTTGAGTCCATCGGCGCGGTCCACTTCGTACAGACCAAATTTGGGCACATAGCCGAGCGTCCACTCGAAGTTATCCATGAGTGTCCAGTAGCAATAGCCGCGCACCGAAACACCCTCGCTCATGGCCTTGTGCAAGGCGTAGAGATGGTTTTCGAGAAACGACTGGCGCTTGAGATCCGCACCATCGGACAGTCCATTTTCGGTCACGAACACCGTCAGATCCGGATAGCGCTTATGGATGTCTTTGAGCACACGGTAAAAGCCCGCGGGATACAGCTCCATCTTGTCGGGGTCTGGCTCGGTAATAAGCCACTTGTCGGGCGCGCCCGTCAGATCGACGTGTACCCGATCACGCGTATAGTAGTTCAAGCCGAAGTAATCCTGCGTTCCCTTAAGACCGGGAATCTCCTCGTCGACATCGACCTGGCCCGGAATCCACACCTTGAGGCGGCCCGTTTGGATCGCGTCAGGCACCATCCAATTGAAAGCGTAATCAAAGATATTGGCGCCGATGACATCCAAAAGATTGAACGAAGAAAGCGGATCGAAATTGCGCAGATGGTGCGCGATGCTGATTCGAATCTCGCGATCCTGCCACGCGGCCTTTTGCTTAAGCGCCCAGTACATCGCGGCATGCGACTTGAGCAGTCCGATCATCGGCTCGATCAAGGACTTCATCGCCCCCTTTTCGCCCCGGCGCGCGGGAGGTTGGCGATCCGCCGCATAACCTAGGGTCAGGTGCACCATGGGCTCGTTGATCGTGATCCAATCCACGACCTCAGGCGCGATGTGGGTGATCACGAAATCCGCGAAACGGGCCATGGCTTGAGGGGTCCCAGACCACTCGAACCCTCCACGATCTCGAACCCACTTCGGAAAAATCCAGTGGTACAGCGTGACGAGAGGCTGAATTCCACGCTCTTTGAGTAGGGCGAGCTCGTTCTTATAATGTTGAACCGCGTTCCAATCCCACACGCCAGGCTGGGGTTCGATCTTTGCCCACTCGATGGACATCCTGAATTGCTTGAGGTTGAGATCGCTCAAAAGCTTCGTGTCTTCTTCGAGACGATTCCAGTGATCGTCGGCGATTCCGGCCTCTGGCCAGCCTTCGCGCTTTTCCCACTCCCACCAATCCGAATTGACGTTATTGCCTTCGTTTTGGTGTCCGGCCGTGGCGGTGCACCACTTAAAGTCCTTCGGAAAGTCGATGTAAAGAGGATGGGGCGGTGGCTTGGGGCCTACGGACCAAGAGGATTCTGAGCTGGTGAGAACCAGAGCCAGTGTGACAAAAGAAATAAACCCAAAACGCTTCACCTTCCCTAGAACGTTCAGGCGCATCGCCTATCCCCCACGCGCTCCCAGATTCCTTTCTGAGTTTTTTGCGTAAGCAGAGTCTAGCATCGCCTCACCTACCCGCAAGCGCAGTTGATCTTTGCTGAGACCCTCTTGTCATCAGTCCGGGAAACACAGGGGTCAGTTAAATCAAGAGAGATTTAACAATTGAATATAACATATTGATATCATTAAATTTAAATTCATAATATAACATACTAAAATGGTATGAAATGAGCTAAACTGAAAGGTGGAAGGGGTTTTATCTATGAAATCGCATTCTATGGGATCGCGTTTTCTGACATCGAAGGCAGGCCCCCTTTCGCTTGCCGCCGCCCTCTCTTTTGCCGGCGCCGCTTACGCCACATGCCCTTCGGACTTTCCGTTCGAACTGGGAGGCGAGTGCTACACCGGCCTACCCGAGTGCTCATCGACTCAAGGCGACCCAAATCGCATCTGTCCTTGTCCCGGAGCACCTGTAGCCAAAACCTGGAACATTGCCACTCAAGCCTGCGAAGCGCCCCCGCCTCCTACCATGTCAGCAACCACCATGGTTGTCATCCCGATGGCAATCGCATTTGTGACGCCAACGACAACGACAAAAACCCCCGCAACGCGCACTCCTGCTTGGAGTTCCAAAGTGGGCCCGCAAGACTGCCTACCGGGCGAAGCCTATATGCGCGGAATGAGCTCAGCGAGCACGCCGCAAGGAATGTGCATTCCTAGGAATTGTCTAAAAGCCGAAAGCGGCGGATCCAAGAACCTAGCCACGGGGCAATTCACGTGTCCGTCGATGAAATGAGTTTTTTAGGGGGAGTAAGCATCTGTGAGTAAGCCATCTTTGTTTTTCAGGGGAATCCAACTTTCAACCTTTGCCTGCGTCGTAGCGATCGGATCGATCACTCACGCGATGGCCTGCGATGACACCGGCCTCGGAGGACCCTGCCATGATGGCGATCCCGTCGAGGTTCCCGAATGCATCGATCACTCCCACTGGGTTCCCGCTCAGCGTGCATGTGTTTGCGACGGCGGCTGGCATGCGCAAGGAGGCGGGTGCGTGCAGGACACTGCCCCACCAGTAGGAGGCGGTACAATCATCGGTGATCCAGGTCCAGGACCCATCACTGAACCTCCGATAACCACTCCTCCGGGAGGCACGCCCCCTCCAGCAGGAGGCGGATCGCACCGCAACCCTGCATGGACCTCGACCGTGATGCCGCAAGACTGCAAAGCCGGCGAAACTTATATGAAGGGCCTCAACTCCAATAGCGTTCGCCAAGGCAAATGCGTTCCTAGGAACTGCGTGAACGCTGAGAGCGGTAGCTCCAAGAACATGGAAACGGGCGAATTTGCCTGCCCATCGCAAATGAAGAGAAAGGCTAGGGCACATTGAAAACCAAAACTCTTATAGCCTCCTTCCTGGCGCTAAGTCTTGGCCACCTAAGCGGCGCACTCGCTTGTGATGACACGGGACCGGGCGGACCTTGCCACGACTTGGGCGATCGGACTCCTCCTACTTGTACGGACCCGAAAGTTCTCAACGCGGCCGAAACGGCCTGCGTGTGCAAATCCGGCTGGCACGCCCAAGGCACGGGGTGTGTTCAAAACGCAGCGCCACCGCCGCCGCCGGCTTCGCCTCCAGCATCATCCGCTCCAGCGCCTGCTCCCGTGGCCACCGCTGTCATGCTTCCTATCGCTCCGATCGTAGTGTCGGTACCAGCTCACGCTCCGGCCCCTCCGGCCTCCAGCGGCGGAAGCGGCAC
>JBGAWT010000294.1:0-2572 GCA_044227445.1 Bdellovibrionia bacterium | reverse complement strand
CTTCAGGGATGGGAACGCCCAGACCGCAGGCCAACAACACGCCGAATATAATGAGGTAAGGCGTGGGTCCGTAGAAGTTCAGGATGAAATCTAGGAGCTGGTCCATTTAGGACTTATCTACCTGATTCTTGGGTTTTCCCCAAGCGGCGAGCGGATGGGCTTGCTGATATTCCTGAAACAGCTCTCCCAGGTCCACATGGGTGTAGCGCTGGGTCGTTGTGAGTTGAGTATGGCCCAAAAGCTCTTGAATCGTCCTGAGATCCGCTCCTCGCGCTAAAAGATGAGTGGCAAAGCTATGTCTCAGGCCGTGGGGCGAGAGGTTTTTCGCCATCCCGATTCGGATCAGATGCTTAGTAATGATGCGTGCCACGCTTCGAGCCGAAAGCCGCGTGCCTTGGAGATTCTTAAACACCGCTTGGTCGGGCTCCCGCGCGCCCAGCGTCTGAAGCGCTTCCAGAGCTTGAGCCCCCAGCGGAAGCCTGCGCTGCTTTCCGCCTTTTCCGCTCACCAAAACCCATGCTTGCCCGAGATCCAGCTCGCTCCAATTGAGCGCCACCGCCTCGGATACGCGCAGTCCTGCGCCATAGATGAGCTCCAACAAAGCACGGTCCCGCACTCCGGCTTGCGTTGAGAGGTCGGGCGCCTCAACGAGCTCGCGCGCTTCATCGATGCGCAAAAAGCGCGGCAGTTTTTTTTCGGCTTTTGGCGAAGGGACCCATTGGCCCAGGTCGCGCGCAATCCAGCCTTGGGATTTGAGGTAGCGCAGAAGCCCCCGAATAGAAGCCAGCCTTCGGCAAATGCTGCTTCGCTCGTGCGTATCGTAAAGACCTGCCAAGTAGGTTCGAATCCGTTGGGGCGAAGCCATCTCCTCCCAGGAGTCGTCGGTGGGGGCGCCTCGCATCCAATCCTCGAGGTCCGAGGAGTAGGCCCTCACGGTGTGGCTGCTCATGCGTCGCTGCGAGCTTAGGTACGAAAGATAGGCGTCTTTTTGGGCCTGGCGCTCGGACGCGGACATCCCATGATTTTAACTCCCTTCTGTGCTAAATGCGCCCCATTAAATGAACTCTATTCAATCCAAGATTCACGTAGTCGGGGCCGGCATGGCCGGAAGCGAGGCAGCCCATTTTCTGGCCGAGCGAGGGCACAAGGTCGTGCTTCACGAGATGCGGCCTACGCGCATGACCGAGGCGCATCAAACCGATGGCTGCGCGGAGCTCGTGTGCAGCAATTCGTTTAAGTCCAAGGCACCCACCTCTGCGCCGGGCATGCTCAAAAAAGAAATGGTCGAGATGGGCTCCCTGCTCGTGCCCTTGGCCGAGAAGCACTCCGTTCCCGGAGGCGAAGCGCTTGCTGTGGATCGTGATGCGTTTTCTCAGGCGGTGACCCAAAAACTGCGTTCGCATCCCAATATCGAATGGGCGCCCGGCGAAATCACGCAAGCCTTCGAAGGCGAGGTCACCCTTCTTGCGACTGGCCCGCTCACCTCTCCTGATCTGAGCCAATGGGTAGGTAAGATAACCGGTGAGCAGGACCTCTATTTTTACGACGCCATCGCGCCCATTGTGGATGCGCAAAGCATCGATCCTGAGCTTTGTTTTCTGGCCAATCGCTATGACAAGGGCGAGGAGCAGGCGTATCTCAACTGCCCGATGGACGAGTCCCAGTACGGTGCTTTCATCGACGCACTCACAGCTGCCGAAAAGGTTCCGCCTAAGGCATTTGAAAAAGAAAAATTCTTCCAAGGCTGCCAGCCCATCGAAGCGATCGCGGCCACCGGGCGCGATAGCCTACGCTTTGGACCTATGAAACCCGTCGGTCTTACGGATCCTAAGACGGGCCGAAGGGCCTATGCTGTCGTTCAGCTCAGGCCCGAGAACCGCGCGCGCACCGCGTACAACTTGGTGGGTTTTCAAACCAAGCTCAAGTACGGCGAGCAGGCACGTGTGTTTCGAATGATCCCCGCGCTTCATCGCGCGGAGTTCCTGCGCCTAGGCTCGATCCATCGCAACACGTATGTATGCGGGCCTAAGGTTCTCTCGCCGGATCTTTCGCTGCGCGGAAATCCCCGAGTCTACCTAGCCGGTCAGATCACGGGTGTTGAAGGCTACCTTGAGTCGGCGGCCTGCGGCCTCATGGCTGCTTGGTTTGTCCATCAGCGCGCATCCGGTTTGCCGCATCAGGCGCCTCCTGCCACGAGCGCTTTGGGCTCGCTGCTCAGGCACGTGACGGCATCCAATCCTAAGCACTACCAGCCTTCGAATATCAATTTTTCGCTCTTTGATCCCACCCTCTATGAGCTGGAGCAGGGAAAGAAGTTCAACCGCGATCAGGTACGCGAGAAGATGGCCACCCAAGCAGGGCTGGCTTTTAACCGCTGGTGGCTTGAGGCCTCGGCTCAGCAGGGGAATCAGAGCGGTTAAGCTGCGAGGGACGAGTCAGCTGTACTTCAACAGACCGTAAGTCTGCTGACCTGGCCTTGAGTTCGGCTGAGAGGGGTTTCGGCAGACGATTTGTCTGTTGAAGCGGTGTTGAATCGCTTTGCTTACGCGCGGTGATGGTTTCGGGGTCTAAT
>JBGAWT010000293.1:0-2583 GCA_044227445.1 Bdellovibrionia bacterium | reverse complement strand
GATGGAGGGGTCTTGGGTCGCGCGAGTGAGCGTATCCATCAGGCGCTTGGTATCTCCTTCGTGAAGCACTTCGTCGGCCTGAAGGTAGAGGCACCAATCGTTCTTGCACCGATCCAGGGCCAAATTGGTTTGCTCGGCTAGGATCTGGCCGCCCTTCTTTTTTTCGGGGTCGTTCAGAGGCCAGTGGCTCTCAAACAAAACGAGCTTGGATCCCTGCGGATGCTTGCGCTGCATCTCTTGGAGGCGCGCTAGTGTTTGGTCTTCGCCGATTCCGACGTTGATGACGAGTTCATCGACCAAAGGAAGAAGCGATTCGATGGACTGCTCAAATGGGTAATCAAATTGCACGCCGTGCCTGAGGATGGTGAATCCCGAGATAGGAGGTGTCATCTCTGAGCTCCGAGCGTGCGCAGCTTGCCTTGAATTTCGTCTACCGTGATCTCAGTCATGCAACGGTGTTTTTCTATCACACACTCGCTCAAGCCACACCAGGCGGGATAACCGGGCAGCGCGTCTTTGCGGCAAGCCATATCCTTTTGGAAGGCGATGGGGTGTTGGTCTTGAGGATAGGGGTGCCATTCAAAGGGATCTTCGGGCCCAAAAAGAGTAAGTGTTGGAACGCCCACTGCGACAGCCAGATGCCTGGGGCCTGAGTCGTTTCCTAAAAAGACTTGGCATTGCGAGATCAGTGCCGCGAGCTCCCGGATCTTCAGCCTGCTTTCGATTCGGATATCTGCCGGGGCGATCTGAGAGGTGAGCACTCCGAATTGCTGCGCCAGCTCCTGCTCATCGGGTCCCGTAATGGCCAGAATCTTTCCGCCTTGTGCGACGTGAGCTTGGGCGATCTGCGCAAAGCGCTCCAGGCCCCAGGACTTCGTGGGCCTGCTCGCACCCAAACCCAACCCTAGCCAGCGACCTGAGCCTAAGCGCTCGCGTGCAGTTTGGGTCTCAGCAGGACTGAGATGAATCAACGGAAGACGGCCCGCGGGGACATTCACGCCCAGCGCCCGGATCACATCCATGTCGCGCTCGATGATCGGCTTGAGCGTGCCCTTGCCGGGGATTTCAACGGTCGAAAACCGATTGCGATCCTTGTGGCCGTGAAAATGCACGGCTCGGATCTTCGCGCCCGTTGCGAGAGCGAATTTGCTGCTCGAGGGGCTCGCGTGAAAATGCAGAACGACGTCGTATTTTTTTTGGCGCGCCTCAAATCTCACAGGCGCATCAGCGATCTTAAGCGCGCACGGCGCGAATCAGGGCGATCGTAGGGCAGGATCTGCGAGATCGCGGGGTTGCCTTCGAGCAAGGGGGCCCAAGCCTTGAGCACCGACACATCGATCTGAGCTTGGGGAAATGCGCGTTTGAGCTCAGCGAGCGGCGCAGAGAGAAGCACCGTGTCGCCGAGAGCGCGCCATTTGAGGACCAGGATTCGCCTGGGGGTTGCGGGGAGAACTACCGAAAAACTCACTCACTCGTATTATCCCGCCAGGGCTGCAGGTGGGAGTAAAAAAAAAGCCCCGGTAGCCAGGTTTAACCCTGAGCCCCGGGGCCGAAAAAACAAAGAAGATACGAGATTACTCGTGCTTCGTTTCTTCCTTCTTCTCTTCAGTCTTGGTTTCAGTCTTGTGCTCGCCTTCCTTCTTTTCCATCTTCTTATGTTTCGCGTCATGATGCTTCTTGTCGTGGTTTGCGAAAGCGGAAACGGAGGTCAGAGCGAAAACAGCGGCGATTGCCAATACGAGTTTCTTCATAATCAGGAGTCTCCTTTAGAGCTCAAAGTGGTACTGCGGTTTACTACACCTAGGTTTACTGCAGGTACTGCATTTGGAATGTACGACCTATAGATCGGCGTTCCGATGACTCAGTTAAAGGCCATTTGTTTTTGGCCGCAATAAAAATCGCAGCGACTCTGTTTTTGCTTTACCGAAACGGTAAGAAATTCAATGAGTTCGAAGCGTTATTGTCCGGCATCCGGGGAAGTTTCTGCCGCTTTGGTCCATTTTTCGTCTCTGTAAGTGAACCCCTCTTTTTCGAGCGTCGTAAAAAGGACTTCGGAAGGTGAGAGCAGGTCATTGCTTTGATACGTGCACTCGCCTTGTTCGAATGCTTTGCGTGGAAGAAGCGCAGGTCCGTGAACGTCGCCTTTGCAAATAGCGTTAGGGTCGATGTAGGTGAGCTTGGCTTGGTCGAGGGCTTGGGCGGCCGCGTAAATTTTCACTGCGGAATCTATTTTCTTTTCGCCTCCACGCCAGAAGCCAGGTTCATTCAAATCGAGAGCGTACCCATTTGCGGCTAGCACGGCATAGGACAATGACGGTGATCCAAAGATGACGTTTTCGTAGGTGGTGAGGTTGAATCTTTTGATCGCCGCAGTCCTGGACTCGAAATTGTTTCCGTGGAGTTCCATATACATATGGGTGTCAGCAAGTACGGATGCAAGGGTCTCTCCCTCGGGATATCCCGCTCGGTGATAGTAGGCGGTCTTGTCGAGGTAGCACTTTAAGAATCTCTCATTTGCATTCATGTCGGCCATCTTAGGGCAGACCTTTTCTCGCGCTTCGGCTGAGAGCAAGAAAGCGTGAA
>JBGAWT010000021.1:0-23519 GCA_044227445.1 Bdellovibrionia bacterium | reverse complement strand
TGGAGTGCCCGAGCATGATGTTCTAAAGCGCGTGGAAGTAGAAAACTTCCTTCGATTCTATGACGGTGTAAAAGCTGCTGCCCATTTGGCAAGGCGCGCCCTCGACCATGAAGATAAGATCGAGTCGATTTAACTTTGGCAGCAGCTTTTTGGTTCAGAGTAGTTTCCAAGTCCGGATGTTGATTACAACCGAGGGGGGTGGAGCGGTCCTAAAGGTGGCTATACACCCAGGGTTGAACCCAGTGAGCCTGGGAGAGGCAGATTTGCGAAGGCATGATTTTGAAGGACCCTTCACAAGACCTTCGAATTGGTCGTCGCACGCTTGATGGAACCCCTGGGTATACTCTGCTTGAGGATCTAACTTGGGAGCCTAGAAAAAATCGATGGCGTCTTCGATGTCGATTAAGTTCTAGTGGGTCACCCCTTGTCCCAGCAGAATCTGAATGGGTTGTATTCATCCACGACACTTATCCATGGGGCGACATAAAGTTTCATCCCGCTGCATTGAATTCGATTTCAGTTACTTTTCCTCATATGTCGTTTAATGCCGCTCCAGCTGAAGGAGCGGCCTGGCGCCAAGGTGCACTTTGTCTTGATACTACGGTTGCCCCACTCAATAGAGGTGACTTGAACGACGAGTCTTTTAGTGCATCCAAAAGGTTGTATTGGCATTTGAAAAGGGCTCTCTACTGGTTAGAGCTCGCCTGTCAGAACCGACTCTTGGATCACGGCGACCCTTTTGAGCTACCTGTTTTTCCAGAGCGACCCGATGATCCGCGTTTATACGCTACTTCTGAGTCCGAGAAAGACTACACATCCTGGACTGAATCACAAACCAAGAGCGGGATCTTTGAGGCGGTTCATTTTCGTGGGGATCGAAGAATATCAGATCCGCGCCTAGTTGTAGCTTTCTATGCCCCAAATGGAACACTTATCTATGCGCCCCAATGGGGAGCTGTAGTTACCCGCATAGAGTCTTTTGCAAGACAGCAGAAGGTCAAAAAAAGGGATCTCTACTTTGATTTAGGTTTGTGGGCGCTGCTTCCGGACTGGCCGCTTAAGGCAGCCTGGGAAATGCCCACTAGTTGGGCTGATTTGATTTTGGCCACTAGTTCTCTTGGATTTCCTATCGAGGAAGAGATCAAGAGAAGTTTGCCCGCTATTCGAGATGGACGCGTGCATTCAATGCTCATAGGGGTTCCAATTCCTCAGAACGTAGGAGTAAACCCTAAGCAGATTCAATGGCAGGCTGTAGAGCTTCCGGATTTCAGCGACTCTAGGCAACCTATTAAGGGATTTCGCCCAGGACCAGCATCGGACAATCGCCGAGACATTCTAGACCTCTCCACCCTGAAGTCTGCAAAGTCTTGGTATGTTCGCTCAGAAAACTGGAGCCAAAATGAAATTTCAACCAGGGGACGCCTTGCTGACCCTGTTCTCTCCAAGGTTGTTGCTATTATTGGAGTAGGAGCCTTCGGTTCCATTCTGGCTGACCAGCTATCACGAAATGGAATTCAGAGCTTGGTCATTGTCGACAGCGATAAGCTAACGATTGGAAATCTATCCCGCCATAGCCTGGGAATGGCAGAGGTTGGTTTTCCGAAAGCTCCTCATGTCGCACTAGCGATAGAACACACCAGTCCCCATACACGAACCAGTAGAATAATTCATAGCTTTCCGCCCACGAGCAAAGACGATCGAGAATTGCTGAAGCCTTGTGAAATCATAATCGATTGCACTGGCTCCGATGACATTTTGCCAGAACTGGAAAAGTATCCTTGGAGCGATGAAAAGAGATCATTCTTCTCATTCTCCTTGGGCATGAACGGGAAGCGTTTATTTTGTTTCCACGTCCGAGCGCAGTCTTTTCCAATGGAGTCCTTTAGATCTGAACTTCGTCCATGGTTAGTTCATGAGAAAAATACTCTTGGAATCGATCATCCTCGCGAAGGTACGGGGTGCTGGAACGCCGTGTTCCCAGCAAGGATTGATGACCTCCAGATGTTCGTTTCGACTGCGGTAAAATTCATGGAGGAAAGGATGAAGTCTAATGAAGAAAAAGCTTGTTTCGCTGTTTTCGAGCAAGTTCAGGGCCCGAAAGGATTCCAAGGACTCAATAGAGTTGATTGGGCTCCCGCCTAGCCTATCTCTCGAATACAAATCTTCGGATAATCGCTATGGCGTGGGATTCTCAATGGAGGCGTCTGCCGTCCTTCTTATTGAGTGTCAGAAATCAAGTGGCATCGAAACTGGTGGAGTCTTAATTGGTACTTACAATAAGAATCACGATCATGCTTCAGTGCTTGAGGTAACAGGTCCTCCTCCTGATTCCAAAAGAGGACCAACCACCTTCGAGCGTGGCACTCAAGGTGTTGCAGCTTACCTGGGTAAGTTGTTTAGAGAGAAAAAATATTACTACTTGGGCGAATGGCATTTCCATCCAAACGCTGCCCCAGACCCAAGTTCGGTAGACAGAAAGCAGCTCGAAGAAATTGCTTCGACACCTGCCTATAAATGTCCTGAGCCCTTAATGCTGATAATAGGTGGCAATCCCGAGGTGGGTCTGAATGTACGAATTTTTCTATTCTCGGCAAAGACCGGACACGTTGAACTAAAAGCATCTCCTCCCACTGCCTAAAGCCTTTTCCTCAGCCTCAACTTAATTCCAGACCAACTTTGTATAACAAGAAGGCGAACAATCTTGTTCGCAATCTCCTTAAAAATCATTGGTCGATGCACATTCTTGGAAAGCGTGTGTACGGGTAACACCGTACCGAGGGTTCGAATCCCTCTCTCTCCGCCACTAAATAAAAAAGCCATCCTTCGGGATGGCTTTTTTATTTAGTGAAGAAGTGAGGGGAGAGGCGAGCCTCAGGTGGAGGGTTCGACGACCTGTTTCGCGAAGCGAAACAATGAAAAGGGGAGGACAGGAGGTCCGACTTCCTAGGGGAGCTACTTTTCGCAGGATTGCGAAAAGTGAATCCCTCTCCGCCGCGCCGCCCGAACACCGGAATCCGAATCCTCTTCTTAAATCCCTCACGCGTCAAAAAGCGCACATGCTACTCTAGCAAGCGTCACTCGCGCGCAGACATATGGGGGAATCATGAATCGCATCTTTTTTTTGGGGCTTGTCGTTGCACTCGCAGTTTTTATCCAACGCTTACGCGCAAGATTTTGCTCTGAGGGAGTGCATCCAGCGCGATGTAGGCGTCTAGCTTGGCAGCAGTTCAACTCTATTCGCCAGAGCGAGACTGTCGGCTGACCGAACAGTGCGCCAAATGTGATTGAACCACGAGCGTGTGCTGGGTCGAACGGCCTAATCCGCAACTGCATGAGCCCATTGTGCTGAAGGTCACTCAAGCAGGCTCTCAGTCACAGCAGACTTCGGAGAAATTGGCTCTCAGCCGATGGAATGTGGGCGCGATTTGACCGGAAGTTGGGTTTAATACCAAGAGGAGTTCAATATCGTCGCCCTCGCTGCTGGTATGGTGTCTATTTTCCAAAATGAAGATGTGTGAATCTTAGGGAATCTCACCGCTGGTCCGAAAATAAAGGCAGATCCTCTACGTCCAGAACACCAGTGAAAGGACTTCTCGAGGTTTCATGGCGAGATGGAGCTTGGCGCTCAACCAGCAAAACGGATCGCTGATCTACTCCTACGACATGGTCAACGACGGAGAGCGGACCTATCCATCGGACCACATCGTCTGCATCTTTGATCCGCTGAAGAAGTAGCAAAGACTGAAAATCAAAACCCAGTGTTAGAGTTCTCCCTCCAACACTGGGTTTACGATTGAATGGTTTGCCTCCATTACCTTCGCGCCCACCTCACGACGACCGTGCTTTCGCCCAATGCGCCGGTTAGCTCCAGGTGGTTCCCATCCTTCAGTTGAAATCCTCGGCTGAACACTTTGTTCAAGCTCGCATCGCTGAAGTTTTGTGCATGGTGAAAAACAGTCCGATCCTGAATCTCAAAGGGGCCCGAGTAAAGCACCGACTTGCCCGGATCGCTTGTGCAGTTCACGGCAGTCGACATGTAGTTTCTTGTGTAGATGATGACGCCAAACGAGCCCGCGCACCACGGCCTCGAGTTTCCGGCTCGATCGACCACGTCCATGGATTCGAGCTCCCACACGCCATCCAGCGCGCTCCTCGCGGGTTTCAAGGCATCCGAAGCAAGGCGCGTGATTTCGAGACCGCGAAACCTGATCTCTCCTTGCGCAAGTTGCAACGCTACTGGACCTGAGCTGAGGTTTTGGTTTCGCACGTAAACCGTTTCTTTTCCGTCTACCAGAGTGCGAATCTTGTCTCCTACGGCATAGATCTCGTAAGTGTGCCAACTGCCGTCCTCTGTAGTCACGATGGTCTTAGGAGCGGCAAGGCCAGTGATTGCTCCCGTGCGATAAGTTTGGTCGGGCCGCGTATCGAAGATATTGGCTTCGTAGCAGGTCTTATCGTCGATTTTCTTGGGATCGCTGCATCGAATAAAGATGCCGCTGTTCGTCCCCGTTTCTGCCCGAAATTGAACCTTAAGATGAAAGTCACCGTAAGAGTCCTTGCTGACCAAAAAACCGTTGCCTTGGTCCGCGTGAATCTCAGATCCTGTTGAGCGCCAGTTTGCATTTCCTAGCTGATTGAATTGATCCAAGCCTGCCTCAGCAGGCGAGATAGAAGCGGTGGTGATGAGAGAGGCACTTAGGGCCATTAGTGTCGATTTGATCTTTGAGCTGTTCATTTTGAAATCCTCCTTTGGATTCGGTTCTGAAGAGCAAATTAGTTCTTTTTTGATTTGGATATAATTCTGTTAATTTTAAATAGATTGTTTCATAAAAAGAAATAATGAACGCTGACGACTTAGTAGGTTGGAAAGCCTATATCGCTGTTGCTGACTACGGAAACTTCGCCAGAGCCTCAGCGCTCAACGAGAGCGGTTTCTCTGACGGACGAAGGAAAGGCGTTGCTGCCAAACATCAAGGCTGTGCTCGAAGAGCTTTCGAAGCTCGAGTCCACCTTCAGTGGGCGAAGGGAATTGTCGGGAACCGTTAAGGTGGCCTCTGTTCCCTTTATCGCGCACAATCTTCTCATTCCGATTATTCGCCAGTTTCAGGAAAGAAACCCGAAGATCAAAGTGGAGCTCTTACTCTCAGAACGGGTCTTGAACCTCATTGAAAACAGCGTCGATATGGCCATTCGAATCGACACGCCCGAAGACTCTGACTTGATCTACCGGAAGCTCGTCCCAAACCAATTGGTGTTCTGCGCGACCCCAAAGTATCTCAAGAAAAACCCCAAGCCCATTCGAACTCCGGACGACCTCAATAGTCATCGTCTTCTCTTCCTGAGGATTCACAGTGATTGTAAATTCATCGGAAGCAAGACCGCGCTCAAGAAATTCGCGTCAAGAAAATCCGTTGAATGCGATAGCGGCGCGTTTCTCACCGATCTGGCTTTGAATGATTTTGGTATTTTAGTTCGGTCCGTCTGGGACGTGCAAAAGCATTTGAAGGAAGGCCGCCTCAGACAAGTTCTGGATAAGCATCCTCTTGAGGCCTTCGGGCATGTCTACGCGGTTATCCCGAATCGAAAGTTCCTGCCTCCCAGAACACAGGCGTTTTACGATTTTTTTATGGAGCAGGCGAAAAGCTGGAAGATCTAAAGTCCATTTACTTTCCCCGCGCCCGCCTAAAACCCACCGTGCTTCCTCCAAGCCGAATGTCTTGCGAGTAAGTCGGTTCGTATAGGGCGTCTTCCCGATGCCCTTTAAAAAAGGTCCGGTGGTAGGCCGAATCAGGCTCAAGCTCTGTGTCGGTCCAGACCCGAATATTGCCGATGATGTTCCTGAAGCCCGCCGGGTTGGAGGGGCCTTCGTGCGCGGGTCGCACCTTTTTTGTGAAATTGGCAAACAGCGGAAGATCACCCTCTCGATCCCCGAAGAAAAAGCGGCTGCGGACGCCCGCCATATTGGCTGCCTCTAGCATCCTGGCGCTGGGAATCTCAAAACTCATGCCGAGTCCTAGGTCTTGTGCGACCTGGGTGAGGCGATTGACGTGCGCAAGGGCAAGGTCATAGGGCATGCCGACTGCGGGTAGGTTCGCATTTTGGATCAGCTGCTCTTGGGAGTCTTGGAGCCGCGTGCCGTAGTAGTGTCGGCCTGACTTGAAGTATCCCCAGTAGCCCGTGGCGCTAAAAAGAAGGTTGGTCTCGGTTGTTTGGGCGAGCCAGTTGCGGCTAGCCGGAATGGGAAGATCCCGCAGGCTCTCGGCGATCGCAAAGTCCAGAGGGTAATTGTGGACTCGATTCCTGCGCGCCAATTCCTTGTAAACCCTCCAAAGCGGCAAGCGCTGGGCGAGGAGGGCTTCGACGTTCTCACGCTCCGAGATCGGGACGGACTGAAGAATCCGCCTGCCCTGCCAATCCGCAGTACCCATCATGAGATAGATGTAGAGGGCTTTTTGAGGGGCGGAGATTTCCGGAGAGCTCAGTAGTTTTTCGCCCAAGAGCTTGCGAATGCTTTGCGGAGAGGCGTTTGCCGGAACAGCCTCGACGGCTAATTCGCGCAAGATCCGCGCATGCTTCATGAGGGCAGCGATCTGTTGAGGCTCTCCGTCTAATTTTTCGAGCCTTGAGATCACCGCTTCCTGCAGCAAAAGCGACCCCGGCAGGCTGTGATCCGAGAGATCCAAAAGCTCGCGGCCATACGTGAGGAGATCGCGGGGGGCGCCGGGTCCGGGCAATACATTTTGCTCCAAGTAGCGGGTCACCAAATGATCGAGCGCTTCTTGGGACTGGGGCCTTCCGTAAAACGGTGCGTAGAGGCTAGCGGCCTCACGCAAAGAGAGCGGAAGGAGCGTATTTCGCTCAGACGTGAGAGCGGCGCATTTGGGCTTGTCGGAGGTTCCCCATGCAACGGGCCCTCCTCCAAACATGGAAATACACAACAAAGCTAAACTCAAAGCCCCACGCATCGCAGGCCGGATCTAGCACCGCGGGTCAAAAGCCGCCACAAGAGAGATGGACCTTTTGCAGGTGCTGTGTACTATTCGCTGAACGGGGGAAATTCAATGCGCAAACACGTGGCGATTCTGTTGATGCTGGTCTCTCTTTGCACCACTGAGATGGCTCTGGCGGACGCCGTGAACTCAGGGTTCGATGCCGTGCAAGGCATGCTCCCTCAGCGTATAGCCCTCGTGGGCCCCATGGGCCAGATGGTTACGCTCTCGCGCCAGGGGACTTCTTTCGTCGTTCAAAGGTGCAGCCTTGCCACCAAGAAGCGGGCAGAGACGAATGTTTGCGATGGAGCCAGGGTGCTTTTAATCGGCGCGGACGCATTCATGTGGCTGGTTCAGTACAAGCTCACGAATTTGACGGAGAGCAACTCCAATCTATCTCCAGCTCAACTCATCCAAGTTAAGAACTATCTGATGCGGAATGATGCGCTAGACTCATTGGCCAAGAAGCTTAAGGAAATCGACAGTGCTCTTGGTGCGATTCAAGAGTCCAAGCAGGATTTCCCACGAGATTACAACGTCTCCAAGGAACTCCAGTTGGTGGGCGCACTTGAGAAGGTCAAAAGCGATATGCCTCGGGAGTACGCCATCGCCAAGGACAAGAACGAGATCAGCGGAATGATTCATTCGCTGGTGGGCGCGATCAATGACAAAAATTTGAAAGTTACTTGGACCGAATCCAACGATGGTGCGAGCCTTGCCTTCATCCTTCTCAAGGGCATCTCTGAGATGAGCTCGTGCTCCGAGGGATTTCGAGCAAAGCTTGCGAGCGAAGTGGGTTCTGTTTGCCTGACTCATGTTGGCTACGGAATCAAACGAGTGAGAGACTCCCAGACGGGTGAGTTGGGTTGGAAGGAACTGGCAAGCGGCCTGTTCTGGTGGCCGCAGGACAGCAGGACAATGACTTGGGATCAGGCCGTATCTCACTGCCAAAGTCGTAAAAGGTCTTTACCGTCGAGGAATGATGTCGAGGCCGCCGATAGTCGGGGCACGCTGCGAACCCTCACTCAAGCCTTAGAAGTTCCAGCGTCTGCTTTTTCATGGACCTCTACTTCTTGGGACGGGCCCAGCGAATCTTATGTCGTGCGCACTCCACAAGAGTCGGTCGCGGTTCACCCTAAGACGGAGTCCCAAAAAGCCGGAGCGCTCTGCGTTTCGCGAGATGCTGCTAACTAACGCTTATTGGCTTTCTTAGCGTCGGGATTGACGATGTAGCGCTTGCCCGTGCCGGGCTGGATCTTCTCAAGCGCTCTAACCCATGAGGACGAGAGATGCGCGAAGCGCGCGTCGGTGACGACGAACGCCACTTGGACCTCAGGCCACTGTTCTTGCATGATGCGCATCTGAGCTTCTTCAGAGGCTAGGTCGTTGGCGTTGCGCAGGCCGCGCACGAGCGTGACGGGATAGCCCAGGCCCTTCATGTAATCAGTGAGGAAACCAGGAAACGAATCCGTCTGGTAGTAGGGCAACACATCGCTGAGCTCCGTATCGGCTACGAGAGTTTTTTCGGGGTTTTTTCCGCGCGCGATGATGACTTTGTCAAAGAGCTTCTCGGCTTCGCGAACCGCGTCGAGGTGGCCGATATGCATCGGGTTGAACGAGCCGGCAAACACGGCGATCTTAGGTTGGTGGGTCTTGACGTACTCGATGAGAGCTCCCACGTGAGGTCCGTCGGTGATGTGCGCGCTCAGGAACTCAAGCCTTCGCTTCTTATACTCTTTGAAATCCAGGAACTGGTATTCCTTGAAGATCGCCCGCTCCCATTCGATGAGCTCACTGAGGCTACCCGTGAGAATTCCTAGATCTAGCTCCTGGAAGATCTGCGAGAGGGGGCTGGATCCTACGCGCGACTTGTTATCTACGATGATCTCGACGATTGAGGCAGTGTTCTTGTTGGGCTGGGAGTGACCGATGAAATACTCAGCCGAGCGCCTTTTATTGTCCGAGCGCCTTGGCTCGTAAACGATGTCATGAAACATCGCTGCCACCGAGAGCACTTCTTTTTGCTCGGCATTGAGATCCTTGCGTGCCTCGATTCGGTTGAGCATGTCGTTGAGATGCACATCGGAGGTATGGAAGTAGCGGTGCTCTTGGCTCCAGTGAGCTCGAATCTGCTCGATCGAAAGGTCGACCCCATGCTTGTGAAGTACGCCTGTGTAATGCGCGTCGCTGAGCACTGGCTTCACGTAACGGATCTGGCCTTGGGAGTCGCGCTGGCGATAGTCCTGATGCCGCATGCGAATTGCTTTGAGATGAAGCGCGCTTCCTAGCTCTTCGACCTTTTTGAGGAGTTCCGCACGCTCCTGGGCAGAGAGGCTAGTTTCGCCTTCGGCATATTCAAGGAGGGCTTTGGCTGTGGTCAGCTCGTCTTGGCCGCAAGGAGGAGTCGCTTGAGCGACGGTTCCAACCCAGGCCGCAAAGGTGAATAAAAGCAGGCTCATAGGTCGAGGTCTTAGTTTATTTGACTTATTAAGTCAACAAATGGAAGCAAGGGGACATTTGCTTTAAAAACAAGCCCTTGAGTTAGGGTTCATCGACTCTACAATGAGTCCATGTCCAAGCCGCAAAAGAGATCCGACTTCGCCTTTACGTTCGCCGTTTGCTCCGTCGGTTACGTCATCGACCTCTTTGATACATTCCTTTTGAACGTCCTACGCGTTCCTAGCCTGCGCGATCTTGGATTGAGCGCCGATCAAATCACTGCGGTGGGTGGGCAGCTCATCCAAATCCAGGTTTTTGGGGTGTTAGTCGGGGGCGTGCTTTGGGGGACAATCGCAGATCGCCTCGGGCGAAAGTCTGCGGTAGTTGCATCGATCCTGCTTTATTCCATCGCATCGATCGCCTGTGGTTACGTCCAAAGCGTCGGTGCCTACGAGTTTTGGAGGTTTGTGGCGGGTTTGGGATTGGGCGGCGAGATGGGCGCAGCCTTTACGCTCGTGCTGGAGTCCGCACCGCAAGCTCGCCGTGGAATCTACTCTGCTTGGATCGCGGCGCTCGGCGCACTGGGTCCGATTGCGGCTGGGTTGTGCGGCGAGTTTCTGCCGTGGCGAACTGCGTACCGAGTAGGCGGGATCGCAGGTCTCGTGCTTCTGCTCCTGCGCTTTAAGATGGTGGAATCGCCCCTGTTCTCTGCTTCGGCTGGCAAGGCACTGGGGCCGATCGCCTTTCTTCGCTCCCCGAAGCGCGCTCTGAATTTCTTTTCCGCGGTGCTCGCGGGCATTCCTATCTGGTTTTGGATCGGCGTGTGCCTGAGCTTTTCGCCCGAAGTATTCGGCGAAAAGGTATTTCTCAATATCTCCGTCTCGCGGGTGATCGTGTGGAACTACTGCGGGTTTTTCTTAGGCGAGTTAGCCTCGGGAATTATTTCCCAGCTTCTGGGATCGCGCAAACGCACACTCATCGGTTTTATTCTAGCAACGTTGGGCGTACTGGCGCTTTGGCTTTGGGGAACCGGCAATCTGAGTCTGTTTGAATTTCATACCTACGTTTTCGCTACGGGCTTCGTGACGGGTTACTGGGCCCTGGTCGTCGTGATCGTGGGCGAGAGCTTCGGAACGAACTATCGGGGGCTCGCCACGACGGCTGCGCCGCAGTTCTTGAGATTTGCTGCGATTCCTCTGATCGAAGCGTTCTTGTTGCTCAAAGCAGGGCACTCGCCCATCGATGCTGCCCGCACGATTTTTTGGGTCGTGGCTGCGCTCGCATTGCTAGGGATTCCTGGGGTGCGCGAGACGTTTGGAAAGAATCTCAATTACCAGGAGAAGTAACCAAAGCCCGCTCTAGAACTTCGTCTGCGGCGCCCGCGGCGTGCTCGCCTGGGATCGTGAGGTACTCGTCTTTGCCTTGGGCGCGCAGAATCCCGACGGCAACCTCGCCCGAAGGGCAGATGTCCATGCAGGTTGTTACGAGGGCGCGAACCTTGCCCTTGCCGAAACGAGTGAAGATCTTCTCCTTGAGCGTTTGTTGGAGCGCACGCGAAGGGTTCCCCTCAGGATTGTCAGGCGTAAGTTTTTTTCCGCACTTCTCGCAGATCAAGATCCAGGCCTGATCTATGGGAGGCTGGGCGTGCTTCAACATGAAGTGGGATATAGCCCAGCGAGCTGCTTAGGCGCAAGCGGAGGTCTGTTCGCCGTACTCGAGCTCGATCGCTTCATTGCGCATGGACCGCATGATCTCTTGCATGAGCTGGATATTGAGAGTCATGACCAGCGAGGCGCCATCCATTGTTCTTACGGCGACTTGAAGCGACTTATCAGTGGAGATGGTTTCGCGAGGGAGCACGATAGGGTCCTGGGAGTTTTGCATGTTTTCCTTTCAAGCGGCTTCTTGGAGCGCGTACGGAAGCTCGGAGGATGCCGATTCGATCACTGCCATCGCTCGGTTGAAGGCATGGTTGGGGCGGCGAGCGAAAGCCGACCCTGCCTGACGCGCTTTCATGTCCGTCTTGATCTGAATGTCGCAGCGGACGAGATAGCCTTCGTCTTGTTGACTAAATCGGACGCTGTAGAGCGCCCAATGCCAGGTCGGACTCTTGCGCAAACGCGACTCGATAGTTCTCTGAATATAAGTCTCGAGCAGCTGGCGATTGACGAACTTCCAAACCCCAAAATACTGGACCGATCCAGAGAGCCCGAGAATTTGATGCTTTTGATTTCTCACGCGAGTCCTCCCCACGTGTGACAGGAGAGCAAGTTCTGTTCCAAGCCGCGGAGCGCCCTAATTTGATTTGAAGCGTCGAAGGCGCGAGAGATTGCCAGGGCTGACGCGAATGTTGTCAGAGTTGGCAAAAAGGGGCCCTCGTCGTGCCTGAGATGACAAAGGAGTTGGCACATAAGCTGCTAATTCTTATTTGATGGCTGATATCAAAGTCTTGTGGGCAGTTCAGGATCGCTTACCAACCGAATCTCTCGAAGATCGGCCTGACAATTCTGGCTATCTAAAAATGGATTGGCTGAAGCGGGTATTTGGGCCCAGGCAGTATCGACTCAAACTGCGGGACGAAAGCGCGCTGCGTAGGTTCAGTCGTTTTTCGAGCCTGTGGTCTCGGTTGTCGGGGAAAAGAGCGGAAATCGTAGACCTGCCTGAGTCGGTCGAGGCGAACGAAGCGGATATTTACATTCACTCGGATCCAAGAGCTCTCAAGCAAATGGAAAGCCTTTCGGATTTTGTCCTGCTGCTCAAGCCCACTGCCATGCCTGAGGACAATTGCCCCATCGTGTTTCCGATGATTGATCCCCAGCAACAGGCCTTGGCTCTTTCGCGCGTGGCAAGGTTGGCTAAGTCATGCACCTGGGATCTCGTGATCTTTTATAAGCATATCTATGCAGCGCACCCATGGAGATTGTCTCCTTTGCGGTGGAGTTTTCGGGTGAGCCGATGTTTCGGCTTCCTTACTATGATTGGGAGGAGACCTCCCGTCTCAATAGTTTGGCTGAGCTGATCGAGAGGGTGCAACGAGAGTATGGCATTCGGGTCGTGTTGCAAGCCGATAGCACCGAGTCGGATTTCAGCGAAAGCTTCGTGAGCTACCTTTCGGGCAATCTGCGGTCCGTCGTGGCCATCGACAACTCCGTTTTCCATTCTCTGCATCGTCGAAGGATGTTCCGAAAGCTCCTGAAGAAGGGATTCTCTTGGTATGTCCTGCTTCGCAACGAGACCAAGCTCATCGAAAGCACTCCGGCGCTTGAGATCCAGGAAGACGTTTCCGAATTCGGGATCGCGGCTTAGGCGTTGCTAAATCCGAACGCGGGCGCGATGTGCGTGCTTTGTAGCGCGGATTTTACGGCGGCTACGATTTCGTGCTCTTTGCCTTCTCCGCGCCAGCGACAATGAGAGATCTTGACCCAGACTTCGCTTCTATACCCGCCGCCAGATTGGTTGTCGGGGCGGATTCGGCACGCGAAGCTTCGATCCGAGGATAGAAACAAGAGATCCTGTTTGAGCCTGGACCAAAGATCGAAGGCGTTGCTGATCTCTTTGAGTCGGTCGGGGCGAATGAAGCCCAAGACCTTTTTGGGGTTAAAACCAAGCTTCATCGAGCGGATCGCCATACCTTTGCCTCCTTATGGCTGGCTTGAAGGAGTTCTTCCATGCGCTGAAAGGCGCTGGAGATGGCTTCAAGCGTTCCTCGTCCTTTGCCTCCGAGAATCCAAAGCTCGCTCCCATCGATCTTAAGCGAAGCGTTGAGCCTCACGTGGTCGCGAAACCCAAAGCGCTTGAGTTCCGCCGTATAGGCGATCTCCTTGCTATCGATCCAGGGAGCATAGCTGCTCAGGTGCGCGATTCGCGCCTCGAGCATCTCGCGTGCGAGCACAATCTCCGGCTCGTTCGCTTCCCAGTTGAATTGAATCGTTCCTGCGAGTGTTATACGGCCTCCTTCAATGGCTCTTGGGAGCTTGTTTCGGGCTCCAAGCGTAGAGTGCGCTCGATCTTGGCCATCGTCTTCTGAAATGCCAAGCGGCTCGATGGGCCGCGTTCCCTGAACTGGAAGGACATCTGGTCATTGAGCTTGATCACGATCGTGCATTCGGTGGATGCGTTGCGCTGGTTCTCGCGAAACGAGACTCGGTGGCTGGGCAGGATCTTTCCCTCATACTGCGCCGTGAGGCTTGTCATGAGCTGGTTGAGCCGGGAGTTGACGTAGTGCTGAAGCAGCGTGTCTCCGGAGGTGTGCGGGTCTTCGGGCAAATTGCTGACGTATCTTTGTGTAATGAGTTCCATTTTGTTCTTCCTTGCTGTCTAAGCTGCTTTCTCAAAGTCGAAATTCACGTCGCCTTCGGCGTACTCCTCGGGCGCAACCTCCGGTAGCCATTCCGAAAAGCGAATGACCTCGTTGTTTGCTCGGCATTTGGAGCAAAAGAGGATGTGTGCTCCCGCTGTCGTGAATTTGCTCCCGCAAAGATTGCATTTGCGGGTCACCTTGGTTCGCTTCCTGTGTCGTTTCGTCCCTTCCGGATGGGAAAGGGATCGGAGCGTGACCTTTTCCATGGCCTCGTCCCTCCCGTATGGGAGTAAATAAGCAAGCGGTATGCCGTCTCAACGCTGGGTTTAACATGAGCTCGCGGCTCCGAGTGCCGTGCTTGTCACGGAAGTTGTCAGAATTGACACAAACTCAGTCCTGTTTCTTGGCGAATACGGATTCTAGGATGGTTTCGAGCTTGTGAAGCGAAAGGGGCTTTTCGATATAGTCCGTCGCCCCTTGTCGGATCGCCGCTACGGCAGTCTCGATGCTTCCGTACGCGGTGATGAAAACGATCGGAAGCTTCGGAAACCATTCGCTCACGCGTTTGGCGAACGCCAGGCCATCGAGCTTGGGCATGCGCATATCGACAAGCACGAGATCAAACGGCGGATGGTCAGGACCGATGCGGTCGGATTCCTGCTCTAGGAGCTTGAGTGCAGCGTCGGGTGTCTGAAAGGACTTCACGCTGAAGCCCCTGCGGCTCAAGTAATTGTCGAGATAAAGAATGACCGCTTCGTCATCGTCTACGACGGCTACCTTCGCGCGAGCGGCTGTTTCGGGAATCTCCTTTAAGAGAACGAGGTGGGGTTGCTTGCCACCTTCCTTTTTCTTGTCGGACTCCTTGTCTTCTTTTTTCTGCGGTTCCCCTGAGTAAAACGCCCCTGCGATCCCAAAATCGTGCAGCATTCCCCTTGCTCCCTTTTCTCGGCGGTTGGACAGCAAAGCGATATGTAGCAATGAGCGTGCCAGCGAGAGGGTCTAGCTAGCTTCCTGGAGAGAAGATCCTAAAATTTTTGAAACCGATGTGTAGAGCTCATCGATCGAGAAGGGCTTTTTGATGTAGCAACTCAGACCCAACTGGCGAGCGAGCAGATCCAGCTTATCGTTGGCTGACATCAGCACGATCGAGTGCTTGATGGATTGACCCTGTGCTGAGTCGACGAAAGCTTGGGCTCCTCCCTCCGGAAGGCGATAGTCCAGTAGAACGGCCTGAGGATCGAATGATCCCATCAGGCGCGTGGCCTCGGAAATGGTCCCGCAGGTCTCGCATTCAAGGCCAGCAACTTCGAGAGCTTCTTTAACGATCATTGAGATCGCTTCATCGTCGTCGACGACAAGAACTCTGGGTTTAGCGGGCGTGGGAAGGATCTTTCGAATTTCGTGCCTGAGCTCCTGAGCTGATTCCAAGGAGCTTACGGAGGCTTCTTTCATGAGCTGAGCGGCGAGTTCGGAAACCCTGGGATAGCCGTACATGCCGGCACTTCCTTTGATTTTGTGGGCAATCCCATGGACTTCTTCGAAAGATGAACGACCCAGCGCTTGAGCCAGATCTTGATCGTAGCCTTGAAGGATCTCTTTGTAGCGAGCGATGACTTGAGGGGGCAAAACAAAGTCCATCATAACCTACCCGGCAATAGCGCTTCTGGTTTTGTCGCGTTTTTCGATCTCTTCGATGCGGCGGTAAAGCGTTCGACGGCTGACGCCTAAGATGTCGGCTGCGACTTGTTTGTCCTGATAGCGCTCCAGAATGGATTTAATGTAGAGCGACTCGAGCTCTTCAAGGGGAGGCAGGTCGTTGGAGAGGCCTGAGATGATCGGAGGGGTCTCCGTCTCAAGCGGGCTCGGGATATGAGTAGGCTCGACGATTGACCCATCCGAGAAGATCACGCTTCGCTCGATCGTGTTTTGCAGCTCTCGAACATTGCCTCTGAAGTCCATTTTCAGCAGCTTTTCCATCGCCTGGCTGGAGAAGTGCTTGGAGTCCAATCCCATCTTCCCGCACACCACTTCGAGGAAGTGCTCAGCGAGCACGACGATGTCTTCGCGCCTCTGCCTGAGCGGTGCTACGTGGATCGGGATAACATTGAGCCTATAGTAAAGGTCCTCTCGGAATTTTCCTTCCTTCACAGCCTGGGAGAGATTTTTGTTCGTCGCGCTGACGATTCGTACGTCCACGTCCTGATAGCGATTGGCACCGACGGGTCGGACCTTCTTTTCCTGGATCGCGCGCAGCAGCTTGACCTGAAGCAGGGGATTGAGGTCTCCGATCTCATCTAAAAACAAAGTTCCGCCGTTTGCTTCGGCGAAGAGACCCGAGCGCTCTTGGTGAGCGCCGGTAAACGATCCTTTGGCGTGGCCGAAGAGCTCGGATTCGAGCAGGTTTTCTGGGATAGCCGAGCAGTTGATGCTTACGAAAGGGTACTTGGCTCGCGAGCTGTTGTCATGAATGGCTCGCGCCACGAGCTCCTTGCCCACACCGCTTTCGCCGTAGACCAAGACACTGGAGTCAGTGGGCGCGGCTCTGCGGATGAGGTCATAGATGACCCGCATTGCGGGACTCGGGCAGATGACGCCCGAGGATTTGATCGGAAGGCTATCGGACTCCGAGGAGCGTTGCGCGGCTCTGAGCTGAAGCGCGTTTCGGATGATGACGCTCAGGCGGTCGAGGTCAGCGGCTTCTTCGGGATGTAGGCCGTACGCGCCCTCTTTGATTCCGATGACAGCGTCTTTGACGTCGATCTGTGCGCTGATCAGAATGAGGATGAGGCTAGGGAACTGTCTCTTGAGCTCTTTGAGTAGGTCGATACCGCTTATTCCGGGGAGATTGACGTCTGCAAGCACGAGGTCAAACGGCCCATTGCGGGATTGGCTCATCGGAAGCGCACGAAGCGCCTGCTCCGCCGAGTTAAAAGTGTAGATGCCCATTCCCTGGCCCGAGAAGAACTCGCCCAGGTAATTCAGCACGCTCTCATCATCATCAATCAAGGCGATCTTTACCTCAGGGCGGGTGGGCGCCATGCGTTCCTCACTTTTTGAGAGCGTTTGCTGTTCATGGAAATCAAACAGGTCATTCGGATAACACTGCGGAAGAGGCTAAGCAAATGGGTGTAATTCCGGTCGGAATACCGGTGCGCTTTACACCATTTTTCCTTTTAGTCATTGTGAAGGGGATGGAAGCCCAAGCTCGTTCTCCATGGATACTGATTGTTGACGATGATGACGATATTCGAGAGACGATGCGCTTCGCGCTCGAGCTCGAAGGCTACGACGTTCGGATGGCTAGCAATGGGCTGGAGGCTAAGGAGATGGCATCCAAGGGCGTGGCGCCGGGACTAATTTTCTTGGACCTCATGATGCCCAAGATGGATGGCCGGGAGTTCTTGGCAGCGACCCGAGCGGAGGGGCTTTTTTTAGGGGTGCCTGTCGTGGTGCTTACAGCAGCTTCGGGTCAGGTAAAGCCTGAGGGGGCTATCGATCTCGTCCACAAGCCCTTGGACCTCGAGGTGCTTTTAGGGGCCGCCCAAAAATATTTGGGCGCCGCGTAAGTTCTGGCTTGATCCATATATAAACATGTGTTTATATATCTATAGATGTCCGCTTTACCCGTCCAAGAAGTCATTCCCCCTCTGTCCCCTCGAAAGGTCCAAGCCGTTCGCAAGGGACTCCAGGAAAAGCAGATGTTCCTGCTTTTGGCTGAGACATTTCAAGCTTTAGGCGATTCTTCGCGCATTCAGATCGTTTGGGCCCTCTCTCAAGGTGAGCTCAGCGTAGGGCACCTCTCGGAGCTTGTTGGAATGAGCCAGCCGGCCGTGAGTCACCACCTGCGCACCTTGCGCAACCTTAAGCTCGTTCGGGTTCGCAAAGCGGGACGCACTTCGTTTTACTCTCTGGATGACGAGCACATCGAAAATCTCTTGAAGGAAGGCATGAGCCATGTCCGCGACTTTCTCCGGTAAGCCCTGCGGATTGGGGCACCTTGCCCGGGGCGATCGCGCGTTGGTTGTCAGGCTTTTATCGGACCAGGATCCGGTGATGGCCAGGCGGCTGATGGACCTGGGCTTTTTGCCTGGTGAGGTCGTCACCGTCGCTCAGGTCTCGCCATGGGGCGGGGATCCGATTGCCGTTAAAGTTCGTGGCACTCTCGTGGCGCTCAGGCGCGGTGAGGCCGACCTCGTGGAGGTCCAATGCTCCGCGTAGCCTTAGCAGGCAATCCCAACTCGGGAAAAACCTCTTTGTTCAATACCCTCACAGGCGCCAGCCAAAAGGTGGGCAACTACCCAGGTGTGACGGTTGAGCGTAAGTCTGGGAAGCTCCTTTTTTCGAACGGCTCTCAAGCTGAGGTAGTCGATCTTCCTGGCGCCTATAGCCTCGATGCGCGCACTCCGGATGAAGCGATCACTCGCGACGTTTTGGTGGGCAAGCAAGAAGGCGAACTTCCGCCGGATGTATTGGTAGCGGTCGCAGATGCTACGAGCCTGGAGCGCAGCTTGGCATTCGTGCTTGAACTGCAGGCGCTGGGCAGACCTGTTTTGCTAGCTCTTAATATGATGGATCTGGCGCGTGCGCCAAGGTTGAGCGCCCCAAGAACGAAAAACGAGTTATTCCCACTGGCGCGCAAGCCGAGGCTTTGATCACTGCGCGCTTTGCTCGCGTGGATCAGATCTTGAGACGTGTGACCAAGCAAGCTCTCAAGCCGAGTGTTTGGACCGAGCGCTTGGATGCCATCGCGCTGCATCCCGTATGGGGCTCGATCTTGCTTTTGAGTGTTTTGACGATTCTCTTTCAGGCCATTTTTAGCTGGGCTGCGGCTCCGCAGGACGCGATTCGAGCAGGCATCTCTTGGCTCGGAGCAAGCGTGAGCGGGCTTTTGGGTCCGGGCGCTCTTACTAGTCTCATTGTCGATGGGGCTTTTGCGGGCGTGGGTTCGGTTCTTGTGTTCTTGCCGCAGATCTTGATTTTATTTTTCTTCATCTTAGTGCTTGAGGACTCGGGCTACATGGCGCGCGCGGCGTTCTTGATGGATCGACTCATGGGAAAAGTCGGTCTGCATGGGCGCGCGTTCATTCCGCTGCTTTCTTCTTATGCCTGCGCGATCCCGGGCATCATGGCCACTCGAACGATCGAGAACCCACGCGATCGACTGACCACTATATTAGTGGCTCCGCTGACCACGTGCTCGGCGCGTTTGCCTGTGTACTCGCTCTTGGTGGGGGCTTTTATCCCGGCGCGACCCGTAGTGGGCCCGCTGACCCTGCAGGGGCTCACTCTTTTAGCGCTGTATCTTTTGGGCATTGCCGCGGCTTTGGGAATGGCGCTGCTGTTTCGCAAGACCATGCTTCGGGGGCCTAAGCCGCCGCTGGTGTTGGAGCTGCCTACATACAAGCGTCCGGGCCTGCGCTCTTTGGCTTTGGGTCTTTGGGCGCGAGCTGGAATCTTTGTCAGGCGCGCAGGAACCGTGATCTTGGGTCTTTCGATCCTGCTTTGGTTTTTAGCGAGCTACCCTAAGGCTCCCGAGGGTGCGGTAGAGAGCCCCATCTCGTATAGTTTTGCGGGTCAGATCGGTCGTGCGCTCGAGCCCCTCGTTGCGCCGATTGGCTTTAATTGGAAAATCGCCGTGGCTCTGATCCCCGGGTTTGCAGCTCGCGAGGTCATGGTGAGCGCTCTGGCGACGACCTATGCGCTTGAAGCCAAGGACGGAAATACGGACGCCCTGCACGATGCTTTGGGAGCAAAGATCGCTTCGGAGTGGAGCTTGGCCACGGCGTTAAGCCTGCTGGTTTGGTACGTCCTGGCGATGCAATGCATTTCGACTTTGGCCATCACCCGGCGCGAGACCCAATCGCTACGCTGGCCTGCATTCATGCTCTTTTACATGACGGCCCTGGCTTACGTCGGGTCGTTTGCTACTTTTCATGTCGCGCGTGCGCTGGGGGTTGGCTGATGTCGCCCGCAGTTCAGGAAGTCGTCGCCTTAGCGATTGTTGTCGTGGTCGTCGGTACCATGCTGGGGGCTGTTGCGGCGCTTCTACGGGCTGTAGCTGGCAGCATGGGGCGAGCGCTCCTGAAGCGCGGTCAGGTCAAATGGGCCATGCGGCTCAATCGCTGGTCTAAGAAGCTCTAATCTCAAGTTGTTCGCTCAATGCGCCGATTATTTATGCATGGCGGCACATGCTCGAATTGGTTTTTTGGTCATCTTTTTTGTGATCCTCTCGGTACCCGCAGCGATTGGGGCGGGTAAACTCGCACAGCGTGTGCCGGAAAAACAGTTTTGCGGTTGATGGGCGAGAGCCTGAAGTCCGTTTACATTTCACGAGTCCTCACCGTCGCACCCGGCCAAGAAAAGAAGATGAGCGATGGGGTGGTTTTTTCGATTTCGGCTCAAGCCCCTCAAAGGGCAGTGGTGCTTGGGAGTAAGCAGAAGTCCTATCCGGTTACTCACGTGGGCTTGTCCAAGGGAAAGCTCACTATGACGCTCAAAGACGTTGGGGTTGAGGTCTCTGCAGACGGAAATCTCGCGATTAATAGCGAAAAAATGTCCAAAGACGGCTCGCTGGGATTGATGTGGCAGCCCCTGACTGATGTGAGCAAGACCGTTTCGGCAGATTGCTGCCCCTTGATCACGCGTCATAAGAAGGATTCCAAGCCGCCTAAGCCCGCTGAAGAGCTTAAGGGCAACTCAGCTCCCGAAGCCTCCTGACCAGCTACTGCTGGCGCTTTACATCCGCGGCTAGCTCTGGCACCTAAAGAGAATGGCTTTCAATATTGTTACCGTGAATAAAGTCCGCGATCGTTTCAAGTCCCCGCCGCGCCCCGCCATCTGGACCGACACTCCCGAAAAAGACTGGAACAGCTGGGTCTGGCAGCAGCAAAAGCGCATCAAGTCGATGGATCAGCTCGAAAAGGTGATCAAGGTCACTGACGAAGAGCATTCCGCATTTCAGCAATCTCACGAGCAGTTCAATATGGGCATCACGCCTTATTACGCGTCGCTCATGGACCCCAACGATCCCAACTGCCCGATCCGCCTGCAGTCGGTTCCTAAGATGGGCGAGCTCAATGTTCTGGACACCGACCTCGAAGACCCGCTGGGCGAAGAGCGCGACATGCCGGTTCCAGGCGTTACGCATCGCTATCCCGATCGCGTGCTCTTTTACACGACTCACAACTGCCCGGTTTATTGCCGCCACTGCACTCGCAAGCGCAAGGTTTCGGACCCCTCGTCCTCAGCTGCAAACGCGCAGCTCGAAGAGGGGCTTAAGTACATCTCCGAGCATAAAGAGATTCGCGACGTCGTCATCTCAGGTGGCGACCCCCTCTCGAACTCGGATGATCGCTTGGAATATATCTTGTCGCGCCTACGCGCTATGGATCACATCCAAGTGTTCCGCATCGGCACGCGCAACCTGGTGACGCTGCCTCAGCGCATCACTCCAGCGTTTGCCGACATGCTCAAGAAGTACCACCCGGTATTTGTGCATACGCACTACAACCATCCTAAGGAATGCACGCAGGAAGCGTTCGATGCCTGTGCGCGCCTAGCGGATGCGGGATGCGTGATCAATAACCAGATGGTGCTTCTCAAGGGTGTGAACGACGATCCTAAGATCGTCATGGAGCTCAATCACAAGTTGCTCATGATGCGCGTGCGTCCGTACTACATCTATCAGTGCGATCTCTCGCAGGGCATCAGCCATTTCCGCACTCCCGTGGAGACTGGAATCAAGATCATCGAGGCTCTGCGTGGTTGGACCTCCGGTATGGCAGTCCCTCACTACGTGATCGACGCTCCGGGGGGCGGCGGAAAGATTCCGCTCATTCCGAATTACGTGGTGAAGCACGAAGGCAAGAAGTGGATCCTTCGCAACTACAAGGGCAAGCAATACGAATACATCGAGCCGTAGTTTCGCGGCGCTTTTGGTGCTCTTTGGAGTGGGCTGCGGCGCGACCGTTCCGCTAGCGCCGCGCGCGCGCATCAAGTTCCCCGAGGGCCTGGCTTTTGTAGGTAAAGCGCCCGAGGATCGACCTTTTGAGCGACTTGGGATCGTGCGCGGACGAGTGGATTTCGTTTCTTTTCAGGCCTCCGAGAACGAAGACCCCAATATCTGCCGCAACCAATACAACAAAGCCGTCAAGCAACTCGTCGATCAAGCCAAGAAGCGCGGTGGCGACGCTGTGATTGAAGTCAAAAGCGTCGTGTTCATGATGGACGGAAAGTCCGAGATGCACGACAAGCCTGAGTGCGCGGATGACGGCGCCGAGGGCCAGGTGCTCGTTCAGGGGACTGTGGTGAAGTGGAAGAAGGCGGAGGAGCCTAAGGCGGGGAGCTAGGGGGGAGCTGCTTCTTCCCGCTGAGCATCGATGCGAGTTTTTGACGTAGGCAAGTAGATCGCTGCTGGATCCCTACGAAGAGCCTCAGCACTGCTCGCCAAAGGCGTGACTCGGTGCTTGCGAGCTTCCACTCCACAGGCGTGATCCCCAAGTGCTTGAGCAGGAGCTTGAAGAAATCGGTGTCGCCGATGTGCTCGGAGTAGATGCGCGTGCGGCCCAGTGAGCTCAGTCCAGAGCGGGTCGTGGATCTAAAATGAACTTCGATTCCCTTCGTTTTGTAGTGTTGCTCAATCTTTTCCCTTAGGTGGAAGAAGCGCTCTTGCGGCTGGGTGAACACAGGAAATTCCTTGGATCGAACGATGGACCGCACGATTTCAGCTAAGTCCTTAGGGGGAGTCTGACCGGCTCCAAACTCCAGAACCCCTCCCAATTGTTTGACGATTCGCTCGGCCCCATCTTTTGTAATGTTCTGATAGAGAAACTCAGTGAGCATCTGCCTGAAGGCCGAAAGCTCCTCTTCTGGAGCTTGCCTGAGCTGCGCATAGTCGATTCGGACAAGCCGCTTGTTCTTGATGTCGATCAGCCAGTTGCCGGGGTGGCCATCTGGATCGAATACCCCTCTCCTGAAGAGGGCATCAAACTCCGCTTCGGCGATCTGGCGAGCGAACGTTTGACGCAGTTTGGGGTCGGGGATCTCATCTAAAGGCACGTAGCTGATCGCCTCGTACACTGAGGTTGCCTGCTGGTGTTCAGGAGCAATGAGGCCCTGTACATCATTGATGGGACGCACGGCCTCGATAGAGTAACCGCTCAGTGGATCCACGGTCGACTCGTAGGCAGTGCGTGCTTTGGGGTAGGCCGTTCTTTCGTGCTCTAGATTGAGTTCGATTCCGCCAGGTTTGAGAGTTTCCATAGCGTGCATGCGAGCCTCGCTGAGCGTCCGGGCTAGGCGCTTGGTATCAGGGTAGGGGTCATTGGAGAGCTCGGCGATGGCTTTTTCCCAGATCCGGTTTTCGTTGGCGATTTGTCCTGCCGCTTCGTCGCGCAAGAATCGCATGACTAGCCGCTTGACGGTTCCGTTGCGCGGATCTCTGACATCGGCTTGAACCACGAAGTTCAAGGAGCCCGAGCCTTCGAGCGGCCCCATCCATTCGATTACTCCGGCATTGTGACCGAAGGCTCGTTCCATGTACTTGAAGATATCCGAGCGCACAGGCTCGAGCGCGTGACTCAGAAACTGATCGAGCTCTGCCCTGAGTTTCGTATTTACCATTCCACTTGTTCGAAGGAACTGGCCCACTTTGATGCCTAAAGGGCCCATGGCTTCCAAGATTCTTTTTAGGGAAGCTGACTTGGTCGAGCTGTCGGCCAGGGATCCCAGAATGTATCCGAGCAGGACCTTTTTTGGGCTCGCGTCCACTGCGCCCATGTAAGCAAAGAATG
>JBGAWT010000292.1:0-2637 GCA_044227445.1 Bdellovibrionia bacterium | reverse complement strand
ATTTCCGTAAGGCGCGCCCCAGGGACGGCGGAGAGCGTTGCTCGCGGCTCTTGATAGATTCCGTTCCAACGGCCCAAGTAGCAGCTGTCGTGGAAGGTAACGGACTCGTCCAGAGATTTCGTGGGTTTGATCTTTCCGCTACGAACGAGGTCGGCCAGGAATTGCGAGTGGTGCGTGACTTCGTAGTTGCCGCCAAAATCTTTGTACTCGTTTTTGATCGTGTTGAAGCAATGCGGGCAGGTCGTGACGATCTTCTTGATCTGGTGTCGGTTGAGCGTCTCTATGTTGTTCTTAGCCAGCGTTTGGTAGAGGTACTCGTTTCCGATGCGGCGAGCTGGATCGCCCGTGCACTGCTCTTCGGTTCCTAGAATCGCAAAACGGATGCCTGCTTTTTTGAGGATGTTAGTAAAGGAGGTGACCACCTTCTTGTTTCGGTCATCGTAGGAGCCTGCGCAACCCACCCACAGCAGCACATCGATGTTAGCTGCGCTCGTCTCAGCGATGGTTGGGATGCTGAGTCCTTCGGACCACTTGGCGCGGTCTCCTGAGCTAAACGCCCAAGGTGTTGCGTTGGTCTCCATGTTCTTAAAGACAGTCTGAACTTCGGCCGGGAACCGAGACTCCATCATCACGAGGTTGCGGCGTGAAGCGTAGATCTTATCGGTATGATCGATGAATACGGGACACGCGACTTCGCAGGCGCGGCAAGACGTGCAGGCCCAGATGACGTCTTCGGTGACGTGCTCGTCGATCAAAGGCGTGACTTCGTCGATCTTACCGGCAAGGATCTTATCCTTGTTGCGGTACATATTGTCTTTGAGGTCCAAGACGAGTCGCTTGGGCGAGAGCGGCTTTTGCGTATTGTGCGCGGGGCAGAGGTCTTGGCAACGGCCACACTCGGTGCAGGCATAGTAATCCAGAACGTCCTTCCAGCTGAGGTCCGTGACCTTCGCTGCGCCGTATTGAGTGACCTTCTCGTCTTCGAAATTGATCGGTGTCATCCCCTTAGCCCGAGGAAGCTGCTTGAGAAACGTGTTGGGGCCCGCGGCAACGATATGCAAGTGTTTGGAGCGCGGGATGTAGACGGCAAAGCCCAACACCAAGCCCATGTGAACCCATTTAAAGAACGTCGCGATGCCTTCGTTCACCGGTGTGTCGAAGTTAAAGACGCTAAGCAGCGATGCCACGGTCGAAGAGATGGGCATGGAGTCCTGGTACCAGGGGCTGACACCCAAGATGTGAAATCCATCCATGAGCAGGATGGAGACCATGAGCGATCCCGTGAAGATCAAGACGTTCGTGGCATCTTGAGATTTTCCGAGACCTTCCGGACGCACGATATAGCGTCGATAAGCTGCGCCTCCGACGGCAAGAAGGATCGCAAACGTAAAGAGATCTTGGACGAAGACCAAGGCTCGGTAAACCGGGCCCAGGTTTTGGAAGTTCCACAGCTCGTGAATTGTCGAGGCGAACTGCTCAAGGGTCCCGATAGTGATGATGATGAAGCCCCAAAAGATGGTCGCGTGAATCGCGCCGATCACGGGTTTTTGAGCGACGGCTTTTTGACCCAGGACGTTGATGACGACTTCCATGACGCGCGCAGGGATATTGCGCCAACGTATAGGCGCTTTTCCCTGGTGGGCTTTCATGAGCTTAAACAGGATGAAGAATCGATAGCCCGAGTAACCGAATGCCGCTAACGCTACCGGAATAAAGACGAATGTCTGCCAGCTCATAGGCCGCTCTCCTTAGTATTTGGGAACGTCCCAAGTATAGCGGAGGTGCTGGCTTATGGGAAAGGGTTCAGTGCTCTTTGAGCTTCTTGAACTCTTCTTTGAGCAGCGGAACAATCGTGAATAAATCGGCTGCTACCCCATAGTCGGCGACCTGATTGATCGGCGCTTCGGGATCCGTATTGATGGCCACGATCGTCTTGGACGTGCGCATTCCGGCCAAGTGCTGAATGGCGCCACTGATGCCGCAAGCGATATAAAGCGAAGGTGAGACGACCTTACCCGTTTGACCGACTTGGTCTCGGTGAGGGCGATAACCTGCGTCCACTGCAGCGCGTGATGCACCGACAGCCGCACCCAAAACGTCCGCCATTTCTTCTAGGATCTTGAAGTTCTCCGCGTTTTTCATGGCTCTTCCGCCCGAAACAACGATCGAAGCCTCTGTGACGTCTGGTCTTGCGCTGGTGCCCTTAACGACTTCTAAAACTTTGGTCCGAAGTGTTCCGACAGGTAGCGAAACTTTATTCACAGTCGGTGCGCCACCCGAGCCCGTCTTGGGAATGCCCAAGGCGTTTTGGCGAATGGTGGCCATCTTAGGGCCGCTGCCTACGAATTCGACTTCGCAGGTGGCTTTTCCTGCGTAAACAGGCCTGCGCACGACGAGGTTTCCGCCGCTCATCTGCGCCGAGGTGCAGTCCGTAGCGATGCCGACGCCTAGCTTTGCTGCCAAGCGGGGCATGAAATCACGACCCGTTGGAGTGTGCGAAGCTAAGATCATGTCAGGGCCCACCTGTTTAACCAGGGGCTCCAACACATTTCCGTAGCTTTCTGCGCTGTAGAGCTTGAGCTCCGGTGCTTGCACCAAATGAACTGTCTTTGCTCCAAATTGGCCCAGCTCAGCGGT
>JBGAWT010000020.1:0-23355 GCA_044227445.1 Bdellovibrionia bacterium | reverse complement strand
GGCACCGTTGCGCCTCCTCCGACTTTCGCAGTCGTGCTCGAATGGGGCCATCGCCTGCTCGCAGCCACTGCAACCGTGCTGATCCTGCTCACGACGTTTCAAGCCTTTCGCGCCGCTCCTAAAGAAGCGCAGCTCAGGCGCTCCGGCCGGGTGCTCATCGCGCTTTTAGTCCTGCAGATCCTTTTGGGCGGAACGACGGTTCTGCTGGGCCTTTCGATCGCGGTTTCGACGATTCATCTATTGATAGCGCACGCCGTATGGTCGGGACTGATCTTGGTGGCGCTCACCCAACAGCATGGCTCGCCTCTGATCAAAGGAAAGCACGAGAAGGTCCGCAAGCTCGCCGTAGCCGGCCTGGGCGCTCTGGTCGTGCAGCTCTCGCTAGGAGCTCTGGTACGGCATGGACACGCAGGCCTCGCGTGCCCGCATTTTCCGGGCTGCTTGGACGGGTTTTTCCCTTCGCCTTTTATATTTGAAACCGCAGTGGCGTTTTTCCATCGTTGGTGGGGCTTCATTATGTTGGGTCTGTTCATTCACCTGGGCGTGAAGTCCTATAAGGAGCCCTCGGATGTTTCGTGGGCCGGCTACACGATCGCGGGACTGGGCGTGCTGCAAGTGATCATGGGAATTCTCACCGTTCTCACGGGCCTACACACCCATATGCGCGCGACTCATGCAGCCACCGGCTACCTGCTTTGGGGTCTGTTGTTTTACGTAGCGATCCGCACGGGCGCGTTCCGCTTTCTTTGGGAAGAATCTTGAACCTCAAGCGCCGCATCGCAGCTTACCGCGAGCTCACCAAGGGCGGCATCGTCACCTTGGTGCTCATCAGCGTGCTGGGCGGTTACGTCATAGCCCGCTCACCAGAGATCGAGTTTGGGTGGTCACGCCTGATCTGGACTTTGATCGGCCTGCTTTTGGTCGCGAGCGGGTCGTCTGCACTCAACCAACTGCAAGAGCAGGGACTCGACGCGCGAATGGAGCGCACGCGCAAGCGGCCGCTTCCTTCGGGCCTTATCTCGGCACGCGAAGCAACCATCGCTATTGTTTTGCTGATCGGCGTGGGCCTTGCTGTTTTGTACGAGATCGATCCTAAGCTTTCGCTGTGGTGGAAACGAAGCTGGGCGTTTGCAGCCGTACCAGGCGCGATTCCGGGCGCTCTGCCTATTTGGATGGGAGCGCTCGCGGCCAACGGAAGTCTAGGAAACCCCGTGGGCGTCTATCTCTTTGCGATCCTGTTTTTTTGGCAGATGCCGCACTTCTGGTCTTTGGCCATCCGCTATCGCGACGATTACAAGATGGGCGGAATTCCGACGCTACCTGTCGCTCACGGAGTGCCGGTGACCGTCAGGCAGATCGCTTTGTGGACGTTGGCCTACGTCGCTTTGCTGATGGGAGCGCCACTGTTCTTGAAGGTAGGAATGACCTACCAGATCGGCACGCTGATCATGGTCGTGTGGGTGCTCTGGGAGCTCTTGCGCTTCTGGCGAGCCTACGGCGGCGGCCGCGAAGAAAAGTCCGCATGGCTGCGATTCTTCCTGGTCGTGAACTTCAGCCTGATCGGATTCCTGGCGTTAGCTAGTGCGGATCTTTGGAGCGTTTATCTGACCGCGTGGTGGCACTCACGCTAGTCCACTACTTCGGGCGCCCGAAGTCACCTCAAGACCAAGATCAAAAATCAGCGTATTGACGCAGAAGTTCCCGCAAGTGGACAACCGTACTCATGCTCACCTGTTTTCCCTCTTTGACAACGGTAAAAGTCATATTCTCTTTTACCCATTGTTCATGACTCCCTTTCGTTCGCTCATGTCTATATCCCAACAACTCTAAAAGCTTAGCAGCATCCGAATAATCAGGCACAGTGCCCTTACTTTTCAGCTGGTTTCTGACTTTTTTGAAGGTTTTCGTGTCTGTAACTTCTAAAGGCAATTTGGGTTTGGATGCTACGACTCTGAGGCTTTTGGACTGGTGAAGACTCTCCTGCTTTGAGTAAAGTTTTCTTACAACGTCCGCTTCCGCACTTCGTCCTTCCCGCTTCAGGTCTTCCACGGCTTGCTTGAGGATTCTGATTTCGCTGGGCTTAAATCGTATTCCTCAAGGACGCTTCGCTTGTTCTAGAGACCACGCAATCCGCGCCCTTCTGTTTTCCGCAGCAGCGTTCGCTTGCTCAGCTGACCGCCTAAGACCTTCCAGAGCTTTTTGTCGTTTTGCATCACGCTCTAAAAGGCGTTGTTCAGCTTTTGTTGTAAGATTTTTTAATTCTTCAGAGAGATTGCAATTCTCAACTGCGATCGCTAGCGAAAAGCCGTTTAAGAATGCCAGGAGAAGAAAGAATACTTTCAGCATCTCCTGTAATCGTAGCATGCTCGATCACCGCTGCATCAATACCCAAGGCCTTCAGAGTAGTCTGGAGCACTGATACTGTTTACTCTCCCGAGCGGATCACTTTGTTTCACTTGGGGCGTTACTTGCGGCTTGCGATGAGTGTTCGCGGTGCCCTCTCTCGCCCTGAAAATTTACTGATGGTGGTGAAACACAGCCTGATTGAGCTTCGGATCGCCGATGGCCACGATCGTGTTGCGGCTCA
The DNA here is from genome assembly GCA_044227445.1 of Bdellovibrionia bacterium. Taxonomy (GTDB): domain Bacteria; phylum Bdellovibrionota; class UBA1018; order UBA1018; family UBA1018; genus JBGAWT01. Next base: position 20,768 of record JBGAWT010000020.1, on the reverse strand, counting down.
AGAAGCGCGAGACGACTAAGCCAAACGCGCCCGCGAAGCCCAACATCGTGCCAATCTCAACCCAGCCGATTTGCGGGCCGGATTTGAAGAACTCAGGCTGAACGATCCACAGGATATCGATCCATTGCGCGAACATCATCCAGCAGCCGACAAAAGCCAAGCGTCCGGAGCTGCGCTTGTTCTGACGTTGTAGAAGCAAAAAGAACGGCGTTAAGAACTTCCCGACAAACAAGAAGATCGAAACGGCGAGCCAGCCCTCATTAAAGCGCCTAATGAAGTAGCCCGTCTCTTCGGGCATGTTGGCGTACCAAATGAGCATGAACTGGGAGAATCCGATGTAAGCCCAGAACACCGTGAAAGCGAACATGAGCTTGCCCAAGTCATGCAGGTGCTCTTCGCTGACGATTCCGTCTAACTTGCCTGAGCGGCGCACGAGCAGGGTCAAAAGCGTCGTAAGCGCCAACGTGGAGTAAAACAGGCCCGCAAAGCAATACACGCCGAACATCGTGGAGAACCAGTGCGGGTCCAGCGACATGAGCTGGTCAAAGGCAGCCATCGTGAAGGTGATGGCAAAAATCATCATGAACGCGGGCGACCAAGCGCGGTTGCGCACGGTCCACATCGGGTCTTTGTCCTTGTCTTGCTTCAAAGAATTTCCGATGAGCTTGCGAGCGAACAAAAACCAAACCAATAGAGCCACGACGTTGCGGATCACAAAAAAACCGACGTTGAGATAGGCCGCTTTATGCTCGAGCACCGGATCGCCTTGAACGTGCTCGACGTGGGTCCAGGGATACAGCTCATGCATCCCGAAGTACAAAATCACGAACGTGACGGCAGCCACAGGAAGATAAGAACTGAAGCTCTCGGCTAGTCGACGAACGGGGGCGCTCCACATCGCGCCCGTAAGCCATTGCAGCGCCGCGAAGAACACCCCACCTAAGCCCAAACTCAGGAAGTAAAAGTGGTTCTGAACAAAGCTCGCCCATGCGCGCGTCGGATCGCTCTTCAAAGCGATAGCGAACGTTCCGGCTCCCAGGGCAACCATCGCTCCAAAGAGCGCCATCACCGTGACTGGAACCGCTAACTTGCCTGGGTCTTTGATCTGTTCTGAACCGGCCATGCAATTCTCCTTACTGATTCATCCCGACGAGCTTGAGGTCTTCAGCCGTAGGATTCTTGGCGCGATGGAGCGCGCGGATAAAGTGTGCGACCGCCCAGCGATCTTTCTCGTCGATCTGCGAAGCGTAGCTTGGCATCAAGTTGCGGCCATGAGTCATGATGTGAACGAACTGGCCATCTGCCCAAGCTCGGATCTTCTCGGACTGAAGCGAAGGCGGGCGCGGAAACCGAGGCACAACCGAGCCATCGCCCTCTCCGTACTTGCCATGACAGACGATGCAGTACGTGTTGTACACTTTTTGACCGCGCACCAAGTTGTCGCGTGAGCGCTTCAACGGATTTGGCAGCCCGCGGCCTTCTTCGTCCGAATGGCTGGCGAACTTCAGCTGCGTGAACCCGCGCGGGATCGTGCCCGCGGGAGGGAGGCGCATGCCTTCGTCTTCTTGAGCTTTGATAGCCGGGCTGTAAACCATGTCGGCCATATAGATCGCGTTGGGCTGCTTATGGGTGCAGCTCGTGAGAGCAAGGATTACAGCCAGAGCTGCTAGGATCGTTGCGGTTCTCATCCAAACCACCCTTCGGAGTAGACGGATTTGATTTGGCGCCTACCTTCTTGAGCATGTCCTTAGCATCGCTCTCAGAAAACTCGCGATAGCCGCGTTTCTTATAGCTCACAGCCTGCGAAGGCGTTGGCGCTTCGATCAGAAGCGCGAAACGATCGCGCGTCAGCGAAGGATCAAAAGCCTTCTTAGTGATATTGGGCAAACGGTTTGCGAGAAACATCGCTCCAACGGTGAAAAGACCGGCAAATAAAATCGTTCCTTCGAACATCACCGGCACGAATGCGGGCCAGGAGTTAAAAGGCTTGCCGCCGACAATCACGGGCCAGCTCACGAAGTCCAATACTCCAGAGTAAAGGCGCAGGTAAAACCCGCGATGCCCGCTCCAAAAGTTACCCAAGGCAAAAACGAGCGCCTGAGCCCCTGAGCTTTTTCCAATCCGTGAACAGGATACGGAGTGAACGTATCGATCGGCGAGTACTTGGCCTTTCGAACTTCCGCGGTGGCCTCAACTAAAGGCCCCGGCTCATCGAAGAAACCGATGACGCCTGCCAATTGCGGTGCAGATGCCTTCTTATCCATGATGAGCCCCCCCTTCGGCCTTCTCCTTGTTGCGCACCTTGGTGAGGTACGAGACAGCTGGCTTGGTGTTCAATACTTCGAGCACGCGGAAAGCCTGCGGGCTGTTCTTGAGCTTCGATACGCGCGTCGTCGGATCGTTGATATCGCCAAAGACGATCGCGTCTGTTGGGCAGGTCTGCTGACAGGCAGTCAGGATCTTGCCGTCCGTGAGCTTCTCGCCCTTGGTCTTGGCCTTGTCCTTCTCATCGCGCACGCGCTGGATGCAGAACGTGCACTTTTCCATGATCCCGCGGGTGCGAACCGTGACGTCCGGATTCCATGCGAGGTTCATCGTGCTTTCGTAATTGACCCAGTGGTCAAAGAAGTTAAAGCGCCTGACTTTATAAGGACAGTTGTTTTGGCAGTAACGAGTGCCGACGCAACGGTTGTAAACTTGGACGTTCACGCCTTCGTTGTCATGCATGGTCGCTAGCACCGGGCAAACCGTCTCGCATGGCGCATTCTCGCAATGCTGGCAAAGCATCGGTTGGAATACGACATCCGGATTTTCGGGAGCGCCCGAGTAGTAGCGATCGATGCGGATCCAATGCATTTGGCGCGAGTTGCGAACCTGCTCACGACCCACCACGGGAATATTATTCTCCGCTTGGCAAGCCACCATGCAGGCTCCACAGCCGATGCAGGAAGTCAGATCGATGGCCATGCCCCAGCGATGGCCCTTGTACTCGTGCTTAGGCCAAAGCGAAGGAACCGGGTCCATCCTGAGATGCGGATCGGTATGTGCCGAAGTCGCAGGGTTCTTCCTAAACTCAGCCAAAGTGATGTCGTTGAGAACGGGGCGATTTTCGCTCGACGTGTGCCACTGAGTGGTCGCCAGGCGATAGCGTTTACCCGTCTTGCGAACCTGCGCTTCAAGCCCCGAGAACACGGCGCGATCGCCCTGCACTCGTGCCAGACCGTACATGCTCACGCCTGCGCCAGAGCCTACTTTACCAGCGGCCGTGCGACCATAGCCCACAGCCACAGCAAGAGATCCCTTGTGAAGACCGGGCTGCACGTGAACAGGAAGTTCAAACTTGCCCGCCTGAGTCGAGACTTCAACCACGTCATCCTGCGTGATTCCTAGACGCTTGGCCGTCTCAGGAGCCATGCCGATGTAGTTGTCCCAGGTGACCGAGGAAATCGGGTCCGGAAGCTCCTGCAGCCATGGGTTGTTAGCAAACCTTCCATCGCCGGCCATGATCGAGGAGTAAACCGCAAGCACGTGCTCTGAAGCCTTGGGCGTGTACTTAGGAACAGCAGACAAGGCCGCCGTCTTAAACGAGCGTGCGCCACCTGCGCCCGCTTCGGTAAACACGCCGCCGCGCTGGAGCGAAGCTTCCCAGAAACTTTCAAACGCGCCACTGCCGCCGGCTTGGCGCTGAACCGTATCGCGCCAATACTGACGAACCCACTCGTAGCCGTCTTTGACAGAACCCACGCCACCGGCGCCCAGGCCTTTGCCCCAAGCCAGCAGCGTCTCCGAAAAAGAACGCGTGCCATGAATTGGCGAAATCGTAGGCTGAATCAGGCTCCAAACGCCCTTGCGAGGAGCGGCATCGCCCCAGGATTCGAGGTCATGGCTCTCTGGAACGATGACGTCAGCAAGCAGAGCGGTCTCGTCTTCGCGATCCGTGATCGCAATGATGAGCGGAACTTTCTTAGAAGCCTCGGCAAAGGTCTTGCCGGGAAACGTGTACGCGGGATTGGTGCGGGCCGTGATGAGAATATCCACTCGGCCAGCCGCCATGTCCTGAACCAATTTTGCGGTCTTTGCAAACGACGTGCGAGCCGGTGTCGCGCGCGATCCACCGTCCACCGTCTTGCCTTCGTTTTCGAGCGCAGAGTTCAAGAGGTTAGCTACGACCTGAAGTCCCAACGCGCGCTCACCTTGAGCCGAAGGGCCGCCAGCGACAACCAGGCTCTTGCCTCGGGATTCCCAAAGCGCCTCTGCCATTTCGCGCATGCGTGCCGCGAGCGCGTGAGTCTTTTCGATACCCGCCAGCTCCTGTGCCACGGATTCGATGCTCGCTCCCATGAGAGCTGCTCCCACCGCACCATCCGAGGCGTAACGCGAGCGTTTTTTGGCCACGATGATCTCATGAGCCAAAGCCATAGCGACCTTGAGCTCATCACCCGAACGAACGCCTATGCGCTCATCAGCGTTAGCGCCGGTCGTGGACATCACGCTCTCGACGACAAACAGGCGAGATTGCTTTGCCGAACCCGGGGTCTGGCCTTCGAGCTTACGGCTGCGTGCCCATTCACGGGCAAACTCCGTGGGCGAAATCCAGGTACCCAAGAAGTCAGCGCCCAACGAAAGAATGGCTTCGGCACCCTTGAAATTATAGCGAGGCACGACGGCTGAGCCGTAGCTCAGCGCCTGACCTTCGGAAACGTCTTCGGCAGCCAAAGGTTCGTACTGAACGTGCTCCGCTCCGCGCAGGGCGCCCGAGAGGATCTGAATGAGCTTTTGCTGCGATTCGCTGACGACTTCGCCCGTGAGGATCTTCACGCGTGCGCCACGGGATGCAGCGGCCTTAAGCTTCAGAACGACCTCAGTATCGAGATCCTGCCAGCTCACCGGCTTGCGCGAACCCGAGTTGCGATCGCGGAACACAGGTGCGGTGACTCGGTCCGGATCATAAAGGCTCAGCACCGAAGCCTGAGCGCGTGCTGAGAGCACGCCCTTATTGATCGGGTGGTCGGGATTGCCTTCGAGCTTGATCGGACGGCCTTCGCGCGTCTTGACGAGCAGGCCCATGACCTCGCCGCCTTCGACATAAGAAGATGCGTACCAATTAGCCACCCCGGGAGTGATCTCGGCGGGCTTCACGACATAAGGGATGATCTTGTGAACCGGGCGGCGAGCGCAGGACATACCGGCCATCGCCATGCTAGCGCCCATGATCGTCAAGAACTCGCGGCGAGCCACGCCTGCTTTGTCGATGCGATCGATCATGTCGATGGTTTCGACGGGCTTATCGAAAAACTCTTGAGCGCGTTTCTCGCGTGCAGCCTCATCAGCCCAGTAGGAAGCTTCGAGCTCCTCAGGACCTCTCCAGTGGCGCGGCGGGGTGAATGTCTGCGTTTCGTTTTGCTCCATAATCTCTCCGCGAACTAATTGTGGCAGGTGCTGCACTCGGTAGGCGCAACTGGACCGTGGGGATTTTTAACCCCGGGATAAACTTTAGCCAAAATCTCTTTAGGCGTGGTCTGGCCGCGATGGCATTCCATGCACCAGCCCATCGTGAGCGCGCCATATTGCTCGACGCGTTCCATCTCTTGGATCGGGCCGTGACAGGTCTGGCAGGCCACGCCCTTGAGCACGTGACGATGGTGAGGAAAGTAGACGTAATCCGGCAGCTCGTGCACGCGGATCCACTCGATGGGTCTTCCTTCGGCATAAGCTTTACGAATTTTTTGAATGTGCGGGCTCTCAGTCTTAACGACTGAGTGACAGTTCATGCAAACGCCAACCGCGGGCACTGAAGCGTGGCGCGATTTCTCCGCGTTCACGTGGCAGTACTGGCACGGGATCTTATTGTCTCCGGCGTGCAGCTTGTGGCTGAAAGGGATTGGTTGTTCGGGCGCGTATCCTTGGTTGGACGCCGTCGGATAGTAGGCATAAAGAAGCCCACCTCCAATTACGCCCATTACTCCTAATACGGCAATTCCCACCTTTAAACGTGTACCAGCGTCGCTCTGCATCGAGGTGTCACCCGTAGCTCAGTGTTGACTTTGATTGGGTTGTAACACCTTCTGGGTCGCGTTTACAAACAAGAAACGTCGCATCACGGGTAGCGAAATCCAAACACCCGCCTCATACTAAGAGAGATGCTCACGCGAAAAATCTCTTTACTCATGACCTCGATCCTGCTCATCAGCCTACCGGCGCGAGCCGAATTCTTTTTAGCAGGCGTGGGAAGTTTCACGACTTCTCACGTAATTGCCGTAACCGGAGCAACGAATCTCAACAACGGCGTCGGATGGGGCGTGGGCGGACTCATCGGCTCGACGCTAGGAAAGATTTTTGAAATCGAATTCGGATTTCACTATTTGGACCGCGGCCTAGGAAGCGGCGGCCTTCGCGCGGGAACGATCAACGCCCAGCTTCTTTTTAATGCCTGGCTTCTGCCCTGGCTTGCTGTCGGTGCGGGCGGGTATTTTCATTTCATCACCGCGACCCAAGGCGGCCCATTTGCGGGCGACGGCGTCTCGCCCCCAGTGAACATCGCGACCAATGGCTTTGGACCCGTCGTTGGGGCCGAAGCAGCCATCCCGCTCGTCAGCAAACTTCACCTCATCGTGGGCGCCCATGTGATGATTCCGCTCTACAACAGCTCGCGCATGAGCAACTCGTCGCTTTCCATCCTCGATACTCAGACCTTTGTGGGATTGCGATGGGGCAATACGCGGGAAGCGCCTAAGGCGGATACCACTCAAGGGCAACCCGCCGCGGCGCCAGGCCCGCAAGAGCCTCGCTAGCTACTTCAGCCAGACTTTGCTGATGCGTGTGCAGTCGACGTTGCGTTTAGGGAACTTGGGGCTGCGCTCCCAATCCCAATCAAACAACGCACGGTAGTATTTAACCGGGTCCTGGCCCGTCAGCAAAAGCGCCGTCTCGCGGTTATTGTGCATGGAGTTCTGGGTGCCGTTGATGGAACTCAACAGCATCTTTCGCTTGTCCACCAGGTAACCCTTGTTGTGGATATAGGTAATACCCACCTTATTAATGTCCACGATGCGCGCCTCAATAGGCCAGTTTTTGCACGCGGCAATCGCTTGAAGCGTTCGAGCAGTGACGAAGTTCGGACGCTTGTTGGGCTCTCTTGGCTTACCGGGTGGATCGAAGACCTTGTCATCATTTAATAGAACTCGAACCCGGACCCCTTTGTGATGAGCAGCCTTCACCCACGCCAGGACGACAGGATTGGGCTTGAGACTCGAATCCTCTTCGTCTTCGTCCTCGTCCTCATTCTCGTTCTTCCCCTCACGCTTAGCCTTCTGTTTGGCTTTTCTCTCCGCTTCCTTCTCTTCGGCAGTCTGAGGGTCGCGCCAATTGAGCGGCATAGACATCTGCTGCGCTTCGATCTGATCGTCTGCTGACCGAATCAATGAAACGATGTCGTCCTCGGATCCAGGGGACGTGACCAACTTGACGTCCTCGACCTGACCGTCGCGGCTAGGAACAGGATCTACGGCACGGGTCAGGATCTCTCTTGCTCTCCCCGGCCGCGCATCCGGCGGGATTCGAATCACGTCAGGATCGGTAACATCGCCGTATTTGGTGCTCGCGTCGCCTTGGAACATTTTTTCGAATTCGCGCGCCAATTCGGGATCATCGAGCCTAATGGACCAACCGCGATTGCCTCGGTTACCGGGATCCGGGTGTCCTGATGCGGTGAAATTCTCAGAGGCCAGCAAGACATACCGATGATCGACCACCACATACTTGGCGTGGTTGTAGCGGAAACGTCGCTTCGCCCCGCCATGCTTACCCATCAAATAGACATGACTGCGGGAAGAAGGTTTGGCCCTCATCGCTTTTTTAAGCCGCGCCGCTGCCTGCCATCCGTCTCGTGCCATCCCGCGGACGGGCTCCGTTTCGAGCAAGAGCTTCACGGTGCGGCCGTTCTTAATTTGCTGCTCGAGCGCGTCTAAGATCGGTTCGTGGTCAAACTCGTAGATATTGATCGTGAGGGACTTCTTAGCGAGATTGAAGGTGTCGATGAGCAACTGCTGGGAGCTATCGGGCGAGGCGCCGAATCGCGCAGGTATCGCAGCAAAGGCGATGCCCTGGATGAAAACTGCGGTTAACCCGAACCACACTGCACCCCGGCGCGCGAAATTCCCCATCGCTCACCCCCCTTGCAAAGGCGTTACCCACGTTTTCTTAATTTGAAAATGAAGAACGCGCTGCGTCGTTAAAAAAAGCGGGGTTGCTCGTCATTCGATCTCCGCGTACACCCATCCTTAATGGACCGCTCATTCATTCACCCCAACATCTTATCGACAATCGGAAACACCCCCATCGTAAAGCTCAATCGAGTCAGCGAGGGGCTGCAAGCCACGCTCTGGGCCAAGCTCGAGTTTTTCAACCCGGGTGGCTCGATTAAGGACCGCATCGGCGGTTGGCTCATCGAGGACTTCGAAAAACGCGGCGAGCTCAAACCAGGCGGCACCATCGTCGAAGGCACGAGCGGCAACACGGGTGTGGGTTTGGCGATCGCCGCTGCAATCAAGGGCTACAAATGCATCTTCGTCCTGCCGGATAAGATGTCCGAAGAAAAAATCCGAAACCTCCGCGCCTTTGGAGCGCGAGTCGTCGTCACCCCTACTGCGGTGGAGCCTGATGACCCCCGCAGCTATTATCAAGTCTCCCGCAGGCTTGCGCGCGAGACACCCAACGCCGTGTACATCAACCAGTATGACAACCTCGCTAACCGCGACGCCCACTACAAAACCACGGGTCCCGAGATCCTCAGGCAAATGCCAGATATCGATGCGCTCGTAGCGGGCATCGGCACGGGCGGAACGGTTTGCGGCATCGGAAAATTTCTCAAAGAAAAGAAACCCGCCTGCCAGGTCGTGGCCGTGGATCCCGTTGGTTCGATCGTCACGGAGTATTTCAAGACAGGTAAGATTGGAAGCGCGCCTAAGACCTACAAGATCGAAGGCATCGGCGAGGATTTCATCCCTAAGAACTACGACCTTAAGGTGATCGACGACATGATTCAGGTGGAGGACAAAGAGTCCTTCCTCATGACCCGTGAGCTGCTGACCGAAGAAGGCATCTACTGCGGCGTCTCCTCAGGAAGCGCCGTCGTGGGCGCGATCAAGTGGATCAAATCCCAAGGCGCTAAGATGAAGGGCAAGAATGTGCTCGTCATCATCCCTGATAGCGGCAACCGGTACCTGTCCAAAGTCTTTAACGACGACTGGATGCGCGAAGCAGGCTTTTTGGATCACCCCTCGTTAGGGCGTGTCTCGGATCTGCTGCGCTCTCGCTCGACCAAGCACGAAAACGTCATTTCGAGCAAACCTTCGGAGAAGATCTCTGCGCTCATCCAAACAATGCAATCGCAGGACATCAGCCAAGTGCCCGTGATCGATGAACGCGGCTTCGTCAAAGGCTTGGCCACTGAGACCGCGATCTTAAGTGCGCTCTCCAGCGGCAAAGCCAGGATCTCCGATACGATCGATCTGATCGTGGATCCCAACGTCGAGTTTGTAACCGAAGAAGACGCTCTGGATAAGGTCGCTAAGATCGTATCGCAAGGAAAAGTAGCCCTCGTTCATAGCGAAGGGGCTAAGGGAAAACTCACGGGCATCATCACGAAGATCGATCTGCTCACTTACCTCGGAGGGCGTGGAGCATGAACAAGAACTCAGGCTTCGGCACGCGCGCAATCCACGCTGGGCAACCACCTGACCCGCAAACTGGCGCGGTCATGACTCCAGTATATCAGACGAGCACGTACGCGCAGGAATCCCCGGGCAAGCACCGCGGCTACGAGTACTCACGCACACATAACCCAACACGCACAGCGTATCAGGAGTGCGTGGCGTCGCTCGAGAGCGCTAAGCATGCGCTGGCTTTTTCGTCAGGCCTCGCTGCCATCGACGCTCTCATGCACACGCTGCAGGCAGGCGATCACGTCATTTGCTGCGACGACGTGTACGGCGGGACGTTTAGGATTTTCGATAAAGTCTTTAAGAAGCACGGATTGGATTTTACATTCTTAGACTTAACGGATGCTTCGAAGCTCGAGAGCGCACTTAAGCCCAGCACCAAGATGCTCTGGCTCGAAACCCCAACCAACCCGATGCTCAAGCTCATGGACATCCAAAAGCTTGCGGCCATCGCGCACAAGCGCGGCGTGAAGGTCATCGTGGATAACACGTTCATGAGCCCGTACTTTCAGCGTCCCTTGGAGTTGGGCGCGGATGTCGTGCTTCACAGCATCACCAAATACATGAATGGCCATTCGGACGTCGTAGGCGGAATCCTTGCCTTAAACGACGACGAGCTCAAAGAGCGATTGGCGTTTGTTCAAAACGCTGTGGGCGCCGTGCCTGGCCCCTGGGATTGCTTCTTGGTCATGCGCGGGCTCAAGACCCTGCACGTGCGCATGGAACGACATGCTCAGAACGCCATGAAGGTGGCTGAGTTTTTAAGCGCGCATCCCAAGATTGAGCGCGTGATCTATCCGGGACTCAAGTCCCATCCCCAGCATGAGCTGGCGCGAAAGCAGATGTCAGGCTTTGGCGGGATGATCACATTCTTCATCAAAGGCGGCTTGCCTGAGGCGCGTACGTTCTTGGAGCGCGTGAAGCTCTTTACGCTGGCCGAAAGCCTTGGCGGAGTAGAGTCGCTCATCGAGCATCCGGCGATCATGACTCACGCGAGCATTCCCGCTGAGACGCGCAAGCAGCTGGGCATTCACGACAACTTGGTGCGAATCAGCGCAGGTATCGAAGAAGCCGAAGACCTGATCGGGGACCTCAAGCAAGCGTTGGGCTAGTTGTCGATTCCCATACAGGCTTTGTCTCGGATCATCTGAACTTGATCCACAAAGGCCGAGAAAATACGGAGCTGCGTGCTCAACTGCGCGTTCCAATAGTCTACGTAGCCTTTTCCCTCCACAGGAAACGACGCAAAGGTAGCCGCAGTAACCGTTTTTAGCTCTGCTGCCAAAGCTTGGTTTTTGAACCGCTTGGTTACGACGTCAATATCGCGAAGTAGGATGTCCTTACGGCCCCGATTTGCCTCGAAGTGCGAAAGAAAACCTTCGACGTTGATGGATCGATTGGTGTCAAAAACCGCCAGAACCTGAGCGGTAACGTAAAGACCGCGCAAAATCCCACAATCGTAGTCATACAAAGTGACCAGAGGGATGGACCTCTCCTTGCTGGGACCTGCAAAGGCCGCGGGAAGGAAAAAGACCAACATGCACAAACCAAGCAAAAGCGGTTTTCTCATAGGCTCCTCGAGTGAGGGCCCAGTATCAGCCATGACAAAGAACGTCAATAATAGACAAAAAAGATCAACAAAAGAATCCCCCGACTCAACAATCTTTGTTGACGCCCGACGCTCAACACAGTAATAATGATGCCATGCGCAAGATTAAGGAATTCATTCGGCGACTGCTGAAGTCGCCTTCTGGCTTGGTTCTCGCTTAAAGCTTACGAAGCTTTGAGCCTGAGCACGCCACGATCCACATCAAACAGAGCTGCCGTGCAATCCTGAGCAGGCAGGTCATCCGACGACTCCAGTTCTGACTTCACTCGAAACACGATTTCATTGAGAACTTTCTGCGAATCCTCGCCTCGATGCTTGTTGAGCAAGGTCACCGTTGCATCCACTCCACCCAGCGTCTCGACAAATCCGTCCGACAGCAGGATCAAGCGACCTAGAGCATCCAGCTCCAAGCTTCGCTCATCGATGCGCGGAGGCATGTGCGCTTTGCTCAGCGCCGCCCCTTGGTGCTCAAGCGCCGTAAACGATCCTCCCTGAGGGGCGTAGAACGCCGCGGATTGGCCCAGATTGACGAATCTCAATTTGAAGTCCTTGCGAGACACCGTGCCGTAGAAAATCGAAAGCTTGTCACGCTCACCTAAGATCTGCGCCAATTCCTTTTCGATCTTAAGCACTGTTTCGGAAGATGAATGCAGCTCATCGCGCGTGAGCTGAACGGTTACGCGCATGAGAGCAGAGAGTACGGCGCTTGAAAGCCCGTAGCTCGAAGCGTCTGTGAGAACGAACGACAGGAGCTTTCCATCGCGAGACTCGGCCAAGTCAAAGTGATCGCCACCTGATTTGAGGCCCGCCAGATAGCGGTGCGTGACCTTGAAGCCCTTCACTTCGGGAAATCTCATGGGTGAGCGAGCCACCTGAAGTCGTTCGGCCACTTCGAGGTCCTCGCGGATTTTTCCTAAAACATCTTGAAACGAAAAGTTCAGGTGCCTGACTTCTTCCCACAGCAGGACCTGCTCCACGCGCTTGAACTTAGCCAGAAGCTCCAAGGGGCGAGCGGGCAGCACGACGAGATCGTCCACTAGGCCTGCGTGAAAGACCTCCGCAGCAAACTCTCGATGCTTGGGATCCGTATCGTCGACCAAAAGCACGAAGGCCTTACCGGCGCGCGGAGTAGCGGGCAGCACTTCCTCGAGCTTGGGGTCGTCGGCGCAGAAAAACACGAGCTGAGCTTCGCTGACAGAAGCCCATTTCCAAATGGGCTTAATGGAGGAGTCTGAGAGCGCCTTCTCCAAATGAGCGCGATGCTCGGCCAGCTGCTTTTGAAAGCCTTCTTGGGACCCCGTAATTGCAAGCGCAAGCGCCATGGTGCGTTCGTCTCCCCTCACAGATGAAACTGGTACTGAAGCATGTATCGGACATCCCCTTGCGTAAGATAACCGCCGCCGATCTCCTCGCAATACCAGGCAAAATTGAACTCCGAGCGCTTCGTCTTGATCCCAAAGCCTGCCGAAGGACGTCCACCGGACAACCCTGCTCGAATAAAAACCGTGTCCTTGATCAAAAACTCCGCACCTGCAGCGAGGTGCGCCAAAAAGGGAACCGCCGACGCGTCGGTGATGTCGCGCCACGCCAGCACAACCTGAAGGCTAGATCCCATGCCAAACTTGGGCTGAATTCCGATCGAAAGATCCATGCTCATGGGATCGGTCGTGGGAACACCGATCGATCCGTTGGCCAAAGGCAGAATCGAAAACGGAATGTACGGCGCGCCCAAGATATTGCGCACAACGAAGTGAATCTGCGGCAAGAAGGCCATCGGGAACGTGATCGTCGCGCCAGCGTTTTGAGAAAAGCCCGAACCTTGCCGAGCATTGGCGTTGTATGCCGCTCCAGCTGCCGATCCGCCGGTTACGTTAGCTACAACGGAGTTCACCCATTGAAACGAGTAGCCTAGCTTCAAGACGCCGTCGGCGATCCTAAATCCAGCGCCGATTGTCGGAATGAGCTGGTAAGTCGTTCGGTACCGAAGCGACCCGGCCGTAAGCATTTGGCCTGTCTCGGAGCTGAGCAAAATCCCGAAGCTCACAAAGCGCCACCCGAGGCTCGGGAGGACTTGGCCGCCGATGCCCTGATAGGTGGGCGTTTGATAGCCCGCAAGGTTCATGACGTTATAAAAATTGAGCGCTGTGTTTCCGGCGAAGTTGAAATTGAGATTGGTGATGTAGTTGTGGCTCACTTGAAGCGCGATGTTCAGGGGCTCGATCACGAATCCGGGAGCACGAGCCAAGGCGGCAGGGTTGTAGAACAGGCCACCTGCAACATCGCTCAAAAATCCAAAGCCGGTATCACCCATTCCGGCGGAGCGTGCCGAAGTGTAGCGCGAACCCAAAATGGAGTCTTGGCGCGCCCATGCGGACGCCTCCCCTAGCGCCGCAAAAAGACTCAATAAAATGAAAACTCGACCCCGCACCATACTCGTATTCTTTTCGGTGAAAGGTAGTCCGAACGTAAGTGCGTCAAATCCTTGGCAAATTCGTACTTTTTCAGTTCTATGCGCACCCAGTCAACGCGGTCTATTCATGACAAAGCGCATCTTAACTATGAGCCGCTAAACCGATTTTAATCTTATAATTTCGAGAACTTAAAATTGTTCCGTCTCATTACTTTTTCCTCATTCAATACCATACAATTCCGATAAACTATTGAGAGTGGGGTTCAGGGATTCATGCCTTCGCAGCCAAGGTCAATTCGCAGCGCACGCGCGCCTAACCTAGGCAAGCACTGGGAGTCGATGCCCGAGTGGGCTCGCACCATGGCGATGACGCTTTTGCGCGCTCTTCGCGAGCGCGATCCCTACACGTACGGCCACTGCCGCCGGGTTTCACGCCAAGCCCGCCTGCTTGCTCAAGCGGCAGGCCTCTCTGAGCAACAACAGGCTGTCATCGAGTTCGCCAGCATGTTCCATGACCTGGGCAAGATCGGGATTCCGGATTCGATCCTGCTCAAGCCCCAACGCCTCTCCGAAGAAGAAGAAGAGATCATGCGCCTCCACCCCATTAAGAGCGCCGAAATCATCCAACCTTTGACGTCGATCCCGTTTTTCGAGGCACTGCTGCCCGGGATCTTGCACCACCATGAACGCATCGACGGCCTGGGCTACCCGTTTGGGATCAAGGGCGGCGAAATCCCCATTGAGGCGCGCGTGATTTTGATTGCCGATACATTTGATGCGATGACGACGACGCGTCCTTACCGCAAGGGATTGACCGAAGAAATCGCCTACAAAGAGCTCAAGACATTTGCAGGCCGTCAGTTTGACGAGCAGCTCGTAAAAACTTTCCTCCAAGCGCATCCGACCTGGGGCGCAATCGAAGAGGAAATCTCAGAAGCCTTCGTGGCCACTCAGTTCCGTCGGCCAACCAAAAAAGCCGCCTAATAATTTCCGCATGCTGCGTGGGTACCGCGCTTCCATGCGCTAAACAATACCCACGCAACAGCAGAAATTATCTCAAAACCAGAACTTAACGCTAAGGATACCGTCGAGCAGCGGGTTGAAGTACTGAGCCGCGATGCCGATGGAGAGGAAGTTGGTGATCCTCACGTCGTAACCGAGCTTACCGCCGTAGCTAAAGCCACTGGAAAACAGAGGCGCCGTGCCAGGGATCGACACAGGCGGCGAGTAGGTCGAAGCACCAAACGAAGCGCCGATAAAGAAGCCGCTTCCCGTGGCCGTCCTAAACAGGATGTCGCCGTAGATCTGATTGAACGAACCCAGCGAAACGCCCAAGAACGCGATCGAATGGTACTGGTAATTGAATGCGACCTCCAAGTGGTTGAAAAAAGTGACTCCGGCCATACCACCGATGCTCAAACCAGGAGCAACGACGAGGTAATAACCACCGTACCCGCCTTGAACGCCCACAGACAGGAAGTGATCGCTTCCTAAGAGATTGCCAAACCCCGTGATGCTGTCATTTTTCGGAGCATCATCTTTTTTCGGAGCAGCATCTTCTGCCCACGCAGCGTTAACAGCAGACAAACCCAAAAGCGCAGCCATGAACAATGTCGTTATTCTTTTCGACATAACCCGTCCTTTTTTTGTACTGCGTGAGTAATGAAGAATTAAATCTTCAGGCTATTTAATGAGCGAATCAATAATTTTATTGATTAAATGCGTTAACCCATCGGAATTGTGGACGCGGCCATGATCNCTCGACCGTCAGAGGCAATCCGGCAATCTCAGCGCTCATCCAACGAGCGAGCACCGGATCATCCTTCTTATCGATCTTCTTGAACTGTGTCGCCATGCTGGAAGCGAGCGCCACGAGAGACGATAGAGTGAACAAAGCAGGCTGACGGCGCCTAGCCAAAAAAGACCGGTGATGAAATCTCAGCACCGCAGCCACTGGAGAAAGCACCCCGAAAAGATCGCAAGCCACCGCACCAGCGATCCCATGATCCACGCCAAAACGCTTGCGCTCGGCTTCTACCCTGATCTCACGTGGGATCTGCTTTCTTTCGGCGGCGGCGTTAAACTTAACGTAATCCGCCGAATCAAGCGCCAGCACCGCCTTGCCGATGTCGTGCACCAAGCAAGCCGAGAAAACCCATTTATTTTGCGCAAGCTCCGGGATGGATTCGGCTAACTTCACTCCGAGGCGCGCCGTCTTCATGCCGTGCTGATAAAGAGCGTCGATCAGAATCGTCACGTCCGCACGATCGGATTTTTTTGCGATCAGAGCGAGCCAATCGAAGATCGCCCCGGCGGCGAAAGCCGCGTCTGCGTAGGCGACTTTCTCCTTAGCTAAGGGCTCCTCGGTGCGAAGGGCGAACTTCAAAACTTCGTTGGGGTTGAGCTGGAGCACGGGCTCTTTTTTGTTCGGGATGGTTTTCCATTCGGGATGCACGCCCATGACCGTTCGGTGCATCTGTAAGGCGACTACAAGGTTTCGGGAGTTTTGCATTCCTAGGAGGATGACCGCCGCTTCGAGCGTAGGCGTCTCCTCACGCTGGCCCAAGGACTGGATCATGCGTTGAAATTGGTCACCGTAGTAGGCGTTCTTCTCCAGGATCTGCGCCACGCGCTCGCTCGTCACGTCGATGTTGGCAAAGGCGCTGAGAATCTCTCGACTCGTGTCCGGCAATCGCAAGCGTGGAGCGCCCTCGGAGACCAAGGACTCCCAGGTGGACAAAGTGGCGGGCTGAAAAGCTCCTAAGCGTTTGAGAACCCCATCCTCTATGTACTCACGGACCGCCCCTGTCGCATCGGCTTCTTTAGCTCGCTGCGTCTTAAGCTCTTCGATGTTGGCATTCGTCGCTTTTTGGCCACCCTTGGAGAGAGTGAACTTACCTTTTGTGACGACTTTCTTTTTTGACTCGGTCATCGAAGGATCTATGTTAATCTTTTTTCAGAAATTCGGAAATGAAACTGGAACTTCACAAAAAAGCGTCCAAAAACCTCAGGTTGCGGCGCTTAAAGCTGGCTTAGTGAAATTCTTCAGCCAGGGAAAGAAGCGGTGGGTCATTGATCTTACTCACTGCATTAAGTTCGAACCCGAAGATACGCAGCGCGAAGTCCAAGAAATATCAGCTTGGGCCAGCACCCAAGGGGCCGAATTGGTGACCTGCGCACCAGGCTCGCTGCTTTCGGACTCCAAGCAAGCAGCTGAAGCCCTCGAAGCCGGGCTCAGTGCTCAAGTGGGCGAAGCTCAGCGCCTCCTCGATCGAGAAAAACGACTTCAGGTCATCAACGCCAAAGCTCAAGAGCGATTCATGACGCTTTCGTCCGATCCTAAATTCCAATCCGTAAAGCAGCTCAAAAAGGAAGTCGGCGCGCTAAGGCGCGAAGTCGCGCGCCTAGAGGAGCTTCTGCATAGTTCCTCCAAGACCCTGCCGCCCGAAATCGCCCTGCCGGTCGAGGACACGAATACGGACGTGCTGCTGATGAGCCAAAAAACCACAAAACTCTTGGAGCACGCGAAGATTTTTAGCAGCCTAGACGCATCGGACGAGGATGATCAATGAACCGCGCCGAGCTAGAAGCGATCTCAAAAGAGGCGTTGGAACGCACTGAGAAGTTGGAGAAGGACTTGCGCGTGATGCAGGGAAAACTCAAGAACGTTGACCCTGCTCAACAGCAAACGCTCGAGGCGGAGATCAAGCACCTCAAAGAAAGGCGCGAAAAGCTCCTTCAAGCAATTCGTGGAATGATCGGGGTCGAGCTGCTGGCTCGCTCACCTGAGGAAGACAAAGTGTTGGCGGCATCATTGAAAGAGGCGCTCGTCGCCTTTGCAAAGAAAGAGAACCTACCGGCGGACCTATGGAAAGATCTCGCATCCTAATCGTCGAGGACAATGCCGACACGCGGCGTTTTCTCGAAGCCATGCTGAGCAAGGATTTCGAAATCATCACAGCCGAAAACGGCGTGATCGGTATCGACTTCGCGCGCACGAAGGCTCCAGACTTGATTCTGATGGACATCATGCTGCCGATCTTAAGCGGCTACGATGCGTGCAGCTTGCTCCGAAAAGACGAGCGCACCAAGCGCATTCCGATCTTGTTCTTGTCCGCCAAAAACAGCATCGCTGACGTCACCCAGGGACTTGCCGCAGGCGCTGACGATTACATTCCTAAGCCCTTTGACTTCAAGGAGCTCAAAGCGCGCATCGAAAACCGCATTCGTAAGCGCAAGGAAGAAGTCGACGTTCCGATCCAAGTGGGCTCTTTGTCTTTGAACTCCTCGACCCGGCAAGCCAGCTACGGCAACAAAACAGTGCAGCTCACTGTCACCGAATTCGACATCTTGCGCTGCCTCGTTGTTAAGGCAGGCGAGATCGTCTCGCGCGACGACATATTAAAGGATGTCTGGCGCGACGAAGCTGGGGCCACCAACGACCGCACGATCGACGTTCACGTTAGGGCGTTGCGAAAGAAGATCCCCGCGTTAACCCGGCACGTGCAGTCGGTATATGGAGTGGGATACCGCTTCAACAAACTGGGCGAGTAAGCTAATAAAAGCCTGGTGAATCCACTTCTCGTCGCTCTGACGTTTCAGCTCTCTACGGGTGTTCCTCATCAAAAGGTGCAGTTCGCTAGCGAGATCACGCGCTGGGGAGAATCCCCGATCACCATGACCGAGACTCAGCCCGGGACTTACCGGGTGGAGCTCCCCTCGCCGTGGCTTCACGAGCTTCAGTACTAGTTCATCGTCGATGGCAATTGGATTACCGACCCCAGCAACCCCGATCGCGTTCCGGATAACCACGGCGGGTTTAATTCGCATCTTTCTATAGATTTCAAAGAAGACCCGCTCTTAGAGCCCCGCTCCGACCGCAAGCCCATGGTGAAGACCACGCTTCAGGTGATCGATCCCGTGACTAAGAAAGAACGGCCTTTGATTGTGCTCTCGCCGCCGGGAGAGGTGGAAAAGAGCGTGACGATCTACTTCCAGGATGGTGGCGACTATCTGAATCAAACGGGGGTTGAGCACCTGCTCGCCAATATTTCGGGACGCGATGGCATGCCGTCGCTCACCGCCGTTTTCATTCCGCCGCTAGACCGCACGAAGGAGTACGCCTACTCGGATGACTATGTCGCGTTCTTGGTGAATACAGTGGTTTCGACGATCGAAAATAAGTTTCCTACCACGGGTGGAAACGCACAGAGCAGGCTGCTCATGGGCCCTTCGCTAGGTGGGATGATCACTTTCTACGCGGCTCTTCGAAATCCAGAGGTTTTTGGAAACGCGGCTTCGGAATCCGGGTCCTTTTGGTATGAGTCCGACACGATTCTTTCTCTGCTCCGCAAGCGGGGAGCTTCGGCGCCTAAGCTTTACGCGGATGTCGGAACCTACGAAACCACTGGCATGATCGAAGGCAATCGCAAGGTCGCAGAAGTCGGCAAGGAAGCCGGATGCAAGATCCTGCTTCGGGAATACCCGTCGACCCATAGCTGGATTGCCTGGCGCAATCGCCTAGGCATCATCTTTAATCATTTCTTCTCTAAAAAGTGATCTTAGGGCGCTTTGAAGGGATCGACCCCGCAGAACTGATACATCGATTGGCCGTTAGGGCCCCTATTGCTCTTGAAATATCCAAGGGTGATCTCTTGGCCCTTCATGCGCTCGTCGTGAATGACCTTGTTGAGCTTCAGAACGACGACTTTTTCAATCTTGTCATAGATGCTTGCTTCGCCAGGCAAACCGGTTGCCAGATCTGAAACGATGAGCTGATTGTCGCAAACGCTCCATCGTCCGGTGATTTTCTTTTCGAACTGAACCTCATTCTCAGTGACCGCTGGGCTTACCTGTTTTGTCAGCGCGATCTCTTGGTAGTGCAGGAAAAAGAAACCATCCGGAAAAAGCTGCAGCCTCACTTGAGCCGAAAGCGGTCTGCCTTGGCTGTCTTTTCCAAGATCGACATCCGGATAGCTCTCGAGCGCCTCAAAGGGCGTCCACTCCCAACTCTTGGGATCCGTCTTACAATCCAAGCTGGATTGAAAAAGAAACTGCTCATAATATCCAAAGTCCGCGCGCGCGCTCGAAGCGACGCCCATCACCAGGCACAAAGAGAGTAGGATTTTTTTCATGGCTCCGAGCTTGGTAGAGGTTCGAAAAGTTGTCAACGGGAACTACGAGAAAGGACCTCGTTGAGCTTCTTTCGGAGACACTTCGCGGCGTCGCTCAGTTTTTGAATACGAGCGGGATTTCAAGCTCTTGGATCCGGTCCGCTTCTACGCGCAGAGTCACGTCTCGCTCAGCACCCAAAACGGTATTCGACAGATGAATGCGATACTCGCCAATGGGAAGCCGCTCGTTTTGCAGCGGACCTGTGGTCCTCCAGCTGCATCCGTCTTTGGAGAACACGATGACGTCAGCGGTAGGGCGTGACTTAAGCGTCAGGCCGCCTCCGCGCAGAGGCTCCAAGTTCTCCGTGATCTGAGCTTCTCTCAAAGCGCCATAGTCGCGCGAGCGCAGGGTGAATTCCTTGCGCATGGGCTTAAAGCCTGGGCGATCCACCGACAGCTCGATCATCGTATCGAGCGGCACTTCCATCATCCCGTCACCTGAGGATTGAACCGCCTTGCCATTGAGCGTGATCGTGCCCCCGCAACCCGGAACGACTTGAATGTGTAGGAGGATCTTGCGCTCTCCCGCCGCCTCGGGCTGCTTCTGAGGCTGAGTCGGCACGGGCTCCTCATCTTTAACTCGTGGCTTGGCGGACGCCGTTGTGCGGTCCAATTGAGCCTCTCCGATGCCTGTGTAACGCGCAAGCAGCGGCGAAATTCCGGGAATCTCGAATCCAAGCTTAGGAGCGAAGATCAGAGCCGCCGCAGCAGCTGCGGTAACTGCCAGGCCCTTGAACTTCGAGAGGTCCACTGGCGGTCGCGATTGCTTGGGCTGAGGGCTTTGGCGCGGAAGCGCAGTTTGAACGTGCATCGTACCCGTCTGGCGCTGCGGGAGCCCCGGAGCGGTGCCAGGACGC
>JBGAWT010000291.1:0-2742 GCA_044227445.1 Bdellovibrionia bacterium | reverse complement strand
CTTGGCCAGTTTTGGTCGGTCTTGCGTCTGTACATTGGGAAGTAGCTAGCCGTCTTGGATTGAGCAGGTCCATCGCCGACTTGGTTGAATATCTCGTGGCCATTGTGCCAGTGGCTTCATCCCTTACTGCGCTCGAGCGCCTGATCCCCTACCGAGTCGAATGGAATCGGTCGCGCGGAGACACGCCGGCCGACGCAACCTTCTTGGTCACAAACTGGTTTCAAAGCGCGATTGTGGGACGATACTTTTTCACCAGCACGATCGTAGTATTCCTGGCCAGCCGGATCGCGCTCATGACTGACGGCAGAGCATGGCCGAACGAGTTGCCTTTAGCGGTGCAGGTCATCTTTGCGTTGCTAGTATCGGAGCTCGGTCATTACCTGTACCACCGGATCGCACATGAGGTCAGCGCACTGTGGCGCTTTCATGCGATTCATCACGGCGCTCCGCGCCTCTACTGGTTCAATGCGACACGATTTCACCTACTGGAGTTCACTGCGTTGGGTTTGTTTCAAGCAACCCCACTCATCCTCTTGGGCTGCGGCGCGGATGTGTTTTTGATTTATGGAGGAGTAACGACGTGCTTTGGGTGGCTGCAACATTGTAATGTCGACTTCAGAACCCGCTGGCTGAATCGCATATTCAGTACGCCTGAGCTTCACCGTTGGCACCATTCCCCCTTACTTGCAGAAGGCAATAGCAACTATGGAGGGGTACTTTCTGTTTGGGATTGGGTGTTTGGATCCTATTTTTGTCCATCGAATCGGAATTTCAATTCGAATCCGGGACTCGCAGACGGTCAGATGCTCCCAGAGTCTTTTCTAGGGCAACAGCTGGCTCCATTTAGGCTTACAAATGACCGAGCCCCTAAGCAGGCGGCCCGAAACCCTTCGGCCAGTACCTAAAGATCAGCGTCCACCTTGAGCGGCCGATCGACGACTTTAGGATCCATGTGCTTTCGATATTGCGATGAATTACGCTCCCACACAGGTGCATTGGGGCGCTCCCAAATCAGGTCGCAATTCGGGTAGGCCTTGAAGAGTCGATTAAAAACAACCGTCTCAGTCAAGGTTTGCTCGGAGACGACCTTTCGAAGCTCATAAGTCTCGGGCTTGTCGAAATTCAGGGTCAGATAAATCTGATACTCCCCGTCTTTCTTAGGCATTTCGAGATGAAGAAAAAAGAAGGTCCGCGGCGAGCTTTCCACACGTTGCTGGATATCTTGTTGGCGAATTTCTCGAGCTTGCTCGGTTTGATAGGTGTAGTAGACGGCCGTCAATCCTGAGAGCTTTGGCGATTTCTGTTTGCGAAGAAGCGAGTACAAGTAATTCTCAGCCTTGTAGCGCATCTCGACGACTTTGGGCTGTATGGCGGCGCGCTCAGCTTCATTCTTTTCGATCTTTTGAACAATCGCGTCGTTCTTTCGCAAGGCGGCCTGAAAGTTCGCGGACTCCGCGTCGCCGTAGTTCGAATCCCTGTATTTTTTTCGGGCGTCTTCTAACTCGACGTTGGATTGCTTGAGTTCGGCGTGCGCTTTGTTGATCTCGTCCATGTACCCAACGAATTCGCGCTGAAGGGCGATGGTGGAACGGATGACTTCCTTTTCGTCCTTAGTCAGCTGACGCAGGAATCGATCAAACTCCTTGCGAGCGGCTGCGATCTCGTTGCCGTAGTAATCATCGGCCATCTCCGTGGCGATTGCCTCGCAACGCTGCCTGGCGAGCTGCACGTAGGAGTCGGGATTTGTCTCTGCAACACCGCCATCCTGCGCAAACGCAAGGGCGGAACTCAGCGAAATCACCACGAGAAATGCGGATCTTTTTGTCATAGCGGGCGGTCCTTAACACATGTGACAGGCAATACAAGACTAAAAAGATCCACTACAGAGACCTATCTCCTTGAGCGAAGGCTCTCCATGAACACGCACTGCTCAAGCGATAGAGTCGAACCCTTGTTGGTCCATGAATTGATCCATTCGTTCGAAACGTCGCGCATCGAGGTCCCACCCAACGGCCTGATCCCACCAACTCCAAAGCAAAGCCCTGGCTTCCAGCCCAATTGGGTAGCGACTTCATCAAAAGACAATCCGAGAACTTCTTGCGCAAATTTGAGGTGGTCCGTGTAGGCTCTTTTCTCAGTTTCCTTCATCACGGTGGCTTCAACGGATTGCGCGCCTTCGTGGTAACGATTGATGAGGACCTGAGCTACTTCTGATTCCACCAATTCCAACTTATTTTCTCTAGCGACCTTCGAAACAAGAGTTTTGAAATCGGAGTTCTCTTTAAAAAAAGCGATATTTTCGTCCGTTTTTTTATGTATCTGCCGCTGAATTTCGAAAATATCTTTGCGCGGGGCATAGGGGTAACTGTCCCTCAAATCGATCAGATGCCTCAGCTCGTGAGCGACCACGGCGATGGCTTGCAGGTATCCTCGCGAATCCTTTTCAGCGCCAAAGAGTTTCCAGACCTTCTCTGGAATGACGATCATGTAGGGAAATCCAAAAGCATCCTCCATGAGAGTCGCGGCTAGGCGCTTGGAGGAGAAATAAACTTGAGCCGTCGAAGCTCGGCCCGAGACGGAGATGCGGAAACCATTGCCCAAATCGATCTCTTGCTTGGGTTGGGTGCTCTCCACAATCGGGACCTGCACGGCATTACTGAAATAGGAATTCAAACTCATCCCCAATATGTCTCTTCCTACGGTCGGTAGAAGGACGTCGTTCTTACTGAGAACCGCTATGCC
>JBGAWT010000290.1:1927-2770 GCA_044227445.1 Bdellovibrionia bacterium | reverse complement strand
GGCCTTCAACAGACGATTGGTCTGCTGAAAGCGAGTTGACTCGTTACTTACCCCGCGCTCACTACATTAAACGTCGCTGTGGCCATCGCCACGGGCTCGGGCAAGCCGTTTCGGTACATCATGCCCTGCAGCACGCAGATGCGCTTACCTCTAAAAACGACTTGGGTCTTAGCAACCAAGTGATCGCCGCGCTCGATGGGGCGCAGGTAATTGACCTTCAGCTCCACGGTGGAGCAAAAGTCCCGCTCCCCCAAGGTCGTGAACGTCGCTGCCCCAAACGCGAAGTCAAAGAACGCCGAGACGACTCCCCCATGCACTCGACCCGCCGGCGATAGATGATCCTCACGAATCTCTAGCGAGGTCTCTGCGCTCTTAGCGTCGCGATCCACCCCCACGACTTGGTAGCCCAGCATTTGGCCAAAGCGATCGGGGTGTTGGTAGTTCTTGAGTCCGTGTCCCATGCGAGCAAATTAACCCAATTCTGCTACCCTTATAAGGATGAAATCTATTCTCAAGATCTTTGCGAGCAAACGCATCGCAGCAGTTTTCTTGCTCGGCTTTTCCTCAGGTCTTCCACTCATGCTCACCGCCGGAGGAAGTACCATCCAAGCTTGGATGAAAGACGGGAAGGTCGATCTCGCGACCATCGGGCGCTTCGCGCTCATCGGTCTTCCGTACGCGCTCAAATTCTTGTGGGCGCCCCTGCTCGATTCGTATGCGCCGCCCTTTTTGGGACGCAGGCGAGGATGGGCCCTCGTCATGCAGGCAGGCTTGGCCGCGTCGCTTGCGGCACTGGCTTTTTGTG
Source organism: Bdellovibrionia bacterium (assembly GCA_044227445.1). GTDB lineage: Bacteria > Bdellovibrionota > UBA1018 > UBA1018 > UBA1018 > JBGAWT01. Next base: position 1,965 of record JBGAWT010000290.1, on the reverse strand, counting down.
ACCCGGTGGTCGATATCAGCATCTTCGCTGGCGTGGCG
>JBGAWT010000290.1:0-1890 GCA_044227445.1 Bdellovibrionia bacterium | reverse complement strand
TTCAGCGCCAGCCAAGACATCGTGCTCGATGCACTCCGAACGGAGCTCCTCACTAAAGACGAAATCGGTCCCGGAAGCAGCGTCTTTCTTACGGGCTACCGGCTTGCGTTACTCGTCTCGGGGGCGGCGGCATTGGCCCTTTCGACCACCCTCCCTTGGAAATCGGTTTACCTGATCATGGCAGCGATCACCGGAGTCGGGATGCTCACCGTACTGTGGATCGAAGAACCTAAGGCGGAGGCCAAAAAATACGTCGGCTTCAAGGAGCGCGTGATCGAACCCTTCGCCGATTTCTTTAAGCGCGATAGCGCCATGGAAATCCTGGCCTTCGTGATGCTCTATAAATTGCCCACGCTCATGGCCACGGCCCTCACTACCGTGTTTTTGCTTGAGTTGGGTTTTGAGAAAATCCAGATCGCGGCATTTTCCAAAGTCACGGGGCTCATCGCGACTATCGCAGGAACGCTCGCAGGTGGCGCGCTCATGGTGCGCTTAGGCGTGCAATCGGCGCTTTGGATCTTTGGCGTGGCGCAGACTCTAGGCGGGGGGTTGTTCGTTCTCTTAGCGCTAGCGGGTCACAATCAGCCGCTCATGATTTCCGTGCTCGTGGCGGACAACTTCATGATGGGAATGGGATCGACCGCTATCGTGGGCTTCATGATGAGCGTGTCGAGCAAGCAATTCACTGGCACTCAGTATGCGCTGCTCTCGAGCCTGACGGCGTTTACCCGAGTGATCCTGATTGCGCCTGCCGGTTCGCTTGCCAAGGCCATGGGATGGAGCGGGTTTTTCGTCTTCTCCATGCTGCTTGCCGTTCCGGGTCTTTTGCTTCTCACGCGCTTTAAGCGCTGGAAGGAGAGCGGTAAGGCTGCGCATCGCCTTTCGTGGTTGGACTTTTTCGTCATGGCTACGTTCATGGGCTCGCTTGTCGTGATTTCGACCGATTTTGTTTGGCCGAAGCTCGGATTGCCCGACATCGGGCTCAAAGTAGGAGCGACGGGTCTGGCGTTGGCAGTGCTGGGCTGGCTGGCAAAAACGCGAGTATTTACTGCAAAGAGGTAGAAATTCCCTTTTGCTAAAAAAACGGCAAACTTCTAGCCTACCTCTGCGTGGGGTCTGTCGTTGTCATCTACACCATGGATTATTGTTCATACTGCGAAGCGGCAAAACGTCTTCTCAGCCGACGTGGCATTGCCTTTCAAGAGATTCGCGTTCCTATGTCCGATGACGCCACCTGGGATGAGCTTTTTCAGCGCTCGGGAATGAAAACCATGCCTCAGATCTACGCTGACGGGAAGCTCATCGGGGGGTATCGCGAGCTGCTGATTCAAGATGAGGAAGATGGTCTGGCCTACCTCAAGGAGTAGCGCTATTCTTGGCTACGATGACCGCCGCAAAGCTCGCCAGAGCGCCTTTAAGCCCAGAGTCTAGTTCCCTTAAATCCCGACTCGAGCCCTTGCTCAAAGAGCTGCAGGCGCAACCCCAGTGGTATGCGTCGATTTTCTACGAGTCCAAGGCGGCGACGACGTTTTCGGCAAACCTCAAGCAAACGCAGATCTCCGAGACGCGCTCTGCGGGAGTGGTCTTGAGGATCTACGACGGATTTTCTCTTTTTGAGGAAGCCACGGACAATCTTGAGCCTCAGGCGCTCAAGGACGCCGCTCACCGAGCGGTTCGTCGCGCCAAGGAAGCTCAACACGCAGGGCTTCAGTCCAGACCCTACGCGGCACCGACCTGGAAGCAAAGGCTCTCCGTCGAGCTTGATGACGAAATTACCTCTCAGCTTCCTTCAAAAGAACCCAAGGCCACGGACTGGGTGCACTTCGGAATTCGCTCCGAGCGCGATCCTTTTGCGCTCACTCCAGCGCAGCACATCGAGTTTTGCCGCAC
>JBGAWT010000289.1:0-2779 GCA_044227445.1 Bdellovibrionia bacterium | reverse complement strand
GGTATCGAAAGGGTACGAATACACGCAGCCCACTCTCTCGACCAATCCAGCCAATACCTTCCGATTCTCAGCGAGCTATGTCATGGAGAGGGTCAAGAAGCAGAGGATCTTGGATTTTGACCGAAGTTTCACGGCAAGCTTCCTGAACGACGGTACAGTTAACGCGCGGTCAGTGTCGCTAGGCGCTACGTTTTCGATCAATGACTTCATCATGCCATCTGCGAGCGTGAACTACGACCTTTCCAACTACGTGTTTCAGTCCATGGGAGTAGGCTTGCTCTTCCAAAGCGTGTCGCGTTGCTGGCGCGTCAAGCTCAACGCCGGCTATGTTCCCACAACCGGACCGACGATGGGTTTTCCCGAAATCACGATCAATCTCACGGGCAGTGCCTTTGGATCTCTGGAAGCCCAGGCCTCTCAGTTTGTCAATAAATGAGGAATGGCGCATGATGGAGAGATGGGAAAACCCGTTGCGGCAAACAAGAAAATGCCCGATTGGAAGCGCTACTCTCAGCAAGTCCTTCCGCATCTCGAGGAGATGCTCGCGCGCAACGAGCCTGTTCTTGCTTCTCTCACCGAACAGATCGTAAAAAACGTTTTTTCTGGCCAGACTCTTTTCGTCTTCGGCAGCGGACATTCTTCGCTCTTCGCTCTGGAGATGTATCATCGCGCGGGCGGGCCAAACTTTTTGATTCCCGTTGTTTCGGAAGCGCTGCTGCCTTCCTCGGGGCCCCAGCTCGTTCGGGTTTTTGAGCGGACTCCCGAGGCGGCTAATTCTCTTCTCAGGCGCGCCGAGCCCCGCAAGGGAGAGATGCTTTGGATCGCATCGCAGTCCGGGATCAACGCCGCTGTGGTTGACGTCGCGCTTGAGGCCAAACGACTCAAGATGCAGGTGGTGGCGTTCACCAGTCTTGAGCACAGCAAAAAAGGGACATCTCGCCATGCTAGTGGGAAAAAACTTTTTGAGGTCGCTGACCAAGTCGTGGATCTAGGAGGAGTGCACGGCGATGCCGCGGTTGCACTGAGCAAAGACGTTTATGCGGGTCCCTTGTCCGGAATCACAGCGATCTTCCTGGGGCATTCGATTCTCGTGGGAGCCTGCGCCAAGCTCGAGGAACAGGGCATTCGTTGCGTTTACACGAGCGTGAACACCGCCGATGGCGAGAAGCGTAATTTAGATTTAGAACGCAAAGCGTCATCCCGCGATCCTCTGCTTCGGTAAAGTGGTGCAAACTGCCGTTCTTGGTTAAACTTAGATCAAGATGCGGATCCTCCTCTCAAATGATGACGGTGTTCATGCTCCCGGTATCCGAGCTTTGTACGAAGCTTTGCGCAAGATCGGGCAGGTATGGGTTGTCGCGCCGCTGGAAGAAAAAAGCACCACCGGACATTCGCTGACGCTGCATAAGCCTTTGAGGCTTGTCCCGATGCAGGAGCGTTTTTTCGGGGTAAACGGAAGTCCGGCGGATTGCGTCTATCTTGGGATTAAGCAAGTCATCAAAGGTAAACCCGATTTGGTAGTCTCGGGGACCAATCGCGGAGCCAACCTGGGGCAGGATGTTTATTATTCGGGCACGGTCTCCGCGGCCCGCGAAGCGAGCATCTTAGGTATTCCTTCGCTTGCTGTGAGCTTGGCAGTGGATTTCCATCGCCCAAGGCCAGAAAATAAACTCAATTACGCGGCGGCCGCTCACATGGCGGTTTCGCTCATCAAACAGATCAAGCTCAAGGCGCTGCCCCCGCACACGCTGCTCAATCTCAATGTTCCTGATCTCCCTAAGGCCAAGATCAAGGGCATACGGCTGGCGCGACAGGGATTTCGGTATTACGACGGCGCGATCTTGAAGCGTCGCGATCATCGCGGAAAAGATTATTTTTGGGTTGGCGGTCAGTACCGCGGCTACAAGAAAGAAGCGGACACGGATTGTCACCTCGTCGAAGAAGGGTATGCGTCGCTTACGCCCTTAAAACTCGATGCAACGGATTACACCACGTTGGCCTCATGGAGGAGGCTCGATGCGTTCAACCCGGGCGGCTAGCTGGATCATCGCGGCGTTAGGTTGGGGCCTTGCTTATCTGGTGGCGGCATCCGGGTGTTCATCCGTCAAGCGCGCTCCCCAAGAGCACCAGGGACTTTTTGATGATCTCAGCTCTCGCTCGCGAAGTCTGCCCAAGCGGGAGCTTGCGGCGTCTCAAGACGAAGTTCAAAGCTCACAGGCTGCGCTCATGCCCGGAGTAGGTGTGGATCATTTTTCGTGGCCATTGAGACAAGTGACGATCACTTCGGAGTTTGGACGAAGGATGAAAGGGCGATTCCACGAGGGCTTGGATCTGAGGGCTCCAACGGGAACACCTGTTTTTGCAGCGCACGCGGGTCGGGTCATTTACGCGGGCGACAAGATCAAAGGCTACGGAAAGCTCGTCGTGATCAAGGATAAGGTGGGGTACTCAACGATCTACGCCCACAATTCGCGGTTGATCGTCCGCCAAGGCCAGTGGGTCAAGAAGGGCGATCGGATTTCTTTGAGCGGATCGACCGGAACTTCTTTTGGGCCCCATCTTCATTTCGAAATCAGGAAAGGGCAGTTCGCTCGCGATCCGAGGCTTTTCTTGGCTATCGAAGCCAAAACGCGCGTGCCAGCCACTACGAAGTCCGCTCGTCGTCACTCCTCCTCTCGCAGCTAGACGCTCCTTCTTAGGTCTGATAAACGGGAAGCCTCTTTCGAGGCGGTCCCATAGTTAAATGGATATAACGGAGCTTTCCTAAAGCTTTGTTCCA